>NZ_CP193663.1:616666-925000 GCF_051106465.1 Streptococcus sp. KHUD_016 | reverse complement strand
CTTTCCTTGCTCCTCGTAGTTATAGGCCACCTTGAGAATCTCAATCGTCTTACCAGAGTTCATGGTCCCATAACGATAATACAACTGTGCCATGCTTCTATTTCACGTCCATTTCTAAATTTTTGCTACATTCTAGTATATCATAATTTTCTGAAGCTTTAAACGGCAAAATGTGGTAAAATAGAAGAAATCACAAACTAGTGGAGGAAGCTATTATGCCATTTGTACGCATCGATTTATTTGAAGGTCGCACGCTCGAGCAAAAGAAAGCTCTTGCTAAGGAAGTAACGGAAGCTGTTGTCCGTAACACTGGAGCACCTCAATCAGCCGTTCATGTCATCATCAACGACATGCCAGAAGGAACCTACTTCCCTCAAGGTGAAATGCGCACCAAATAAACCAGCTTAAGCAGAATTGCTTAGGCTTTTTCAATATCCAAGTAGCATCCATTGAAGAAATAGTCTAATTTTGTTACAATTTGAAGAGATGCTTGGATACCTATCCTAAGAAAAGAAATACAAAAGGAAATAGTATGATTACACGTGAATTTGATACCATCGCTGCTATCTCTACTCCACTAGGTGAAGGAGCCATTGGTATTGTCCGCTTGAGCGGAACAGATAGTTTTGCCATTGCGCAAAAGATTTTTAAAGGAAAAGACTTGAGCAAGGTTGCAAGCCATACCCTCAACTACGGTCACATTGTTGACCCGCAGACAGGGAAGGTCATGGACGAAGTTATGGTTGGAGCTATGAAGTCTCCAAAGACCTTCACTCGTGAGGATATTATCGAGATTAACACTCACGGTGGGATTGCGGTGACCAATGAGATTCTCCAACTAGCTATCCGTGAAGGAGCTCGGTTAGCAGAACCTGGTGAATTTACCAAACGCGCCTTTCTAAACGGTCGCGTGGACTTGACACAGGCTGAGGCAGTGATGGACATCATCCGTGCCAAGACAGACAAGGCTATGAATATCGCAGTCAAACAATTGGACGGTTCTCTTTCTGACCTCATAAATAATACTCGCCAAGAAATCCTCAATACACTTGCCCAAGTTGAGGTCAATATTGACTATCCTGAGTATGATGATGTTGAAGAAGCCACTACTGCAGTTGTCCGCGAGAAGACTATGGAGTTTGAACAATTGCTAACCAATCTCCTTAGAACAGCTCGTCGCGGTAAAATCCTTCGTGAGGGAATTTCCACTGCTATCATCGGACGCCCCAACGTTGGGAAATCCAGTCTTCTCAACAATCTCCTGCGTGAAGATAAGGCCATCGTAACAGACATCGCTGGTACGACACGCGATGTCATCGAAGAATACGTCAACATTAACGGGGTTCCTCTCAAATTGATTGATACAGCCGGTATCCGGGAAACAGATGATATCGTGGAGCAGATCGGTGTTGAGCGTTCGAGAAAAGCCCTCAAGGAAGCTGACTTGGTACTACTAGTATTAAATGCCAGTGAGCCACTGACCTCCCAAGATCGCCAACTATTAGAAATCAGCCAAGATACCAACCGCATTATTCTGCTTAACAAAACTGATCTGCCTGAAGCGATTGAAACTTCGGAACTACCTGAAGATGTCATCCGTATTTCAGTTCTTAAAAACCAAAACATCGATAAGATTGAAGAGCGCATCAACAATCTCTTCTTTGAAAATGCTGGTTTGGTCGAGCAAGATGCTACTTACCTATCTAATGCCCGTCATATTTCCTTGATTGAAAAGGCCGTTGAAAGCTTACAAGCTGTTAATGAAGGGCTGGAACTGGGGATGCCAGTTGATTTGCTTCAAGTTGACTTGACCCGTACTTGGGAAATTCTCGGAGAAATCACTGGAGATGCCGCACCTGATGAACTCATCACCCAACTCTTTAGCCAATTCTGTTTAGGAAAATAAGAAAAATCCATGATCCTTCTTGCGGTCATGGATTTTATTGTCTTTATTAGTAATCTGGTCTAAGGACACCTGTTACAGTTGCCTTAGTTGCTTCGTAGTCGCCATCTACGACAACTTTGATAATGCGTTTAGCATCTTCTTCTGGTGCTGGAACTAGAGGTAATCGAGTTGGTCCAGCTTCGAATCCCATATAGTTAAGGACCGCCTTAACTGGAGCAGGACTTGGATAAGAGAAGAGGGCATTGACTTTAGGAATGAATTTACGCTGAATAGCTGCAGCTTTCTTCATATCGCTTTCTGCAATGGCAGTAAACATCTCGTGCATCTCATCTCCATTTGTATGGGAGGCAACAGAAATAACCCCATCCGCACCAAGGTTCATGGCATGGAAGGCATCTCCATCTTCACCTGTATAAATCAAGAACTCTTCTGGCTTGTGCTCAATCAAGTAAGCCATATTAGCCAAGCTGGTACATTCTTTAACACCGATGATATTTGGGTGGTCAGCCAAGCGAAGCATGGTTTCTGGAGTTAATTCAACAACTACACGCCCTGGAATGTTATAAATGATAATAGGTAAATCTGATGCATCTGCAATAGCTTTAAAGTGCTGATACATGCCTTCTTGAGAAGGTTTGTTGTAGTATGGTACGATCGCAAGTCCAGCAGCGAAGCCACCAAAGTCTGCTACTTCTTTGACAAACTCGATCGAGTCACGTGTATCATTGGTACCTACACCCGCAATCAAAGGAACACGTCCATTAACAATCTTTTGTACAGCCGCAAAGAGTTCCAACTCCTCATCGTGGGTCAAGGTCGGACTCTCAGCAGTCGTTCCAGCTAGAAGAATGCCGTCTGTGTGATG
The DNA here is from genome assembly GCF_051106465.1 of Streptococcus sp. KHUD_016. Taxonomy (GTDB): domain Bacteria; phylum Bacillota; class Bacilli; order Lactobacillales; family Streptococcaceae; genus Streptococcus. The sequence goes on along the minus strand of NZ_CP193663.1, from coordinate 922,229 downwards.
GGCCAATAAATGCTCAATCAAGGCTGGAATGGCATCAAAGTTGATGGAGCCATCCTCATGGAAAGGGGTAATAAAGGCCGTGATGATTTTACACTCTTTTAAATCTTGATAAGACATGAGAAACACCTCTCTATTTCAAAGAAGGAGTTCATCTGAACTCCTAAACGATATGACTATTTTAATTCAAATTTCAACTCAGCTGTTGGACGAACCAATCCACGTTCATGAAGCGTTTCTGCAATCTGAACTGAGTTCCAGGCAGCACCTTTGAGAAGGTTATCTGAAACAACCCACATGTGGATTCCTTTTTCTGCATCCAAGTCTTTACGGATACGACCAACAAAGGTATCACGTGAACCAACTGCATTGATGGCTTGTGGATAGATTTGATGAGCTACATCATCTTCAAGAACTGCACCTGGGAAGGCTGCGATAGCTGCTTTCACTTCTTCGATTGGGGCCACTTCTTTTGTTTCGATATAAACTGACTCAGAGTGAGCTGATAAGACTGGAATACGAACACATGTTGCAGACACTGCGATGCTGTCATCTTCCATGATTTTCTTCGTTTCCTTGGTCATCTTCATCTCTTCGTAAGTGTAATCATTGTCTGTGAAGACATCGATTTGCGGAAGAGCGTTAAAGGCGATAGGATAGTGTTTCTTGTCACCACCTGAAGGCAAGATTTCCGCATGCAAATCACGTGGATTCACACCATCATTCAAGACTTCACGAAGTTCACGTTGTGTTTCAAGAATCGCTCCCATACCTGCACCAGAGACTGCTTGGTAAGTTGAAACGATGATACGATCCAAGCCCCATGTTTGACGAACAGGCTCAAGAGCCACCATCATTTGGATTGTTGAACAGTTAGGGCAGGCAATGATTCCGTTGTGGGCATCAAGTGCATGAGCATTGACCTCTGGAACAACCAAAGGAACATCTGGATTTTGACGGAAATAAGATGTGTTATCTACTACTACTGCCCCAGCTTGAACTGCGTATGGTGCATACTTAGCTGATGTCGAACCACCTGCTGAGAAGAGTGCAATATCAACACCCTCAAAGGCTGTCTCAGTTGTTTCTTCAATCGTAATATCTTGGTCTTTAAATTTCAAAGTTTTGCCTGCTGAACGTGCAGAAGCAAGGTAACGAATTTTATCGATTGGAAGTGTTGATTCTTCCAACATTTTTATCATCTGAGCTCCGACAGCACCTGTCGCGCCGACTACAGCAACTGTATATCCCATAAATAACCTCTTTCGGAATTTTCTAAAAATTTCTATAATAGATGTATTATACTACTTTTTCCAGAAATTGAAAAGCATTTTTGGGTTATATTTTCTGAAAATTAAAAATCCCTAGTCATTGACCAGGGACTAAGAGGCATCTTCATGTGATGAGCAGGTTCACACAACTCATCAAGGTCCGCTCCTGCGTTATGACCTCCTTATGCTCAATAGCAGTCCGAAGACTGCCTATCGACTCATCGCATCTACTATTCTACTAGATAGAGTCACTTTTGTCAACATCCAAAACTCTTGGGCTTCATTTTCATAGAGGTATAAGAAAAGCCTTGGTCTCCCAAGGTCATTTTGTTTCTATCATGCTAATTGCCGGGATTGAACCGGCGACCTCATCCTTACCATGGATGCGCTCTGCCAACTGAGCTAAATCAGCTTACCTAAAAAGTATACTATAGTTCTATGTTCTTGTCAAGCGCTCTCTTTTAATTTTATGGAATGAAAAAAGCTAGATTTAGCAAGAATCTAGCTTATAAACTTCTTATTTTGTTAGATCGATTCGCTGTCCCAATTTACCAATCAAAATCGCTCCCACTATAAGTGATGCAAACTCACCAATTCCAGTAGAGAACCATGTGAAGAAGAAGGGAGCTTCTGTCAAGATATGGAGTTCAGCTGCAATGGTAATCATTGAAATGGAGAAGAGGATTGAAAAGAAGAAATGATCTTTTCGAATCAATCCGTTAAAGAGGTAATCTTTGCTGTATTTTGCAAAGAGCAATACCCCTAGACTAAGGAAAACTAGGGTAGAACCTCCACCGACAAAGACATCTATTAGGCCAAAACTACTAAATAAATTAGCAATCATACATCCAATTGTCACACCGATGATATATTTAGGGTTGTAAAAGGCCAAGAAATTCAACATTTCTGAAATACGGAACTGATACGCCCCAAAACTAAGAACATTGATTGGTGGCGTAATAGTCAAAACTACATAAATAGCAGCAACAATGGCAATATCTGCCATGTCACGAACAGTTAATTTTTTCATGTTTTCTCCTTTGGCGGTTTCCCGCGTAAAATATGCTTGGTGAAAGAAGCTAAGCACCAAGGGTTGAGGTTATCAACCTTACTAGTATAGCACATTAGCCCGCTTTATGCTATACTAAAATCATGAAAAGACTAATAAAAGCTTTCTTTGATAACGAGATTCTCTCCTACCTATTTTTTGGTGGTGCTACTACTCTGGTTTCTATTTCATCACGTTTGGTTATTTACCATATCAGCCACCAGGAATTCCTCGCAACTGCCCTCGCAAATATTATTGGGATTCTCTTCGCCTTTCTCACAAATGATACAATCGTCTTTAAACAAGTGAGAAGGAATTGGCCGACTCGCCTGGCTAAGTTTTTCTTAGCTCGTCTCTCTACTCTTGGACTGGACCTTCTTTTAACTTATATCTTTGTTACAACCTTTCCTGATGTTATTGGCCAGTTTGTTGAATATAATATAGATAGGGTTAATATGATTGAAACTATCCTAGCACAAATTTTGATCATCATTTTAAACTATATTTTCAGTAAAATCTATATTTTTAAAAGGGACAACTGACCGCTTTAAGCGTTCAAGTTGCTTTTTGTCACAATTTAGGATATAATAAATTAGAAAATTAGGAAAGGAATTTATGAAAATGTTAAAGGATCTTAAAGAATTCTTGCTTCGTGGTAATGTCGTTGACCTTGCTGTCGGTGTAATCATTGCCTCTGCTTTTGGTGCTATCGTTACTTCATTTGTTAATGATATCATCACTCCACTCCTATTGAACCCAGCCTTGGAAGCTGCGCAAGTACAAAACATCGCTGAGCTTGCATGGAATGGTGTTACATATGGTAAATTCTTGAGCGCTGTTATCAACTTCCTTGTTGTGGGTACAGTTCTCTTCTTCGTTATCAAAGGTATTGAAAAAGCTCAAAACCTTCGTAAGAAAGAGGAAGTGGTTGAGGAAGCACCTGCTGCTCCAACTGAACTTGAAGTTCTTCAAGAAATCAAAGCTCTTCTTGAGAAAAAATAAAACAGATAAAGGATCTAGCTTAAAGCTAAATCCTTTTTCTTTACTCTTTTGGTAACTTCCCAGCCTTTTCGAGCATTTTCTTAATCAAGTAAGGCATCTTCACATTTTCACGACCTTTTTTCTCAATGAGTTTTTTGACAAATTCTGGCATCTGAAGGTCGTCTGTCTCCTCCATGATGTCCTTGGTAGTTGCCGAAGGTGCTAACTCATCAAAAGTTTCTTCTTCTGGGAGAAAAGCTTTAAATTCTTTGTCTTCATTGGCTCTTACAGTAGCAACTAAAGCGTCAATTAAACGGCTATCTGTATTGGGCATAGGTGGACGATGGTAGGTGACACCTAATTCTTGACACAACTCATAACATTCCACATCGTTATCAAACAAGACTTCGATGTGCTCACTGATAAAGCTAATCGGGACAAAAATATAATGCTCTGGATGTTGCTTTTGTTCTCGTAAATATTCTAAGACATCTGGCTTGATCCAAGGGATTCCAATATCGCTTTCGCTCTGCCAAGTATTGGTATACTGGTCGGCTGTTAGGCCGAGTTGTTCAGCAATGAGCTTGCTATTATCGAAAATCTGATCGATATAAGGATCTCCATAATCCAAGGCAAAAATGGGAACACTGTGAGCTGAAAAGATTACCTTGAAAGATTCTTCTCCCACATGGTTTCGTAAAATTTTTTCAATCTCATCTGTCCAGAAGTCCAGCAAAGGCTGTTGTTGATACCAGTCCTTAATTACTAAAAATCGGATCTGCTGACTTTCCAAAAACTTTTCATACCCCATCACCGAGTAAAAGGAATAATGAGGTTCCAAAATCAAACAAATACATTCTTCAATACCATCAGACTCCATCTGCTTGATCACATCAGGGATAAAGGGCCGAGAAAACTTATTGGCAAAGTAGATACCGTACTCCTCGCCTAAACGTTCCTTGACTAAATCAACCTCCTCACGTGTAATCCGCTGCAAGGGCGTCCCACCGATAAGGACATAGTTGTCATAGAGAGTCTGAATCTCGTGGTCTTGGGGTCTAACACCACGACGAATATTTGTAAAAAATTCTGCTACTCCTTCAAAACTAATCTCCTCTGGAGATCCAAAGGTCATCATTAATATAGCTTTTTTCATGTTATCATCCTTATGATATTATTTTCACTATCTATTCTATCATGAAAGAAAAAAATAGTAAACGCTTCCGACGTCTACTATTTCTTTTGTTCTTTTGTCTTTCTATCTCGCCTTATGATTAGGATGATAACGACAAGGAGTAAAATAACGATAATCAGGAGAAGAAAGGCAAGGATATAAATCCAATGCGTTGGTAGGCCTTGATCGAAATACCGCGTCCCTACTGCTTCCCCACTTTTATCCTGGGCTGCTTTTACTGGTGCATCCGTTATTTTAGCTAAGAGGATATGCCGTCCGTTGGTAATATTAAGGAAACAGGTGCTTAATAAAACAATCTTGTCCGTTGAGGTCAGCGAAACATCTCGCTTGTACTTGGCTTTACTTAGCAAATATTGATAGTAGGCCTGGTGTTCCTCATCGTTGGAACTCAAAGTTCGGTAAATCTCCGCGTCATAGGCATCTACTTCTAAAATTCCAAATATCTCAAGCCCTCGTTCACGGCCGTTATAATAGATAGAGCCATAACGATGCTTTTCAAAAAAATCTTGATCCGCAAATTTTTGAATCTCCCCAAACATAGCACCAGAAGCCATGGAGTGACCATAAATGATGGTGTTAAAGTCCGTAAAATTTGGGTTAAAACGATAGTCTAGGAATATAGAACCTGACACAGTATAATCGCCAAAGGCATTGCGGTCAAGGTATTTGACATTGTCCTGACTCTGCAAGAGGGGATAGTCTACCTTGGTCCCATCAAGGCTAATCCAACCACAAACATCCTTGTTGAGGTGCTGCAAGGTTTCAAAGCCCGTACTGCTGGCATCCTTTTCAATGGGATTATAATGATCGTAGTCGCTCGCAAGAGCTCTATCAGCTGTAAAAAGACAGAAAAAAACTAGAAAGAGGGATAGAATGACCATTATGGTCTTGTGACTCGTACTTGTTTTCATATTTCCTTCTTTCTCCTTTCTAGCCTTGAAAATAAAAGAGCAAGAGAGGCTATCCCTTTCTCTTTTATTGGTAGTTTAGTCAGTAATGGTATCTGCTCCTTCTTCCTTTGCTTCTCTTCTACGACGCAAGATCAAATAGAGGATGATGAGCAAGAAGATCAATAGCAAGAGCAAGATAAATAAGATGATATACCATATCCACAAAGGAATCGATGAGAGAAATCGTCCGAGCGACGAATCATCAAAGACACTATAAGGGAATGGTTTTGATTTTTTCGTATGGAAGGTGTTCTTTGGAACTGTATCCGTAATCTTGGCAACTACGATATGTCTCCCATTTGTTACGTCTAGGAAACAGGTACTGAGAAGAATGATATGGTCATTTGGCCCCAGTGTAATGTCTCGTTTGTGAATGGCAACCGAGAGTAAGTGATCGATATATTCTTGGCGCCGATCATCCCCATTAATACCTGGATCGTAGATGTTAAAGTCATAGGCGTCCACCTCGAGCATTTCAAAGATTTCAAGACCTTTTTCAACGCCATTATAGTAAATACTGCCGTAGCGATGCTGGTCAAAAAATTCCTTATCAGAAAACTTTGCTACATCTCCAAACATAACCCCATTTTCTACATGGTGTCCGTAGATGATGGTATTAAAGTCTTCGAACTTGGATTCATTTCGAGCCTCAAGGAAAATAGCCCCTGTAGCTGCAAATTCTCCCTTGGAATCCTTGTTCAGGTATTTTTCATTGTCTTTGGCTTGAACTAAGGGATAGTCGATATTGGTGCCATAGACATTGATCCAACCGAGAACCTCTGGATTGACTTGCTGTAGCTTGTGAAAGCCAGAAAAACTAGCAAGCTCATCCTTCTCACTGGTACTAACAGGTCTATAGGCCTCATACTCACTTGATGAAGCCTGAGAATAAACCTGATTGGCATCCCAGAGGGCGTAGAAACCAAAGAGAAAGACTAAGGCTGTCAAGAGGAGCAAGATATGATTCATCAATGCATCTACAGCAAGGACCAGACGCCTAGACAAACTCCTTTTGGGTTTCTCACGCTTGATTTTCATCGGTCAAACCACTTGCTTAAGCTTGTCTGCGTTTTTTAGACAAAACAACAAATCCAGCCAAACCAAGACCAATCATCAAGATGAAAGGAAGGTTGTCAATCAAGAGACCAGTAGGGGTAACGTCTGGTAAGCTATTTGTGATAGTGTTATCGTTTGGTTTTTCACCAATAAGGATACTATCTTGAGTGAAATTTGTAGAAACTGTACCAGCTTGATTTTTTGATGCTCCGTTCTCCTTATATGCAGCTGAAGCTGTGTAACCTTGAGATCCAGTTTCAACCAATTTATAACGAGTACCAGCAGGAATTGTGTCAAACACTAAAGATTGATCGTGACGTAGTGTTATAGTCGTTTCTTGACCATAGACAAATGTTTTTGAGGTTTCACCGATTTTACCAGTGATTGATTGTGAAGTTTCTGTAGATGCTTTTGTGAAAGTAAGCTTGAAAGTGAAATCTTTTGATTTATCTGCAGTAGCACCTGATACAACTTTTTTAATTACTAAAGATTTAGCATTTGGGTCAACTTTTGAAACATTTGGTTTATTAGGGTTTGGTTCATTTGGATCTGTAATTTTACCAGCATTTTTACGATAAATGTTAGTGAAAAGATCATATTTGTAAGTAGTTCCACTTTCAGATGGTTTTACTTTACCATTCACACTTGGGGATACTTGTTTAAAATACACAGAAGAAATATATGTTCCTCCTGTAGTTTTGTTCTTAACAATAACGTGCATTTCATAGTTGCGATTATCATATGTCATAAAATCAATAGGTGAACCATTTTTTTGAATAACTTTCCAACCAACATTTTGTTTTTCAGCAACAGTATAGACATATTCACCAGCATGTGTATAGTTCACTTCTCTAAAAATATCGCCGGTATCTTTCTTAATGTTAGTTTGGCCAGTTGCTAAAACGTCTGTTCCAGAATAAGATACATTTTTATCTGTAATTTGACCATTAGAAGAATCAATTGTTTCATAGGGTGCACCATTTGATGATGTACCAGTTTTAGGGGTGAAAGTAAATGTAAAAGTTGCTTCAGGTGTTGTAATTCCTTCAGCAATGTTCAACACCTTATTAATAGAAACTTTTGCACTTGTTTCACCAGTTGCTTTGGCAGTCGCCACATCATTATCATCCGCAAATGTTGGCACTCCTCTAAAGACCGACAAGGCGGTTACAGCTGCAATACTTGCAGTAACTAATTTTTTCAAAAATGTTTTTTTCATGATTATTCCTTTTATTTTTTAATTTCTTTTTTCATAAATTGTCATCAAAAGCCCCGTCGCCTTAGGACTGTTACCACCTTGCCATGGGTATCCTGTATAGGAATGGTTCCAAAAGCACGGCTATCTACAGCCGTTGTTCGATTGTCTCCGAGGACAAAGAGTTGTCCTGCTGGGACTTTCATTGGGAAGGTAGCCCCTTCCTTATAGAGCAGCGTTTCTTTGTAGATATCCTGCTCTTGTTGAGGAGAACCGTTGATGATGAGACCATTTTCGTTTATATCGATCGTACTTCCTTCGGTTGCAATGACACGCGCCACTCTTTCCTTACCTTTATAACTATAGACAAGCAGATCACCAATCGAATAACGTTTATCCAACCTATAGTAGACAACCAAGTCGCCATCTTTTAAGGCTGGCTTCATGCCATCGTCATTGTATCTCAATAGTCCAAAGACAAAAAAGTAAAGGGTGGCCAGTACAAACCCAACCATCAGAAGCTTACTGACTAAGTAGAGGATATCTCCCCATACACTCGGCGGAGACTTATCCCGATTGACTTGTGTTACTGTTTTCTTATGTTTCTTTTTAAGTAGCATTATTTTCTCCTATGTACCACTAGATATCCGAGTAGGATTGTAAAGAAGATTCCCCCTAGAGGAAGGATTATTCCTAACACGAGTGTACTGCTGAGGAAGTCAACTCCGGTTTCAGGCACGCTATTCTTATTATTCGTGACTGTCGCGGACTTATCCCCATCCAGTTTGCCTTCTTGATTTTCATAAGATACCTGATATCCACGAGAAGAGTTTGATTCCTCTTCAATAGTGTAGTGACTATCGAGTGGAAGTCCATCAATTTTTATGGTTTGGTCTTTACTGAGATCTATAGACGCTCGACCATTCGTAAATTGCAGAGGGGTTCTTTTATTATTCACCGTTGCAGTATAGGTTCCATTCAGTGGACTGTTCTGAGCATCCCTGATGTTAATGGTAATCTTGAAGGATTTTAATAAGTTGGCAAATACGCCTGTAACTTTTTTTGTGACTGATAAACTTGGAAGCTTGTGATTCGTAACAGTGCTGGTCTCGTCTTTATTCAGATCGCCCTCTTGATTCTCATATGTAACGTGGTAACCGTTCGTTGATGCCGCTTCTTCTTCAACTTTGTAATGGGTTCCTCGAGGAAGATAGCTTAGAATACCTTTCCAACGTTTTCGTTTTTCGACACGGATCTCCGCTTCTCCATTTACAACAGTTATCTCGCCAAAAGTTCCATTCAATGGCGTAGAATCAGGAGAGGTTAGTTTTACCTTAATTCTAAACTCTTTGTTCAAGTTACTTTCAGCTTCCAACACTTTCTTAATCGTCAGACTTGGCAATTGTTTATAGATTACCTTAAAGGATGGTTTAGTTTCTGTACCAACATTTTTTATTTCTTTGGTAAAGGCTGGGACGTCCGGTGCAATTAAATCGTATTGATATCCTTTGGCAACTTTTTCAAAGTTCCTCGTTTCATTAGATACGTTTTTTCTAACATTCACATTGGTCTTTCGATATTCTTGATTGTCAGAACCTCTGTTCTTGTTCTTTTGAACCAGTTTCAGTTCAACATTACTCGGTTGATCAGCTGTAATAACAGTTCTCGCACCCGTCACACCTTGCCATTCAACTTCCACTGGTACCGTTAATGGATCTGAAGGCTTAAAGGTTGGGTTGTCAGAGTATTCTTTGGTCTTGGTTTGGTAGGTGCCTATTCCATAGGAATAGGTGACACTGGCACCTTTATTGGAGTAGAGTTTATTGACATCAGAACCTTCAGCATCACCGGCCTCTAGTTTTTTATCACCAGCAATGGCATCTAAGGCATCTTGACTTGATGTAACAGTAAATTTGAGGGCGTACTTCACACCATCATCAAGAATGTAGTTAGGATTAAATTTTGCTGTTACTTCGACCAGACCATTTTCATTCTTCCTTGTTTCCAGCGTAACCTTATCTGATCCCAAGGTTTCCTCTTTATCGTTTTCGATTTTTACAACTCGAATATTTGAACTGTTATCGGGAAGAAGTTGAACATATTTGGACAAAACATCCTTGATGGTCACATGGTGAACACCTAGGGGAAGGATTTTCTTGGTGATTTCCTTAAATTGTTCTCTCAATTCCCTTTCATTGTTAGCGGATAATATTTCGTTTGGAATGGAAGAATTATAACTACCAATGTACTCTTTTAGTTTAGAAATACTATCTGTACTATTAGAGTAGCGGAATTTGATAGAATAAAATCCATCAATCTTGGGAGCAAGATAACCAGAAACTGTTTCAGTAAACGTGTTTAGATTGGTTTGATACCACGATGGAGCTATTTCTGTTACACCATCATTATTGCTCCAATTGTAGATCGTATAACCTCTAGTATCGTAGTACATGTTCGCAAAACCATCTGACAAAAGAATAACAACCTTTTTTGCACTTGATCTGGCTGACTGAAGTAATTCTGTTGCTGACTGAAGTCCTGCTCCAATATTTGTACCTGTACCTATTCCTCCTTCGTAACCAATCGAATCACCACTATTATCAACAGACATTCTAGAAACCATTCTTTTGGCTCCTTGAACATCATTGCTCCAGTTTAATACTGTCTTAGCATCATCATGAGAGGAAATACCAGAAAAGTACCCCGCCCAAGCTGGCCATTGATAATAACTATTGTAACGTTGGTTATCTATTTTCCCACCAAATCCTACCATAGATAAACGGTTATTAGAATTGGATAGAATGGTATCAATTAAGCCCTTACGACCATTTGTTCCTTTTAGAGTATTTTTCAATGCGTCAATCCGACTGATCGTCCGTCCATCAAAAGATTGGACATCCTGATTCTGCATACTTCCTGAGAGGTCTGCTACTAAAACAACATCCAAGGGATCCGTTTGGGTCTCCGTTCCCAGTTTGGACGTGATATCCAATGACAACTCATACTTGTCATCCTGTCCTGATATCGGAGTAATTGTTTTATGAAGGGTTGTCTGAGGTTCTGTAGTAGAATCAGCATTTAACAGACTTATCGGAGCACACAAAAAGAGAATAGCTAACAGTGTAACTAAACGGCGTGCAATAATTTGAACTTTCTTAAAATCGAAGCGAATGTTCATTTTATTCTCCTTAACTAGAATGTACTAATATTGTTACTATATCAATCTAGGACATTTACAAGATAATTGTACAATAAAGTTCACGCAGTGTCAATTAATATGATTAATTTTATATTATGTTAATTAATAAAAGAGTATGATTCTTCTTTGTCTTTCAAACTATTCTATGGTAAAATGAAAAAAGAATAAAAAAATCTCATAAAATATCAATGCATATATTTTATTCTAGAATATCCAAAATTTCATTTGAAAGTCTATTGAATTTGAATTATTATATTTTTTCAAAATTCATGAAATTTTCAGAATAAGGTTTTTCCGAAGTTTGCATTCTATTTTATGATTGTTAAAGGAGTTTTTATGACTTATCCGAACCTTTTAGATCGTTTCTTGACCTACGTTAAGGTCAATACGCGTTCTGATGAACACTCTACTACTACTCCAAGTACGCAAAGCCAGGTAGATTTTGCGACCAATGTTCTTATTCCTGAAATGAAACGTGTCGGTCTGCAAAACGTCTACTACCTTCCAAATGGTTTTGCTATTGGTACCTTACCAGCTAATGATCCCAGCCTTACACGCAAGATTGGCTTCATCTCCCACATGGATACTGCTGATTTTAATGCTGAGGGAGTTAATCCGCAAGTCATTGAAAATTACGATGGTGGAGTTATCGACTTGGGTGATTCTGGATTTAAACTCGATCCTGCTGATTTCAAGAGCCTTGAGAAATATCCAGGCCAAACGCTTATCACAACTGATGGCACGACCTTGCTGGGTGCTGATGACAAGTCAGGGATTGCTGAAATTATGACTGCTATTGAATATCTGACTGCTCATCCCGAAATCAAACACTGTGAGATTCGAGTTGGTTTTGGACCAGATGAAGAAATCGGTGTTGGAGCTAACAAATTTGATGCTGAAGACTTTAACGTTGACTTTGCCTATACTGTTGATGGTGGTCCGCTAGGTGAGCTTCAGTATGAAACTTTCTCAGCAGCTGCTGCTGAGCTTCATTTCCAAGGGCGCAATGTTCACCCTGGTACTGCTAAAGGACAGATGGTCAATGCCCTTCAGCTAGCGATTGATTTTCATAATCAACTTCCAGAGAATGACCGACCTGAATTGACAGATGGTTATCAAGGTTTCTATCATCTTATGGATGTGACAGGTAGTGTCGAGGAGGCGCGTGCAAGCTACATCATCCGTGACTTTGAAAAAGATGCCTTTGAAGCTCGTAAAGCAGCTATGCAAGCCATCGCTGACAAGATGAATCAAGAGCTTGGGAATGATCGCGTTAGCTTGACTCTGACAGACCAGTACTACAATATGAAAGAAGTCATCGAGAAAGACATGACACCCGTTACCATTGCTAAAGCTGTTATGGAAGATTTAGGGATCGCGCCAATTATCGAACCGATTCGTGGTGGAACAGATGGGTCTAAGATTTCCTTTATGGGGATCCCAACTCCTAATATCTTTGCTGGTGGTGAAAACATGCATGGACGTTTTGAATACGTGAGTCTTCAGACCATGGAGCGTGCGGTGGATACCATCATTGGTATTGTAGCTTATAAAGACTAAAAAAGACGAGGTAGCTCAGCTACTTCGTCTTTCTTTTTATTCGTTTGGTTGAGCACTTGGCTCAGTCTCACTTTTCTCTTGCTTTTCGCTTGATTGAGAAGCAGTTGTTTCACTGCCTTTCTCAGACTTAGATTGACTGTCAGTTTCACTTGCTTTTGAACGAAGTTCTTGGTTCAAGCTAATGATATCTTTAGCTAGAGTGAGGAGACCTTCTTTATCACTACTTTTAGCTGCAAGTTGATCAAATAGGGCATCAACACGTTCAAAGTCAGCATCGGATCCTTTGTTATCCTCTAGGTACTTGTGAAGAGAGAGCAAGATATTATAGAGTTTTTGGTAGATAATCACCGTTTGTGGATCTTGTTCTGCTTCTTTTTTCTCTCGTTGGATAGTCGCTGCAATACGATTCAAGAGATCCTCAAGTTGTGTTTTAGCTTCGTCAAGGTCTGCATTTTCCTTTTCAGTAGCCGCTTTGATATTAGCTGCTTCTTCAGCTAGGGATTGTTTGACACCATCTTCTTTGACACGTGCTAGGAGTTGGGCAGCTTTAGTTAGAAGAGCATCCACTTCTTCCTTCTTAACATGGCTAACCCGCTCTTCTGGCATAAAATCACCGTAGAGCTCTTTTAGGAATTCATAGATGGCGGTCTTAGCAGTTTGACTATCTACTTTTTCCGTATCTAGAATAGTCTTACCAGCTTTTGTAGAAACGGGTTCTTCTTTGAGAGCTTCTTCTACTTCTAGCTTAGTTTGGTAAATAGTTGGGAATAACTTGTTCAAGTCGGTTGCTTTTAGGAAAGATTGTGACTGGTAAAGTTCCCATGTCAATTTAGCAACACGGTTTCGAAGTTCTTCTCTCAAACGACCATCAGACACATGTTCATAGAAATACTTGATGTACTCTACTGTTGTAACCCCTGTTCGATCTCGGAAATCTTGCAAGGCCTGCAGTTTCGCTTCAATCGCAGCCAACTCTGTCTCATCCTGTGCTAGTTTTGCTTCCTGCAAATGTACCAAAAGATCCTTCTTAGGCAAGCCATAAGTATCTGTATCCAATGTATTGATCTTATCTACAAGGGCTTGGTACTTCTTATCTAAAGGTGAAGTTTCAACTGGTGCCACACTTTGATCCACATGGATATACTGTTTATCAAAGAGATCCAAGGCTGCTAGATATCCAGCAGTTGAGTTTGTTGCCAGTTTTTTCATATTTTCGGTGAACTGCCCCAAAGCAAGTTCAACACGTCTCTGCATGATTGGCTGGTCTTTGTAGAGACTTCTGCTATCTGCTAAAAGTTGATCCACCTTAGATAGAACTGTTTGTTCATCAAATGCTCCAGGTTGATAGGTCGATTGTAGGGCCGGAATCTTATTTTTCAAAGCTACTTCATAGCCCTTTGTCTGAACCTTAATGTAGTGATTGTGATCACCGTGAGGAATCACAAAGCTACCATTCTCTACTTGCAAACTATAAGGAGACACCCCATCACGTAGGGCAGTCGTATAAAGTTCATTTAGGAAATCCAGTTCTGGATTTCCAGTTTGGAGAGGAATACGAACATGTTCTTTTCGAACAGCATAGGGATGGATATGGGTTGGATCATAGGCTTGATCCGGATTTCCAAAGACAAAGAATCCATTTGAAATACGAATCGCTTCGAGCGGAACTCCGTATGTCTGTGAGATATACTTGATTTTTTCTTCATCGCTAGCATCTCTTGAGAAACTTTCCACAGTCTTTGCAAGTGGTTGAACGTGCTGCGACTGATGATTTTCTTTCAAGTGATCCTGGGCAGCTTTGATTTGAGCTGCAGTCAAGTCCTTCTTAAAGAAATAATGAGCGTGATCTCCATGAGAAACTACAAACCCTTGCTCATCTTCACTAATAACACGGTCAGCTGCAAAACCATGATCATGTTCTTCACCGTGGTGGTCATGCTCCACTCCATCATGGTCATGATCTTCATGGTTGGTATCTTGACTTCCTTGGTCACCGTATTGGTCATGATGATCTTGTTGAGCTGAATGCTCTACTGGTTTACTTGGATTTTCCAAAGGTGTTGGCTTCCCACTGTCGCTAGATAAAGGAATCATACGCGCAATCTTTTCTTCCAATGCAGAAAGCTTTGTATATGGGATGAAATGATAGTGATTTCCGTGAGGAATCGCCACACCACTCGGTGTTCTGCTTGAAATCTTAGCAGGGTCAAAAATCAAGCCATCTGATTCAGCATAACGTTGACTACTTGGAAGAGCATAGAGTTGCTGCAATAGAGTTTGTAAGCTCTCTTCTGGATTGCTTGGTCTTTCAGTTTGTTGACTAGGATTAGTGGTTTGACTGGTTCCATTTTGACTTGGACGATAGTCAGTCACACTCGGTTGTTTTCTAGTTCCAGAAAGGTAGGCTTGGGCAGCAGCCAATTCACTAGCAGACAAGGAACTCTTTGGGATATAGTGATAATGTCCACCATGAGGGACGATATAAGCATCACCAGTATCCTCAATAATATCAGACGGATTAAAGATGTAGCCATCATCTGTAGTATAACGACCTTGAGATTGAGCAAGCGCCACTGCACTGTTAGAAGTTGGTGCATCATGAGTATGACCTTGTTTTTGGCGCTCAATTTCGTCCTTCGTACGAACATTATCAGCATGAGCCACATCTTTAAGGTAGACATAATACTTGCCATCCACCTTGATAATGTAACCACCTTTGATTTCATTGACAATATCAGCATCTTTCAGTTGATAATTGGCATCTTTCATCAACAGTTCTTCGCTGAAAATCGCGTCAAAAGGAACTTTACCATTGTAATAATGGAAATGATCACCATGTGAAGTCACATAACCTTGATCGGTGATTTTCACGACAATTTGTTCAGCCTGAATGTCTTCTTTTTTGCTAACTTGATCTGGTGTCTGATTCTCTGTTTTTTTAGTGTCTTGCTTCCCATCGACATAAGACACACGATTATTATCTTTGTTTTCTTCCACCTGGTGTTGGTTCAATGCATAGATGCAAAGGCTTAGGGAAAGGACAAGAGCCGATCCTGCTGCAAGGTATTTCTTCTTCATTTTCATCATCTCCTCATTTTAATTCTTCTGCAAGAACATTCATGTTTTCTTCTAGATTTTCTAAGTAAGTTTTGTCATTTTCAGGATCTGCTTCTAAAGGATTGAGTGTCTTTAGGCTAACTCCTGTTGATTTGACCAAGGTCTCAGCGACTTTAGAAGAAGCATTGCTCTCAGTAAAGATGGTTTTAACCTTATAGGTCTTAACGAATTCCTGAATTTCTGTTAGTTGTCTCGGACTTGGTTCTTGTTCAGGGGAAATCCCTGCTATACCAAGTTGTTTCAAACCAAAGCGTTTAGCGAGATAAGAAAAGGCTGTGTGTTGTGTAACAAAGGTCTTTTGACTCGCTTTTTCAAAAATAGGCTGGTACTTCTTAGTCAATTCTTGGGCTTTAGCGATAAAGTTTTTAGCATTCTTTTGATACGTTTCCTTATTAGAACTATCAATCTCCGAAAGTTTGTCAGCGATAATCTGAGCTTCTTCACCTGCTTTTTCTGGATCTAACCAAGTGTGAGGGTCGTAGAGTGTTTTTTCATCGATGCCGTCACCAGCTTCTACATCTTCTAAGCCCGGTACACGCTCCAACGTCATCCCTTCAGAAGCTTCTAAAACCTTAACTTTTGAATTTTTCAAGTTAGGATCTAGACTTCCAGCCCAAGATTCGAGCGTATGAGAGTGATAGACAAAGACATCCGCATCATAAATGGCAGCAATGTCATTTGCTGATGGTTCAAAGGAGTGAATCCCACTACTTGACTGAATCATCCGTACATCATTCAAGTCACCTGATACCTCTTTGACCATGGCATAGATTGGGTAAAAACTTGTGACAATCTTCATCCCTTTTGATTCTTGTTTTTCTTTTTGGCTACATGCTCCTAAGACAAGAATCAAGAGACCTACCACTAATAATAGAAATGTTCTTTTTTTCATCGTTACTCCTTAACTAGTATTTAACCATTTAATTAACTAGTAAATAGTTTATCTTTATTTACACTATATGTCAAGATATTTTTCACATTTTCATGAAAAAAATGAGAACTAGAACTTACATTCTATTCTCATTTTCGATTTTAACTTTTCTAGTTCTCCTATCCTGTTTTTAGGATCTAGAAAATGCTTCTACCTTTACTTGCTCTCCTTTAATAAAGCCAACAACTTTTCAGCTTCAGCCATAATGGTATTGTTATCCTGAGCACCAAATAGCAGGTTATTTTTTAAGCCAGTGAGAGTTTCTTTGGCATTGGACTTGATAATGGGGTCTTGGATCTTTGCAAGTAGCTCTTCAGCCTCTCTCAACTTCGCTTCAACCTTTTCAGTCTCGACCTGAGGTTCTTCTGGTTCCTCTGGTAATTCTTCTTCCGGCTCCTCAGTTGGTTTTGGAGATTCTGGTTTCTCACTTTGAGGCTTCTCTTCGCGCGGCTTTTCTTCCTCAGGTTTGTCTGCCCGAGGTTTCTCTACTGATGGTTTATCCGTATGATTGTTATCAGCTTGACCATTTTGGTTTCTTTGAACATGGTCACTTGCATTTCCCCAACCACTATCTGAATGCGGACGTTCGTTTGGATGTTCGACATAGTACTTCACAGTCGCAAAGAGATCTTCTAGACTATACCCCTTAGGTGCCTCATAAAGTCCTTCGTCAAACCACTCAAATTTGATGTTATGGTAATGATCATAATGAGGAATGATTAAACTACCGTTTTTAACTTCCACGGTATGTTGGAGATTGTAAGGCATACGATCAAGAGGCACCTTCTTAGCTGCTTTCACGCGGTTGTAGATAGCTTCTGCTCCTTTAGTCTCTGTATTTCCTGTCGAAGGAGGTGTTAAACCTTTCTCTTTAGCATAAGCCTGGGCTGCCGCTCTTTCGGCTTCAGACAAACTATCTTTCTTAATCCAATGACTATGGGTCATATGTGGAGTTACATAGGCATCCCCCTCATCACTGGTGATATCACGGGGATCAAAGATATAGCCATCTTCTGTTGTATACTTGCCTGCCAACTTGGCTACCTGAATCTCATCATCAGTGTAGGCAATTTGCGCATTTGGTTTTCCTAGACGTTCTGGATGACGAATCGGTGCTAGAAATGCAAGTATATCTTCGACCAACTTAACTTTATCACTGCTTTCATCATTTAAACGTTCCAACAGTTTATCCAAAGCGTCAAAATCAACTTTACGACCTTTATTATCAAGTAAGTCCTGATGAATTCTTGCTAGTAAATCATAAGCCTTATTGTAAAATCCTCGATCACCAGATGGGAGATTGGTTTTCTTAGCTCCGAGTTTATGAGACAAACTTTCTTGCTTGGCTAGTTTACTATCAATTGCTGCTGCTGTTTCTGCTGAAAGTTCCTTGCCAGGAATATAACGAGATGTTCCATTCTCCTCAAATACATAACCATCATCTACTTTTCGAATTGCCTGTTTGACCAATTTTTCGTCAATTGGATTGCTTGGAGATGGTTGAGGATTTGGTGCAGGTTGCGGGCTTGGACTAGGTTCCGGAGTCGGTTGTGGACTTGGTTCTTCTGGTCTTGAATCCGGCACCCTATGGTTCGAACTGTACTGTAGAGGAATAATACGAGCGATTCGTTCTTCCAATTCAGACATCTGTGAATAAGGGATGAAATGGTAATGGTTCCCATGAGGCACGGCAACTCCTCTAGCTGTTCGACTTGTAATCTGTGCTGGGTCGAAGACAAGGCCATCAGATTCTACGTGTCGTTGGCTGAGCGGCAAGGCGTAAAGTTGTTTCAGAAGGCTATCAATATCCTCATCACTCTGACTTGCTTGGTTATCGTCGCTACTGTTGTTAGCTGTGTTCGTATAGCTGTTGCCTTGGTTATTATAGGATGAGGTCCATCTATCTACATCGCTGCTAGCACTGTTGTTATTGGTACGGCGATAAGTAGGCGCCTTTGATTGGCCACTTCTACCAGATAGGAAGGCTTCTGCGGCAGCCAATTCGCTGGCTGATAACTCACTCTTAGGAATGTAATGGTAATGGTTGCCATGAGGAACGATATAAGCATCACCAGTATCTTCAATGATATCGGATGCATTAAAGATATAT
This sequence comes from Streptococcus sp. KHUD_016, assembly GCF_051106465.1. Lineage (GTDB taxonomy): Bacteria > Bacillota > Bacilli > Lactobacillales > Streptococcaceae > Streptococcus. The sequence continues at coordinate 903,619 of NZ_CP193663.1, read as the reverse complement.
CCATCATCCGTGGTATAGCGTCCCTGTGAACGTGCCAAGGCTACCGCACCATCGTTTGCTGAAGTTCCTCCTTCACGATGCTGACTATGCTCTTGTTTTTGCCGATTGATTTCTTCTTTCGTACGGACATTATCCGCATGGGATGCGTCCTTAAGGTAAACATAGTATTTTCCATCTACCTTGATAACATAACCACCCTTGATTTCACTGATAATATCCTCGTCCTTGAGCTGGTAGTTTGGATCCTTCATCAGCAACTCTTCACTGATGATAGCGTCATAAGGGACTTTGCCATTATAGTAATGATAGTGGTCGCCATGCGAAGTGACATAGCCCTGGTCTGTTATCTTGATGACGATTTGCTCCGCATTGATGCCTTCTTTCTTGCTAACCTCATCAGGAGTCAGATTCTCCGTTTTTTGTGCCGCCTGTTTTCCATCTATATAGGAAACACGATTATTTTCTTTGACTGTTCTAGCTTGATACAGTCCCAACTCGTAAGAACAGACACTTAAAATTAAAGCTGCCGCAGAACCAGCAAGGTATTTTTTATTAATTTTCATTGAAACTCACTTTCTTTTTTGATATTTCTATTTGCAATTCATTTCTAAATTGCAGAAACTCCTCTCTATTAATTAACTGGTTAATAGTTTACTCCTAAATTTGCAACTTGTCAAGAATTTTATGAACCAGTTAAGTATTTTTTTATTCTTCACCGCTACTTTCTCTAGAATGGACTTTATATAAAAAAGATTTTCTTGAAAATTCTTTAAAAAAGCCCCTGCAACTGAGTTGCAAGGACTTTTCGATTAATCAAAATTAACGTATTCTTTTTGAAGTTCAAGGACTTCTTCCATTGTTGAGCATTCTGTAAGGGCACGGTTTGCGTACTCTTCCATCTTAGCTGTATCCAATTTCTTCATCAAGCTACGCGTACGAAGTACAGATGTTGCTGACATAGAGAACTCATCCAAGCCCATTCCGACAAGAAGTGGAACAGCTTGTTGATCACCAGCCATCTCACCACACATTCCAGCCCATTTCCCTTCAGCGTGAGCTGCTTTGATCACATTGTTGATCAAGCGTAGGATTGATGGGTTGTATGGTTGGTAAAGGTATGAAACTTGTTCGTTCATGCGGTCTGCTGCCATTGTGTATTGGATCAAGTCGTTTGTACCAATTGAGAAGAAGTCAACTTCTTTAGCAAATTGGTCTGCAAGCATTGCTGCTGCTGGGATTTCGATCATGATACCAACTTGGATATTATCCGCAACTGCAACACCTTCGGCAAGAAGATTTGCTTTTTCTTCGTCAAAGACTGCTTTCGCTGCACGGAATTCTTTCAAGAGCGCAACCATTGGGAACATGATACGCAATTGACCGTGAACAGACGCACGAAGAAGGGCACGGATTTGTGTGCGGAACATAGCATCTCCAGTCTCAGAGATAGAGATACGAAGGGCACGGAATCCAAGGAATGGGTTCATTTCATGAGGCATATCGAAGTAAGGAAGTTCCTTATCTCCACCGATATCCATTGTACGAACGACAACAGGTTTACCGTTCATTCCTTCAAGTACAGCCTTGTAAGCTTCGTACTGCTCATCTTCTGTTGGGAAGTCTTGAGAATCCATATACAAGAACTCTGTACGGTATAGACCAACAGCTTCAGCACCGTTGTCATTGACACCTTCAACGTCTTTTGGAGTACCGATGTTGGCAGCCAATTCAAAGTGTTTGCCATCAGCAGTTACTGTTTTAGCATCTTTCAAGAGAGCCCATTCAGCTTTTTGTTTCGCATAAGCTTCACCAGCAGCCTTGAATTCAGCCGCTTGCTCATCAGTTGGATTGATAATAACCTCACCTGTGATACCGTTAACGGCAAGAATATCACCGTCTTTAACGATTTCAGTGATGTTGTTTGTTCCCAATACTGCTGCAATTTCAAGTGTACGCGCCATGATAGCAGAGTGGCTTGTACGTCCACCAATGTTGGTTACAAAAGCTTTTACAAAGTTTTTGTCCAATTGAGCTGTATCTGAAGGAGTCAAGTCATGCGCAATCACAATCACTTCTTCATTGATAGAAGCTGGGTTTGGCAATTTTTTACCAAGGAGGTTGGCCAATACACGTTTTGTCACGTCGCGGATATCCGCAGCGCGTTCTTGCATGTATGGGTTGTCTTCCATGCCTTCAAAGATAGTGATAAACATGTCTGTTACTTCTTTCAGACCTGCTTCTGCATTCACTTTCTTCGCACGGATTGTTTCCTTGATTTGGCTGATCATTTCTGGGTCAGCAAGAACCATTAAGTGAGCGTCAAAAACTTGAGCTGCTTCTTCACCGAGCGTACCTACTGCTTTCTCGCGAATAACAGAAAGCTCGTCTTGTGATGCCTGTAGAGCGGCATCAAGGCGAGCTTCTTCTGCGTTTGTATCTTCGACTGTAATAGTCTCAAATGACAAATCCGGTTGAACGAGTAGATATGCTTTTGCAACTGCAACACCGTCAGATGCTGCGATTCCTTTAAGCATTTCTGTCATTTTCCTTATGCCAATCCTTCTTTTTCCATAGTTTCAGTGATAGCAGCGATTGCGTCGTCAGCATCTGCACCTTCAGCTGAAATTGTAACGTCAGCACCTTGGCCAACACCAAGACTCATAACACCCATGATAGATTTAAGATTTACTGATTTACCTTTGTATTCAAGAGTGATATCTGAAGCAAATTTGCTAGCTGTTTGAACCAACAATGTTGCTGGACGCGCGTGAATACCTGTTTCTGCCACTACGTGGAAATCTTTAGAAGCCATAGTTTGACTCTCCTTTAGTTATTTCTTTTTTGAGTTATATGTGATAACCCTTACAAGACTGTATTATATCACCTTCTAGATAATTTTTCAAGTATTTTATGGACTTTTACTGAAAATGAAATTACTTCTTTTTCTATTAAATGAGCACTCTAGTAACTAAATAGCATATCTAAACACTAATTGTTCAAAGAATGTCATCATCAAAATTCAATTTTCAAAGCTATTTTCCCTTAATACCAATCAGAGGACAATCCTAGTAAATAATGAAATAATACTATTTAACTATAATTAATATAACTCAGTAAATCCATTATTTGAAAAGACTTCATCAAATCCTGAAATTCTAAAACCTACTCTTACCATCAACAGTAGAGAATTTATCCAATTTGCTACTTAAAGTAAAATAAGTTTGTAGCCCCTAACAGTAAAAAGGTAGATATATCTAAGTGGTATAAGTAGAACTAAAACTTTGATTGATTCCATTCAAATAAAGTATCCAACCAATCAAAAACGACATTATGGGCGAGTCTTAGATTATTGACTTGGCAATGAGCGTCCGCACCACTTTCCGCCTCAAATACTTGAAGTTTAGTTTGTTGATTTTTAGATTTAAGTTCTTCATAAATCACCTTAGTTTGATGCTGCAGTTCAGCACCCTCACCCTTTCCCATGATAAAAAGGCATGGGCATTGAATTTTTTGGTAATCCACAATCTTTGCATGGTTAAATACATCATCAATAGCACTCTTAAAATCAGAAGTACCAAACTGCCATGCATACTTTTTAAGATTTAAATTTGCTGATTCATTCCAATTTCCAGCTAATTTTAAAATGGCATTTATTAACCAACTAGGTGCTTTCAAACTTGATCCAAATTCTTTTCTGAAAAGTTCTGCAACGTCGTAAATAGGGGTACTAGCAATCCAAGCATGAATTCTTGGATCCTTTTCGACAGCTTGTGCAGTAAAATATCCCCCTCCGCTGACACCATAAATAGCTAAATAATTTAGTTTAGGATTTCTATTTTCCAACCAGTCTATGCATAATGAAATTGGAATAGAAGCATCCACATCAAAGACCAGCCCTCTACTAGGATTGCTCCCTTGACCAGGAAGATCAACCATTAAAACATTATAATTTCGTATCCATCCAGGATATCCTGCAAAGTAAAATAAATCTTCGCGATAAGTATCACCTCCACCAATCATGATTATCGTTGGGCAATTATCGTCGCTATGAAGATAATAACCAGGCAAGTAAGAACCCTGATAGGGAATAGTTAATTTTTCAATCGGTGCACCTAGTGAATGAATTGCACTAGAAAACACCTTCTCCATTTGACGAACGGTCGGTAAATACTCTTCAGAAAATGGATCGGTAAATTGGATTGCCGAGCGAAGTGAGTAGGTCTGTGCAAGATAATACTGCGCCTTTGTTTGTTCACTCAATCCTGAATTACTTGCTTCTTGTTCAAGGTAGTTTACATGCGATAAAAATACATTTTTCCAGTCATCAGGCTTTGGTGAGTTCCCCAATCTTTGAGCAAGATAATAAAGCTCTCCATGAGAGAAACCAAAAATTTCACCGATTCCTAACAACCAATTGAAGAAAAAATCCGTATCACCATTCTTAAAAAATATTTGAGTCGATTGCCGTTTTAAAATAACATCATTTTCTTTCACCACGCGCCTCCTAATTCTGTGTTCTTTCATTCATTTAATCTAATTATAATCTGATAACATTCTCTATCAAACAAAAGCATTCAGATATCCATTTTTTAATCTTATAATCACAGATAGTGTATCACATAAAATGAACTTTTTCAAACATTGTATTTATATACTCCTTATGAAAGGATACGAAACTCATAAGTATCCTATATAAAATTAACCAATGATCCATTTTTATGAATACATCATAATCTGTCATTTCCACTTTGGTTATATTTTAGATATTCTAATACAAAATATTGGGACATCTTGTGTAGAAAATTTCTTTTTTTCGTAAATATTACAGTTTCTATTTTATTAAAGTATTGTCTCAGCTAGACTTATTCCTGTTCTTACGATTTTTGCTATTTTCTTCGTTTTCCTTTCTGATAACTTGCTGAAAATCTTCTATTTATCTTACCAATATACAGTATATAGTTTTTTTGTTTTGATAAACTTTGATAGTTCAATGAAAAACCAATTTTACACTCTGACAAAACACTATATCTTGTGCTTTGTTTTTGAAACTGTAACTTTTTAGCACAAGATTTAGTTTAAAAAGTTTGACAAAGTTTTTTTTTCTGATATACTAAGAAAGTAATCTATTTTGAAAGAGGAGTTACGAAAATGGTAACCGTTTATTCTAAAAACAACTGTGTCCAATGTAAGATGACCAAGCGTTTCTTGGACAGCAACAATGTCGCTTATCGTGAGATCAATCTCGACGAGCAACCAGAGTACATCGATCAAGTTAAAGAGCTCGGTTTCAGCGCTGCTCCTGTTATCCAAACACCAACTGAAGTCTTTTCAGGCTTCCAACCAGGAAAACTGAAACAATTAGCATAATCTTAGTACATCATCCAGAAGAGATTGCTTCTAGGGCTAACTTAGAGGCCTTTCTTTTGTAATTAGATAAAGGAAATTTTATGGGATTAAAACATCTTGAGGACGTAACTTACTTCCGTCTCAATAACGAAATTAACCGTCCTGTCAATGGACAAATCATGCTTCATAAAGATAAGGAAGCCTTGGATGCCTTCTTTAAAGAAAATGTGGTTCCAAATACCATGGTTTTTGATTCAATTACTGATAAAATCAACTACCTCATTGAACACAACTACATCGAAACTGCATTTCTAAAGAAGTACCGTCCAGAGTTTTTGGAAGAATTGCATCAATTTATCAAGGACCAGAACTTCCAATTCAAATCATTCATGGCTGCCTATAAGTTTTACAATCAATATGCCTTGAAGACTAATGACGGTGAATATTACCTTGAAAGCATGGAAGACCGTGTCTTCTTTAACGCGCTTTATTTTGCTGACGGGGATGAAGCGATTGCGACTGATATTGCCAATGAAATCATCCACCAACGCTATCAACCAGCTACTCCTTCCTTTTTGAATGCAGGTCGTGCTCGTCGTGGGGAGTTGGTATCTTGTTTCTTGATTCAAGTAACTGATGATATGAACTCTATCGGCCGTTCTATCAACTCTGCTCTTCAACTTTCACGTATCGGTGGTGGTGTGGGAATTTCCCTCAGCAACCTTCGTGAAGCCGGGGCTCCTATTAAAGGTTATGAAGGTGCTGCTTCTGGTGTCGTACCAGTTATGAAACTTTTCGAAGACAGCTTCTCTTACTCAAACCAACTCGGGCAACGTCAAGGTGCTGGGGTTGTCTACCTCAACGTCTTTCACCCAGATATCATCGCTTTCCTTTCTACTAAGAAAGAAAATGCCGATGAAAAAGTTCGTGTAAAGACCCTTTCACTTGGTGTTGTAGTACCAGATAAATTCTACGAATTGGCTCGTAAAAATGAAGAAATGTACCTCTTCAGCCCTTACTCTGTAGAGCTTGAATATGGCGTGCCGTTCAACTACATCGACATCACAGAAAAATACGATGAATTGGTCGCAAATCCAAATATCCGCAAGACAAAAATCAAGGCGCGTGATTTGGAAACTGAAATCTCTAAATTGCAACAAGAATCTGGTTATCCTTATGTCGTCAACATTGATACAGCTAACCGTGCAAACCCAGTTGATGGTAAGATTATCATGAGTAACTTGTGTTCTGAGATTCTTCAAGTTCAAGAACCAAGCTTGATCAACGATGCTCAGGAATTCCTTCAAATGGGAACGGACGTTTCATGTAACCTTGGATCAACCAACGTGGTCAACATGATGACGTCACCTGACTTTGGTCGTTCTATTCGCGCTATGGTTCGTGCCCTTACTTTCGTTACAGATAGTTCACACATCGTAGCTGTCCCTACTATCGACCACGGAAACAGTTTAGCTCACACCTTTGGTCTTGGTGCCATGGGGCTTCATAGCTACCTTGCCCAACAACTGATTGAGTACGGATCACCTGAGTCAATTGAATTTACAAGCATCTACTTTATGCTTATGAACTACTGGACCTTGGTTGAGTCAAACAATATCGCCCGCGAACGTGGTATCACCTTCCACAACTTTGAAAAATCAGACTATGCTAACGGTAGCTACTTTGACAAGTATGTAACTGGCGAATTTGTTCCAAAATCAGGCCGTGTTAAAGAACTCTTTAAAGATGTCTTTATTCCAAGTGCTGCTGATTGGGCTGAACTTCGCGAAAAGGTTCAAGCAGATGGTCTTTATCACCAAAACCGTCTAGCTGTTGCTCCAAATGGTTCTATCAGCTACATCAATGACGTTTCTGCTTCTATCCACCCGATTACACAACGTATCGAAGAGCGCCAAGAGAAGAAAATCGGTAAAATCTACTATCCTGCTGCAGGTTTGTCAACAGATACTATCCCTTACTACACTTCTGCTTACGACATGGATATGCGTAAGGTGATTGATGTTTACGCGGCTGCAACTGAACACGTGGATCAAGGACTTTCACTCACTCTCTTCATGCGTAGTGACATTCCAAAAGGTCTTTACGAATGGAAGAAAGAAAACAAACAAACGACACGTGACCTGTCAATCCTTCGTAACTATGCCTTTAACAAGGGTATCAAGTCTATCTACTACGTCCGTACCTTTACAGATGACGGTGGGGAAGTTGGTGCTAACCAATGTGAAAGCTGTGTGATTTAACGAAGTCTCACTGAGGTAACCAACATGAAAAATTTGATTTTAGAATCTATTAAAATTATAAAAGATGTTAAATGGGATTATGCTACAATGGCTCAACTTACAAAGTTATGGGGTGGACCTAAAAAAGCAACTACTATACTTATTTCTTTGGGGACTGTTCTAGGTGCAATAACTACTCTCAGTTTTCAAAAACTATATAAACATTTCCTTTCTAAACTCCAAACTAGCAAGAAAAAAAACTCATCAAACAACGAAATCAACCAAATTATTCAACGAAAAACAGAAAATTACTTAGTCGAAGTACAAAATAGAAAAGAAAATAATCAAAGTACAGAAGATATTGATGAGGAATACGACAATTATATAAAACAACTTTTAAATACAACTGAGAATGAATAATTCAAAAGGATTTTTATAACATGGAAACTTACTACAAAGCCATTAACTGGAATGCCATCGAAGATGTCATCGACAAATCAACTTGGGAAAAGCTGACAGAGCAATTCTGGCTCGATACGCGTATTCCCTTGTCAAATGACCTAGACGACTGGAGAAAACTATCAAACAAAGAAAAAGACTTGGTTGGAAAAGTCTTTGGTGGTTTGACCCTTTTGGATACCATGCAATCTGAAACAGGGGTTCAAGCACTTCGCGCAGACATCCGTACACCACATGAGGAAGCTGTTTTCAACAACATCCAGTTTATGGAATCTGTCCACGCAAAATCTTATTCTTCTATCTTTTCAACCTTGAATACCAAGGCTGAAATCGAAGAAATCTTTGAATGGACCAACACTAACCCCTACCTACAAAGAAAAGCAGAAATTATCAATGAAATCTACCTCAATGGTAGCCCCCTTGAAAAGAAAGTTGCCAGCGTTTTCCTTGAAACCTTCCTTTTCTACTCTGGTTTCTTCACACCCCTCTACTATCTCGGTAACAACAAACTGGCCAACGTTGCGGAAATCATCAAACTGATCATTCGTGATGAGTCTGTTCACGGAACCTACATTGGTTACAAATTCCAACTTGGTTTCAACGAATTACCTGAAGAAGAGCAAGAAAAGCTCAAAGAATGGATGTACGACCTGCTCTACACTCTCTACGAGAACGAAGAGGGGTATACAGAAAGCCTCTATGACGGTGTTGGCTGGACTGAGGAAGTTAAAACCTTCCTTCGTTACAATGCCAATAAGGCGCTTATGAACCTAGGACAAGATCCACTCTTCCCTGATTCAGCTGATGATGTCAATCCAATCGTTATGAACGGAATCTCAACAGGAACTTCTAACCACGACTTCTTCTCTCAAGTCGGAAATGGTTACCTCCTTGGTGAAGTTGAAGCCATGCAAGACGAGGATTACAACTACGGTTTAGACTAATTTGACCAATCATTCAAAATATCATGGTTTGTTTAAAACAACCATGATATTTTTGTTTTTGTTTTATTTTGTTTTTTTCTATTTGATTGATTGAGCGTTTTATGGTAAGATAATAATAGTAGAAATCGAGGTGATAAGGATGCTAAAGCAAGAAAAACTAGATAGTATTCTAGAAGCAGTAAACACAAAAGGCACTATTACTGTAAAAGAGATTATGGAGAGTCTTGATGTGTCAGATATGACAGCTCGTCGCTACTTACAAGAATTGGCAGATAAGGATTTGCTGGTTCGTGTGCATGGTGGCGCTGAAAAACTTCGTACAGGTTCTCTCTTAAACAACGAACGCTCAAACGTCGAAAAACAAGGCTTACAGATTGCTGAAAAACAAGAAATCAGTCGTTTTGCTGGTCATTTGATTGACGAAGGTGAAACTATTTTTATCGGGCCAGGAACAACCTTAGAATGTTTTGCTCGTGAACTCCCTATCGATAACATTCGTGTTGTAACAAACAGTCTTCCTGTTTTTCTCATCCTAAACGAACGAAAACTAACAGATTTGATCTTGATTGGCGGAAATTATCGCTCCATCACTGGTGCTTTTGTAGGGACACTTACCTTACAGGATTTGACCAACCTTCAGTTTTCTAAGGCTTTTGTGAGCTGTAATGGTATCAAGGATAAAGCTATTGCTACTTTCAGCGAAGAAGAGGGCGAGGTACAACGAATCTCCTTGAACAATGCCAATAAAAAATACTTACTGGCAGACCACAGCAAGTTTAATAAGTTTGATTTTTACACTTTCTACAATATCTCAGAGATTGATACCATCGTTTCAGATTCCAAACTGAGTCAGGAAACATTTGAAGATTTGTCGAAACAAACAACCATTCTTTTATCAAAACCATAAAAATTCCCCTGCCTTTTGGCGGGGAATTTTTGTTGAATTTTATTCAATAAGTTGTGTCTCAGCTAGTTTCTTGTACCAGTGAGCTGATTTCTTAGGATAACGCTCCTGGGTTTCAAAATCAACATAGAAGAGACCGTAACGTTTTTCATAACCGTTTGACCATGAGAAGACATCCATCAATGACCAGATGAAGTATCCTTTTACATTAGCTCCATCTGCAATCGCATCAGACAAAACTTCCAAGTGTTGCTTCACGTAATCAATACGACCATCATCGTAAACAGTGTTATCAACAAACTCATCTTTATAGCCGAGACCATTTTCAGTAATATAAATCTTCTTGTAGTTAGGATAATCTTTCTTCACACGCATGATTTGGTCATACAAACCTTGAGGGTAGATAATCCAATCCCAATCCGTACGTGGTACATAATCAGGAGCTACACGACGACCAACGCCTTTGATTTGGTATTTAGAGCTTCCTTTCTCACCCTTCCCATTGTGGATGATTTCAGTTTCTCCATCAAAGGCTTCCATCCAGTCACTCATATAGTAATTGATTCCAAGGAAATCATTCAAGTCTTTTGCAGCTTCTAATACTTCGAAATCTTCTTCACGAAGATCTAAGCTACCACCATTGGCAGCCAAGATAGCCTCTACCCCTGCCAGGGTCTTTTCAGAGTAGTGACCCAGATAAGTTGCATCCAAGATAAATTTATTATGGATAATGTCCTCCAACTCTGCCGCAATAACATCTGCAGGATTTTCAGGATCAAGTGGGTACTTGGTTGGGAGAGCGTGCACGACACCAATTTCCCCTTTATAGCCTTTCTCTTTGTACAATTTTACCGCGCGTGCATGAGACACCATCATATTGTGGTGCGATTGGAAAACTTTGGCAAGATCGTACTGGATACCTGGAGGGAATTTCCCAACCAAATACTGACCATCTCCTATCGGCCCAATTTCATTAAAGGTTGTCCAAAAGTTAACTTCAGGAAACTCTTCAAAACAGAAAGCCGCGTAGTCTACAAAGTGTTCAATGTTTTCACGGTTTAAGAAGTCTCCATTTGAATGTAGAGCTTCTGGCGTATCAAAGTGATGAAGAGTTACAAAGGGCTCAACATGACGTTTGTGGCACTCTGCAAATAGATTATGATAGAACTCAACCCCCTTGTCATTAACTTTCCCATAACCAGTTGGAAAGATACGTGACCAAGCGATTGAGATACGGATACCATTGACACCATACTCTTCTGCTAGTTTGAGGTCAACTGGGTATTTGTGATAGAAATCACTGGCTGGTTCAGCAGTGTACCAGTAGTTATCTTTGAGGTATTTGTCCCAGGCAACTGGTCCTTTACCATCGGTATTGGTAGCACCTTCTGCTTGATAGGCAGCTGTTGCCCCGCCAAAAATAAAGTCTTTTGGAAGTGTTTTTGTCATTTGATTCACCTTTCAAGAAATAGAAATGAGATGGGGGTATAGTTGGGAGGAGTTCTTCCATCTCACTTCTTTGCTATTTACATTTTATTCTTCGAACTGCGCTTGAACAAAGGCAAGAGCGCCTTTTCCGTCACGAGTCAGTTTAATGTATTGGCCACCTTCTGTCTTGGCAAGTTTGATACCAAGTTTGTCGGTTTCGGCCTTCATGTCTTCAAAGTTTGAAGCTACTTGAGGAGCAAGGATAACCAGATCAAACTCAGGCAACATTTCACGGTGAGCTCCATAGCCACCAGCTGCTGCTTTAACAGGAACCTTGTACTCCGCAGCTGCTTTGTTTAGAGCATTTGCAAGGAGACCACTTGTTCCTCCGCCTGCACAGAGAACCAAGACATTGGTTTCTTCAGTGATTGTGTTTTGCGCTGCTTCTACACCAGCTTTTTCAAGAATAGCATCTGCTTTAGCAGTATTGAAGTTTGCAGCTACTTTTTCTTTCAATTCATTATTGGCTTTACCAGAACGCTCTTCTTCAAGGATTTGTTCATCATAAACCTTGAGGAATGGATAGTAAACGGCTACGTCAACAAGGATTAACAAAGCAGCAAGTACAAATGACAAGAATTGGAAGTTTGTACCGAGAACAATACCGAGCGGACCTGGTGTTGTCCAAGGAAGGTTGGCTGTAAATGAGTTCATGCCAAGCGTCTCAATAAAGAATTTAAAGATCCATACGTTAGCAATTGGCGCAAAGATAAATGGAATAAAGAAAATCGGGTTCAATACAAGCGGTGCACCAAACAAGATTGGTTCATTTACACCAAAGAAAGTTGGCACTACTGAAGCACGTCCGATTGCACGATTTCGTTTTGATTTAGTTAACCACATGAACATGAATGGAACAACCAGTGTTGCACCTGTACCACCCATGGTAACAATAAACATTTGTGTACCTGAAGTAAGGATCTTGTCTGCATGCATCCCTTGTTGGAGAAGGTTCAAGTTGACTTCGGCATTTGCATAGGTAATAGCTGCGATTGCTGGTTCAACGATAGATGGACCATGGATACCAACAAACCAGAAGAAGGCAAAGGCACCAAAGATAATCGTAATACCTAGATAACCATCAGCAGCAGAGAATAACGGTGCAAAGAATTTACCGATTGATTCAGCTACGCTTGCACCAACAAAATGACGAGCTAGTAAATCGAGAGCATAAAGAGAAACCACTGATAGAGTGAATGGAATCACATCTTTAAAGACTTGTGAGATATTTGGTGGAACTTCGTCAGGCATACGAATAGTGACGTTGTTCTTAACACAAACCTTATAGATGGTTACAGTAACAAAGGCAGCAAGGAATGCTGAAAGCAAACCTTTTGTTCCAAGGAAACCTGTCGCAAAGCCACCTTCAATCGGATCAGCTGCTAACATCAACAAACCAACAATCGCAGCTAAAAGTGTTGACATATAGTTGATTTGGTTCGTTTTCTCCATGCTACGGTTTACTGAGTCGGTCAATGACTTAGCTGTTGTACCAGCTACCAAGAGAGCTAGAATCCCCATTGAATAGCTATAAGGTTTCATGAGGAGATTTACAACATCATCAGACCATTTAAAGCCCCATGAGTTTGGTACAAAAGCAATCAAGATAAAGATACTTGAGAAGAGAATAACTGGCATACCAGCAATGAAACCATCACGAATAGCGCGAAGGTAGATATTACGAGACAGTTTTTCAAAGAAAGGCTTTCCTTTCTCGATAAAAGAAATTAGTTTGTTCATTACTTAACTCCTCTCTTGTAGAGTTCGATTAAATGGTGCATCAAATCTTTTAACAAAATGGTAGTCATCAAGTGATCCTGACCGTGCATCATGGTTACACTATAAGCCAAATCTTCACCAGCTGCCTCCTTAGTCAAAAGGCTTGTTTGCGCGTGGTGTGCCTCAGCGATGCAACCACCTGCTTCCTCCACGAGAGTATCCGCTTTCGCGAAATCACCAGCTTCAGCAGCCTTCAAGGCTTCCAATAGTTTTGATCGAGCATCGCCAGCATAGGCAACAATTTCAAAACCTAACAATGTTACTTCTTCTCTATTCATGATAGAATTCTCCTTATGTATTTTTAATTAAATTTTTATGACAATAAACGTTGGATATGTAGAACTAGATAAACTCGTTCACTTTTATACAAATCAAGACCCGTATATTGCGTAATCACATCATAGATCTTGGAACCAATCTCGAACGCTTTTGGATAGGATTGTTTAATATGATCTTCCATATCCAGAAGTGATTGGTTATCATCTCTAGATCTGTCTAAATAATCCAAGAAATAATTCAAATGAATCATAAAACGATCATAGAAATGATTATTCTCTTTGGTTCGTTGAATTGCATAATCCTTTAGCACTTCTTCAACATTCCTGAGAATTTCTTTCCTCTTATCAATCGACTCAACCACTTGAACTTCATTCTCCCCTTCGGCATTGATGAAATGATAAGCGATCCGAATAATTTCATCCTCAGGGAAATGATCTGTCAACTTCTGACGATAGATTTCAAAGGCTTCCTTTGCGATTTGAAAAGCGACAGGATACTTAGTGGAAATATCTGGCAGATTGCTATCCTTGTACCTTCCTTGTGTTAGAGCTTGATAAGAACAGTAAATATGATCTGTCAAGGTCACATAGAGATACTCTTGAATCGGATAATGATATTTCTTAGAAAGCTTATCAATAATCTCATAGGTCACTGTGATAAAATCCAGCGGAACATCTTTGAGGAGAGCCATAAAATTTTCTCTGGACTCTTCTGTCTTCATCCGAAAGATTTTCTCAACTTGATCTTCAGAAATTAAATCCCCCTTCTTTTTCCCAAATGCAATCCCCTTACCAATTACAATCACCTCTTCTCCTTTGTCATTTCTGACAAGCGAGACATTGTGATTCATTGGGTTTAGAATTCGATACATGTCAACCTCCTTTTATATCTTAAAGGTATATGAGTATAAAAAATGACCACAAATGAACTAGAAAATCCTTTGATTTCTAATTCACCTGTGATCATGCCTAATATTACTTAGTAACACTCACCTTGTATTAACTTGTGATTTAAGTATAGCACAAGTAAGTTTTTTTGTAAACCTTTACATTCAACTTTTTTTAAATTTTTTATTTAGATCAATGTTCCTAAGATTAGGGGGGGAAAACTTATACACGTTCAGTCCATGAAGTCGCTGTTGTTTGAAGAACTTTGTTGAGTTCGTCAATGTTTTCAAATCCAGTTGTGCGTAGCCATTCGCGAGCTGCTGCTTCACCATCTTTGATGTAAGCTTCAACTGATCCAGCCCATGTTGCACGTCCACAAAGAACGCCGTTGAAGTTTGCGCCTGATTCGTGGGCAAAGACAAGGGTTTCTTGGAAGAGTTTGGCTGATACACCTGCACTTAAGTAGATGTAAGGAAGATTTGTTGCTTCGTCTTGAGCTTTGAAGAAAGCTGCTGCTTCTTCGCGTGTGTAAACCACTTCACCTTCAGCGAAGCCTTCAACGTATTTGACGTTAACTGGAACTTCCACTTTCAAAACATCGATGTTGAAGCGTGGGTCTGAGAAGACCTTCATAGCACCGATAACCTTGTGTGGTTTCACTTTGGCATATTCTGCAGAACCTGCGTCAGCGATTTTTTCATCGTAAGCCAAGATTTCAAGGAAGAATGGAATGTCTTCCGCCACACACTCAGAACCAATTCGTTCAATGTAGGCTTGTTTTTGTTGGTTGAGTTCGTCAGAGCTGTCTACATCATAGTAAAGCAAGAATTTGACAGCGTCTGCACCTTGTTCTTTGATGCGTTTTGCAGACCAAACATCCAAACAGTCAGGCAAGCGTTTGGTGCTTGTTGTGTCGTAGCCAGTTTTCTCATAAGCAAGGAGAAGACCAGCATTAGCATCAAGCGCTTTTGTAGCTGGAAGACCATACTCAGGGTCAAGAAGCATAGAGGATGCGTATTTTGTCAATTCATCTGCAACCAAAACCTTGAGTTCTTCCATTTGAGCCACTGTTGGTTCTTCTGTTTGGTATTGAGCCATGAGGCGTTTCAAAGCACCACGTTGGTCAAAGGCAAGGGCTGAGATAATACCATTTTCATCTGAGAGTTTTTCTAAGCGTGCACGTTTTTGTTCTGTTAAAGCCATTTTATACCTCTTTTACTATTAATTGATCATATAGAGCTTGATAGTTAGCCATATTGACATGACCTGTCATCTTTTCTTGAGCATTGAGCATACCAAGGACATTGGCCTTGATGAGGAGTTCTACATCCGATTCCTTATGAAGAAGTCCTGAGGAAATCCCTGCCACAGTAGAATCTCCAGATCCAACAGGGTTCACTACCTGAATTCTTGGAATATCTACCTTGTAGAAAGTGTCCCCATGTTTTGCAAAAGCACCATTTGCACCAAGTGAAACAATTATCCACTCAATCCCTGCAAATAGAGGCTCTTGAAGAACTTCTTTTAACTCATCCAAATCCTCAGAAACTTCTTTCCCAAGAAGCTGAGACAATTCTTCGTTATTTGGTTTGATTACTGTTGGTTTATGTGGTGATTCAAGAACCGCCTGAAGGGCAGCACCTGAGCAATCCAGAACAACTGGTTTTCCTGCGCGATTAGCAAGTTCTACTAAGCTTGCATAGTAGTCAACTGGAAGACCTGCTGGCAGACTACCAGAGATGGCTACTACTTCCACAGTGTCAAGAAGATTTTCGAAATGAGCCAAGAAATCTTGCCCTTCTTGTTCAAGAACTTCGGGACCTTTTTCAAGGATTTCTGTTTGGTTATCTCCGTGCAGAATAGCGATACAGTTACGAGTCTCTCCTTGAATGGAGAAGAAACGTTTCGTTACTTTATCGTCGATATGCTCTACTAAAAACTCTCCAAGTTTACCACCGACCAAACCAGTAGCAACAACAGAATCACCAAATTCTGAAAGCACTCGTGTAACATTGAGGCCTTTACCACCAGCTGTCTTGGTCACGTCCACCACGCGGTTGACAGTGTCAATTTTCAATTCATCCAAAGGATAAGAAATATCAATGGATGGATTCATTGTGACTGTTAAAATCATGCGTCACCTCTTAGTCGTGGTATTCACCGCGATCCCATTTTTCAAGGAATTCTGTAAAGAAGTTTGCATCTGCTTGATGAGCATTGTGAGTTTCAACGTGCTCAATTTTCGCAATCAATTTTTTGTTTTCTTCTGATGGTTTGTATTCAGCATTGATAAAAGCTTCAATGATATCACACATGAGCAATTCACCAGTGATTTTACCACCAAAACCAATAACATTGGCGTTCAATTGTTCTTTTGCATAAAGAGCTGTTGTCATATCACGAACCAGGGCAGAACGAACTCCTGGGACTTTGTTGACAGCGTTGTTGATACCAACACCAGTACCACAGATACATACCCCAAGATCAGCTTGACCGCTAGTTACAGCTTCACCAACTTTTTTACCAAAGATTGGGTAGTGAGTACGTGTGTGGTCATAGGTACCAAAGTCGATGACTTCATATCCTTTTGATTTCAAAAATTCTGAAACCGCCATTTTTTCATCTGTTACGATGTGGTCACATCCAATTGCAATTCTCATTTTTAACTTACCTTTCTTACTGTAATCTAATTAGCACATTTTGTTCAACATATCAACACGAATTTGGTGACGGCCACCGTCGTATTTACCGTTAACAAAACCTTTAGCAATATTTTTAGCCAATTCATCACCAACAAGTTGTGCACCCATAGTGATCATACGTGAGTTGTTGTGTCCACGAGTCATATAAGCTGAACGTTCGTCAGATACTTCTGCGGCAACCATTCCTTTGATTTTAGTTGCGACCATAAATGGACCAGCTCCATAAGCATCAATCACGATACCAAGATTTTGTTCTTCTTTGTTTACTTCTGCAGCAACAGCAAGAGTCACATCAACAAAATCTTGACCTTCAGCTGTAACATCCACAACGTGGAAGTTTTCTTTTTCCAAGAAGTCTTTCACAACTTCTTTCAATCTCAAACCTGCAGCATCTGCACCGATAACAATAGACATATTGTTTACTCCTTTTTATTTTTCTAGGCTAGTAAAAACTTTTATAGTTAGCAGTTTACCTACAAAAGATTTTCTAGCAGTTTAGTGACAAATTTGATTGAATGAGATGAATAACACCTTATCCAAGTCCAGGAAACCAATTTCCTAGAAATAATCCTTCTCCACGAAAGAGAATATAACAAGTGATTGTTTGTTTGTTACAAACATCATTTGTTGTTTACAAACATAATATACTCCTATTTATAGAAAAAGTCAACAGTAAATGTTTGTTTTTGTAGTTTTTTATCTAAAATATTTCAATATCAAAGCCAATCTGATCTACTTGACCAGGTTCTAGGAGACGAACATTCTTCTTATCTTCTAAATGATCTCCTTCTTCAAGAGATGTTGACAAGCCAGACCAAGGTTCAAACGCAATGAATGGTCCCTTATTCAAAGTTGACCAGATAATAAGATTTGAAAACTCTTGGAAGTTTACTTTTAATCCCTTCTCATGCTTACGAGAACGAAGGGCAATTGTTCTGGATTGTAACTCATCCAAAGTCACTGCATCTGTGCTAAACAAATCATAGCTAAGGTCTAATTCTTTTTGCCCATCCAACCATGGACTTCTATCTTGGAAGTCTAACATTCCTGTTTCTGGGAAAGGTCGTGGAACAGAGCAAGTCTCTTCTTTCTCAAACTCTAAATAGTAATCTTCATAAGTTTCGCCATCTAGTAGAGGACAATTAAATCCTGGATGTCCTCCTATAAAGAATGGCATTACTTTATTCGTTTCTTTATTATAGATTTTGTATTGAGTACGAACAATCTTGCTGGTCACTAGATAAGTGATTTCAAGGCGGAAGTGATAAGGATAGTTTTGATAAGTATTCTCATCATCTTCGATAGCAAAAGTAACACTGTTTTCTGTCTGTTCAACTAATTCAAATTCTTTCTTGCGAACCAAACCATGGCGAGGAATGTTTCCTTTCGTCTCCGTTCCATCTGCATGACTGTAGAAGGCTGTATCTTCTCTTAAAGAGCCGCAGATTGGAAAAAGTACAGGCGCTTGTCCACTCCAGTAAGTGGAATCTCCTTGCCACAGATACTCAATGCCCTCTCGATCCTTGATCGACGACAAGGCGCCACCTAAGGTTTTAAACTGGACCGTTAACTGGTCTGATTTGATTTCAATTACCATAATGTTCTCCAACTATTTTTAGATCTTTATATAAAAAACTAGGTTGCCACTCCCAATGTAGGAAATTAACAACCCAGTTTTCACAATTTACATTTTATAGGAGCGAATTATTTAGCATTTGCTGCGTATTCTTCGTTACGTTTGATCATTTGTTTTCTATACCAAGCAAAGATACCTACATAGAATACAAGGAAGGCTGCTGCACCAAGGATTGCTTTGATATCACCTGTTGTAGCATTACCGATTGCCCAACCAAATAGTTTTTCAATTGGTCCTTCAAGAGTTGAGTGAGTAATCAATTGAGATTGGTTCACACCTTCTGGGAAGGCACCTACACCTTTAGCAAGTTCAGTTGCGAATGGTGCGATAAGAGTACCAGAAAGAAGGAAGAGAGGCAACAAGAGTGTTCCGAAGATAATCATACGGAGCAATTTACCACGTGTAACAACCAAGAGAGCTGGAGTCACACCCATAGCGATGATACCTGCAAGTGGCAAGATACCATTACCGACGTTTGAAAGAAGCACTGCTTCTACTAGCATGATTGGAGCAAGTACGTTAGCACAAGCCCAGATTTCAGCACGACCAGCGATGAATGGCCAGTCAAGACCGATGTTGAATTTACGTCCTTGAAGACGTTTAGTAGCAACGTTTGTAATACCTTGTGAGAGTGGTTCTACGGCTGCGATGAACCATGATCCGATAAGTGAGAAGAGTTCCAAAGCTACACCGGCAGTCAAACCAAGGCTCAACCAACCTTTAATAACAAGTTCCCATTTATCAGCTCCTTCTACTCCAGCAACTGGGTGTGGAGTCCCCATCAAACCAATAACAATACCAAGGATGAAACCGATAAAGAATTTAGATCCCCAGAAACCGATTTTTTTGTTCAATTTTGCAGCGTCAAAGTCATATTTATCGAGACCAGGCAATACTTTATCAAAGATTTTATCCAAGACCATGATAACTGGGTTCATCATGTAGTTCATGTGAGTTGAAGTCATTGGTGATGAACTTGGTGCATTAAGAAGGTCGTCGAAAGTTGGTTTCATCAAATCAGAGTTGATGATTTTCAAAATACCTACAAGGACAACTGCTGCAGTTGCGATGAAGAGTGAAACCCCTTGGCTAACTCCATTGTTGTCTGCGTACCATTTGATCAAAAGACCAGTGATTGACAAGTGCCAGATATCGAAGATATCGACGTCAAGTGTATCTGTTTTCTTCATTGCAAGCATCACAATGTTGACAATCAACATTACAAGCAAGAAGTAAAGTGTCCATGCAGATCCCCAAGTGATGGTTGCAAGTGGTGCCCAACCAACGTCAGTGATGTTCAATTGAATACCAGTATTTTCAACGAATTTTGCAAGTGATGCTGAGAAAGCTCCGTTGAGCATACCGATGATAGCACCGATACCAGTAAGGGCGATGGCAAGTTTGATACCACCTTCAAGCGCTTTGGAGAATTTCACTCCAAATAGTAAAGCCAATACTGTCAAGATGATCAGCATGATGATAGGACCACCCATTTCCAAGACTGGCTTGAAAATCTTATTGGCTAGTTCGATAATGACATCCATAATAGTTCCTCCCGTTTTTTTAGTTATATGAATGTTAACAAGATAAAGAATAAATTAGCTTAGTCCGTGTTCTTTGATAGCTGCTTCAATATTGTCAAATACTGGAGCGCTCATCGCTGGAATACGGAACAAGATTGGTCCAGCTTCAATTACTGGAATACCAGGTTCAAAACCAAGGTCAGTTGCAGCGATTGGTGTAAAGATATCGTAGCCCTTGATAAGGTCTTCGTTTACATCTTTCACCATGACGGCATCACAGTGAACGTCATAACCACGGTTTGAAAGTTCTTCTTCTAGAGCACTTTTAATTTGGTGACTTGAGTTAACACCTGCACCGCAGGCAGCAAGAATTTTAATCATTTGGATTTCCTCCGATTTTTTTTAATAGACAAGATTAAGCGGTTGCTTCAGCAATGTAAGCATAAAGTTTTTCTGGTTCGGAAATTTTTGATAGATCTTCCAGATGTCCATTTCCTGTGAAAAAGTCCATCAACTGAGCCAGAATATTTGTTTGACTTGAACTTGAGTTGTTAATGATAAAGAAGAGTAGGGATACTTCTACTTCCTTATCAGGAGCTATCATATTGTGAAAAGTTACTGGTTTTTCTAATCGAACAACCACTACTTTCTCAGCTAGATTATGAACAATATCTGTATGAGGAATCGCTACATTTGGCAAGTCCTTTCCTAGAAATTCCATATCTAAACCAGTTGGAAATGACTTTTCACGCGTGATCAAGGCTTCACGATAAGTTGGAGTGACAATTTCTCGTTCTTCCAACAAGCTTGCTACCTGATCAAAGAGTTGTTCTTGATTATCCGCTTCTAAGCAAAACACCAGGTTTTTGTCAAAGAAATGATCTAATCCCATAACATTTTCCCTTCTTTCAATTATCTTTTATGCTATAAGTATAACACTATATGAAATCGTTGTCAATAATTTTTGTTTTATTTTGTTCATTTTTTTATAATTTTTGTTTCATTTAAAGAATACAATCAATATCAAACATTCTTGTTATAAAATACACAAAAAAAGAAGGCTCAAGCCTTCTTCTCATTCCTTACTCAATGGTAGATAAAATCTCTTCTAACTTATGGTAATCTTTTACACTATCAATTTCATAGATGCTATTTCCTTCTAATTCTTCGACATAGACATCCAATTCTTTGATATTATCCTTAACCATGTTGTCCCAGTAGAGATCAACAAATTCACCACTTTCGTAAGCTTTGTCAATAAAGCCAACAATCTTCTCAGCAGTTGGTGCATCCCAGAATGAAACTCCGCTCAGAATGCGACCAGCTTTGCTGTCAACAATGATATCTTGAACCTTGTAGTCATCACCGTAAACCAAGAACCACTCGTTCGTACAGTCTTCACGATAAACGCTAAAATAGGTAGAACGTTTAAGATCGTTTCGAAACATATTTTTGAAAAGATAGTTATCTGCATCGATGACGTAGCTGTTAGCCAAATCTTCTTTTACTAGATAAAGTGAGTAAAAGTTATTGTAATCAGCATACTTGTCGTTAAAGACTAAACGGACACCATATTTTTCTTTTAGGTAGTCAAATTGTTCTTTGAAGTAACCGACAACGATGATAATCTCATCAATTCCTCTCTCTTTCAAAAACTCAATTTGGTATTCTACCAAGGGTTTTTGATTAACCTTAACCAAAGCTTTTGGTGTATTTTCAGTCATAGGGCGTAGGCGAGTTCCTAAGCCCGCTGCTAAAATAATCGCTTTCACACGAATCTCCTTTATTCTTTAATAATAATATAAACACCAGCCATAACAATAAGTGAAGTGATGATTGTCAGCATATCTAGCGGTGCACCCAAGAAAATAACTGCAAATAAGACAGTCCAAACTACATAGCTCACATTCAAACCTGTCGCTTTCGCAGGTTGCAAACGATTAATGGCGATATAATAAGCTAAGTAGGAAATCATATCAAAGGCCGCAAAGACAATCAAGAGGCCGAATAATTGCCCATCTGCCACTTCTGCAAATGAATGGTGAGAAAAGAGCACAATCACAAGATAGGACAAGAATGAGGTTACTTGTCGAATTAACAAGGCTTCAATTTCACTTAAATCACTTTCCATAGCATAGGAGCTGAGAACACTTTCACTCCCCCAGGCAATGGCACAGATAAGGGCACAAAGAATCCCAATGTAAAACGAGTTAACTTGTTCAACCTTGTAGGTTTGAGCAATGATCGCTGCAATAATCAAGAAAACACCGAATACTGTATTCTTTGAAACCTTGTGTTTCAAAATGAAGAAGGCTAGCAAAACTGAAACTGCTGGGTAAATAGCCGATACAGATGAAGCTAGAGAACTACCAATATATTTAACCGCATAAAGATTGGCCTGCATACCAATAGGTCCTGCTAGTAAAGCACCGATAATTACACTCACATTTCGAATATTTAAGAAAATCGAAAGACGAACTTTTTTTTCTTTTACCAAAAGAAAAGCTAACAAGATAAAGATACTCAAGAAATCATGAGCAGCAGCCACCACAAAAGGTGAAAGATTTGTAAAAATTGAAAAGATATAAGCACTGATTGTTAGGCCTAATCCCCAGAAAATACCAGAGAGCAGACCAAAGGAAACACCATTTTTATTCTTCATCCTAACCTCCATAATAAGTCAAACCTTCGACAGCTCTTTGGTAACGGTTGATACCATAATCTCCAAAGTCAGCTCCTTGGGCTTCTTTGTACACTGTCCACAAACTCCAGATAGTATCTTGCAAGATTTTATAGATACGAATCTTCTCACGTGATACAGGCGTTTTGACGCTTTCGTAGTAGGAAAGGAAATCATCTTCCTCTTGCTTTGTAAATTCAGATTCTAAGAAAAGAGCTGCCAAATCCCACATCGGGTCATTCATAGAAGAGTATTCCCAGTCAATCAAATACAAACGACCTTGTGGTGACTCGATAAAGTTTTCTGGTACCAAATCGATGTGACAGGACTTTCTATCAACACCCAAATCAGCCAATCTCTTTTCTAGTGAAAATACATCTTTTCTTACAGCTTCATAGTTTTCATAAGGGATAGGTCCCTCAATCAAGGATTCATATTTGCTGATTTCCTCAAAAGGAGCAAATTCTCCTCTTAATTCTTTCCCTGAAGCATGGATGGTTTGTAAAATTGGTGCAATCTTTTCAAACTTGGATTTGATAGATGTTGAATCAAGAGTTACTGCTGATTCGATGTATTCATTTACTTTAATCCCTGACTCAATATCAAAGAGGTAATTTTTGACATCTAAATCTAAATCCTCTAAAAGTTCAAGATTGTACTTTTCATCTTGACGATTGATGAGCTTTTCGGTCCCTTTTCCGAAAAATTTAACGATATACTGCTTATTAGTTGTCTTGGCCAAATAGTTTTGGTTGGTCATGCCTCCCAGCTGTTCGACACTGAGTACTTCCTCTTCTTCAGATAGTAAAGAAGAAATTTTTTCTTTGATGAGTTTCTCCACAATTAGCCTCCATCTCTTAAACTTCCCACTTAAACACTGTTTTGAAAGCAGTATTTAGGTCTGTAGCAAAGACACGATGAATGTCCTTGATTTCTCTCACTGGCTCTTCAACATAAAGGATATTTTTCAGACGATTTGCAAACTTTTTAACTTCCATCATCTGTATTGCATTTTCAAAATCAATCCGTCCAGATCGAGACGAACCGACCAATAATAAACCTTTTTCTAAAGAGTCTCGCGTATTGATATTAACCTTGTACTCGCTCACTCCCATCATGAGAATCGTTCCCTGAGGTCGAATGTAACGAATCAAGTCATTGATTGCTGGACCTGTACCATCACCACCACAACACTCAAATCCATGATCAAAGGTCAAATCCTCTGGGATATTATCAGTAATGTAGCACTCTTTAGCAAAAGAGAAGAGCTCTAGTTTTTCCCAATGGCGACCAATCACGATAATCTCTGCTTCTGGCAAGGTATAATTGATAATATTGGCAACCACAAAAGCCAAACTACCATCTCCAATAACAGCGATTCGCTCTCGTTTGCTGTGGGCAAGATTTAAGAAACGATTCATGGCATGCATACCAACACTCACAAACTCAGTAATGGCTGCAACTGTGTCCTCAATGTCATTATAAGACACAACACGATCTTTTGGAAGAGAGACAAATTCTCTCATAAAGCCATCATAACCACTTGATAGGAAGTAGGTTCCGGTCATGTAGTTCTCGTAGAACTCCTTGTCACTCTGCATAGGCGGTTGATTGGGAATCATAACTACCTTTTGACCGACTTCATAAGTCCCAGTCGGATCTGAAATAACAGTTCCACAAGACTCATGAATCATGGCCATAGGAAGTTTATTAGCCAATATCTTTGGATCACGCTTCCCTTGATAGTAACGTTGATCCGCATGACAAACCGCCATATAATTTGGACGAATCAGGATATGATTCTCCTGATCAATATCCTCTTCTTGATATTTTACATTGATAAACTTTGGTTTGGTCAGTTGATAAATTTGATTAATCATAGCCTTAGTCTTTCTCAATCATGCTTTTCGCGATTTTCAAGTCTGTCACCGTTGTGATTTTAAGGTTTGAATATTCCCCTTTAGCTAGAGCAACATCCTTTCCTTTGATAACAAAAATTTTACATGCATCCGTCAGGATTTCCTTTTCTTGATCAGATAGGGAACCATACAAATCCATGAAATCCTTGCAACGGAATGTCTGAGGTGTTTGACCTTGATAGAGGTGAGCACGATTTGGAATATCCGTGATAAACTGACCATTTGTACTTTCAACAATGGTATCAACCGCTTCTACTACTGTGTCAACCGCATCATGATCTTGAGCAAGTTTGATATTGTCCTGAATCATGCGAAGTGTGATAAAAGGACGAACAGAGTCGTGGGTAACCACGATATCTTCTAGAGTGATTGGACGATAGGCATTAATGGCTTCTATAATCTTCTCGATACTGGTATTGCGATCAGCCCCACCTTTGGTAATGATGATGCGATCCTTGTGGAGAGAAAGATACTTGTCAACTAGGTCCTCAGCGTGTGACACCCAGTCTCCATGAACTCCAACTACAATTTTTTCAATACTTGGTTCTAAGACGAATTTTTCAATTGTGTGGATCAAAATAGGTCGATCACCCAACTCCAAGAATTGTTTTGGTAAATTACTGATTCCCATGCGTGTGCCAGTTCCTCCGGCTAGGATTCCTGCATAGATCATTTATATTCTCCTTTAGTTTATTCTAAAAAACTCATTACTATCTATTATATCACAATCTGCCTCCATCATGAAAAAAAGACAGAGCGTCATTTAGTCTAATCAACACACCATTAAAGGTAAAAAGTGAACAATGTGTTACTAAATCTGGAAAGACTATAACAAATTAAGAAATAAAATTAGGTTATCCTCTATATTTTCTGCTTAACGTTCGGTTAACATAGAGTTCTATAGAATATAATAGAATCCTTAAAGAAAACTTAAATGAAATTTATTTGTTTCGCAAAGAATACCAGGTGTGCATAGTAAATTTCTTAAAAGTTGTTTAAGGGACTCATTATAAAAGTTCATATATCTAATGAATTAAACAAATAATAGACTTTTGCACCTAAAATTGATAAAATAAAAAGGAAAATAATAGAAAAAGGAAACTGTAAACCGCCATGATGAACATGCAAAACATGATGCGCCAAGCACAAAAACTTCAAAAACAAATGGAACAGAGCCAAGCAGAACTCGCTGCCATGGAATTTGTTGGAAAATCAGCTCAGGACCTTGTCCAAGCAACCCTAACTGGAGACAAAAAAGTTGTCAGCATTGACTTCAACCCAGCAGTTGTAGATCCAGAAGATCTCGAAACCCTTTCTGACATGACTGCGCAAGCAATTAACGCTGCACTTGAACAAATTGATGAAACGACTAAGAAGAAACTAGGAGCTTTCGCTGGAAAATTGCCTTTCTAATCCACAAAAAAAGAGAAACAGATGTTTCTCTTTTTTTATTAGAAGTCAAAGAATTCCATTGCTTTCTTTAAGAGTAATTCCGTATATTCCGGATCGTCTTGAGCCATTGTGACTTGTGACTGGACCATTTCAAGATCATCAGTAATCATGCCATCTGCGCCGAGACGAACTGCTTTATCAAATGCCTCCGAACCATTTACGGTCCAAACATAGAGTCTCTGATCAGTTGTCCAGAGTTTATTGACAAAGTATTCATCCAAAGTTGAGTACTCCATAGTGTAACCCGTTGCCTTGGTTCTTGGGAAGATACTGTTATAGGGAAGAATAAAGTAAACTGGAATTTCAGAATCATAAGTCAACACTTTATCAATCACATGGTAGTCTAGCGATTGCATCTGGTGTCCATATTTCTTGATAGTCGCCCCATACTTTTCGAGGAAATGGTCCATCATTTGCGGACTATCTTTTTTACTGGTTTTAATCTCAATCAGCAATTTTTGGTTTAAAGCATTTGCACGTTCTAAATAGGCATCAAAGCTTGAAATCTTTGTTTGATAACCATTCTCGTAAATATCTGTATTTGTTAATTCATCCAGAGTCAAATCTTGCGGCGTAGCATTAATACCTGTTAAATTTTTTAGGTTAGCATCGTGCATCATCACGAACTGACCGTCTTTCGTTTCCTGCACATCCATTTCGATGAGATCTGGTTTTAGCTGAGCTGTTTTTTCTAAAGACTGCACAGTATTTTGAACACCGTTTTTGTTACTTACTCCTCTGTGCGAAATCACCAAAGGTGTATTGGTATCCGGAGATTCCAGATAAACGTAGCCTTCTATGGCAAAAATGATACTTGCACACCCCATGACACCCCATCTCATCAGATGATCTTTCTTTCGCCTTGGCATAATCTCTAGCTCTTCTCCTGTCAGGAAGGAAACAAACTTCACTAGGAAATAAGTCAGGGTCATGTAATGGAAATTTTTAATCAAGACAAAATTAATCACTCCGAGAATCAAGGATTCTTTTTGAGTTAGATTATCCATCACTGCTTGCGCAAAAAGCAAGGGAATTAACAGACCAAAGAAGAAAAGATAGGTTTTAATGATAATGAGTAAAAGATGCCAAGAGAAGAAAAGAACGTTTTTTTTCGTCTTTTGGAGACTATATTTCACACTTTCTCTTACGGTCTTTCTTTCAAAGAGAATCTTAGGCAGGGCAAACATAAATCGGACTGAAATATAGAGTAAGATCCAAGCGGATGCTATGATCATCAGACCTACCAGCCAATGCTTACCTTCCCAATAATTCACAATAAAATCAGGGATAATAATTTTGTTGAGGTAATAGATTTTTAAAATCTTACGGATGAACGGGAAAAGCATAGCAATGTAAAAAAAGACAAAGGCCATCTTACAAAAGCTCAATCGCTTAACAAATAAAAAGCTCTGATGAAATACTTTTCTACTGTACTCAATTAAGGTTCTCTTTTCATGATAGAGAAGGTGACGAGCCCCGATAAACAAAAGACAAATCTGGAAATAGGCAACCAGGAGATTGATTGCAATTAAGATGAGAAAGGCTAAACTGATAAAAGGCGAGCCTTGTATAATCGCCCAAAAGTTATTGTAGGAGATAAACAAATAGCCGGTTTGTCTCAGAAGGATGCCAGCAATCCATGAATTTAATGGTAGCCAGACAAACTCAACCATCATAAATATCAAGAAAAATAGAAATAAAATCTTATCTAGGTTATAGTATATCTTCCTAAAACCTAGCTTTTTAGGTTTTTCAGGTTTCATAAGCACTCCTAGTCTAAAAATTGGGATAAATCTAAGCCACCGAAAGGATTCATCGAAAAACTACTCTGGTCTTCTATTAATAGCTTTCCTTCATCTGATTCCAAAAAAGCTTCGTAAACACGCGCCGTCATGCGGGCATCCTCTAAACTGTTATGAGACTTCCCGTGAAAGCCTAAAAAATTCGCTACAGTTTGCAATTTAAGATTGGCTATGCCGTGTAGATCAGAACTACGGCGTTCAAAAGCCTCCTCATATAGATCAACCTTATACTGGTCACGATAATCAATACCATGATCCAAGAGAATAGGCAAATCACTCTTAGCTGCATTGTAACCAACGATAGGTATGTCGCCAACGAATGCTTGAAAGTCCTTTAAAACTTGTTCTACTTTTGGCGCATCTTTCAAGGTTTCAGCTGTGATTCCAGTCAAACCATTGATAAAACTCTTCAATGGTGCTGTAGTATAAACATAAGAATCAAAAGCAGCACTTTCTTGTCCATCTTGAAAGCGGACTGCTGATACTTGAATTAAATGGGTAACTCCCTCGTGTTGATTGAATTCCAAATCAAAGGCGATATAATCTCTTAATTTTTCCATTATTTACCTCAATTACTACCCAAACTAAACTATAAATAATAAAAGAAGCCATTAGGTTAGTGAGTAACCCAAACAGCTTCTTTATTTTCCTCCAAAAAGGCGAGCAAAAAAGCCTTTTTTGGTTGCTTGGACTTCTTCTTTTGCTTGGTCCAACTCGAGTTTCAAGGTTTCTTGATCCTTCATGGCTTGAAGAGTTAACTGTTGCTGTTGGTCCAACTGTTTGTCCTTTTCAGCAATCTGTCGGTCTTTGATTCGCATCTGTTCATCTTTTTCTGATAACTGGCGGTCTTTGGCCTTGAGCTGCTCGTACAAGCGAAGAATTTCAGCGTTTTTCTCATCGACCAAGATTTCCATCAGTTCACGTTGTTTGACATCATCACTGACTGGTTCATCTTCAAAAATCGTTTTTTTGTAGATTTCTTCTAGCTTGATCAAGCCACTTCGAGTAACTACAGTTACACCTTTGTCATTTTTTTTCGTGTCCTCTTCAGGAAGTTCTTTGACACGATTATTGATTGCTTGACGAGATAGTCCTAAGACCTCTGCAATCTCACTGACGGTCATTTCAATACTCATAATATCCTCTGAAACGTTTTCTAGCTTTTCTTTATTTAAATCTTATCATAAGCTAGATAAACTGTCAAATTTCCGCTTAATCTAAGGCCTTTAAAAAGGCTAGTAATACTTGGGCAGAACGACGTCCAGCTTCGATAATAAATTCATCAAAAGAGATAGAGGCTTCGTGATTGGCATTGTCACTCATGGCACGAATGACTAGGAAAGGTAGGCCAAGAGCCTGAGCTGCTTGTGCAATAGCAGCCCCTTCCATTTCAACTGCTAACACATCTGGAAAGTGGGATTTGATACTAGCAATCTTATCATCTCCAGCTATAAAACTGTCCCCTGTAGCAATCAATCCTAGGTGCCAGTTCTGTTCTAATTTAGATAAATTCTCTTTAATCCTAGCGATAAAGTTCTTATCGGATTCAAAGTAAAGAGGTTGACCAGCCATTTGGCCATAAGCATAGCCAAAAGCAGTCACATCCACATCATGATAAGCCAACTTATCCGCAATCACTACATCTCCAACAGCAATCCCTTCAGCAAGACCACCTGCTGATCCTGTATTGATGATAGCTTCTACCTGAAAATGGTCAGCTAGAATAGCTACACTCATAGTCGACATGACCTTTCCAATCCCACTCTGAACTAGAACGACTTCAGTATTGCCAACAGAGCCTGTGTAGTAGGTATTTCCCAAGACCTGAACTTCTTGAGGTTTGTACAAATTCTGAGTCAAATATACGAGTTCTTCTGGCATGGCAGCAATGATTCCAATTTTCATTTCAAGTCCTTTCAATTACAAGAGTTTCATCGCTAAAATCAACAAAATCAAAAGTAGGATGACTGCAAACAAGATACGATTGAGTTTCGAATTAAAAACATTTCTCTTAGTGTTCTCAATGCGGCGACTCTTATGAATTGTTGGTTCTACTTCGATTGTAAGTGTATCTTGACTAAAACCGTGGTCTCTAGAGCGTGAATAACCAAAATGTTGTGAAGATGTTGGTAGGATCTTTGTTTCCTCATCATCTTGAAGAGGTGGTCCTGAGATTTTCTCACCTCGGTTGGCACGTTCAATCATTTCGTCTGTTAATAAAGGTTTTCCCATGGGTTTCTCCTCTATTTCTTTTGTAGTTCCCAGTACTGGATCGCCATAATGGTCTTGGCATCACAGATATGACCTGACTGGATCAGGTTCTTGGCTTCCTCTAGACTTACTTCTAGGACTTCCAAGGTTTCATCATCATCTTGTGGACGAGGATTTTCCACCTTGACCAAATCACTAGCAAGATAGAGTTTTAGTTTTTCATTACAAAATCCAATCGCAGAATAGAAATCGTACAACAGTTCTAACTTAGCCGTGTAGGCAACTTCTTCTTCCAATTCACGAAGTGCCGCTGCCATTGGATCAGCATTTTCACCAATTTCTAGTTTACCAGCAGGAATCTCATAAGAAACCGCCTCGATAGCCTTTCGGTATTGCTTAACGAGAACGATTTTGTCCTCGGCTGTCACAGCTAGTACACAAACAGCTCCATTGTGAAAAATCAAATCACGTTGGGCAGTACCCTTTCCTTCTGGTAGCTCAACCTGATCCTGTACTAGTTTGAAAATAGGACCTTGATAGATTTCTTTCCGACTAATCGTTTTTTCTTCAAATTCCATGGCAAACTCCTACTGGTTCTTGGGATGATGAGGTAAGCGAGTCGCATATTCATCTTTGTTGACCTGACGTCCACGGCCGATAGCAATGGCATCAGCAGGAACATTCTTGGTAATGGTTGAACCCGCTCCAACCAGAGAATTATCCCCAAGTTCTACAGGAGCAATAATAGTTGAGTTTGAGCCAACAAAGACATTATTGCCAATGACAGTTTTATATTTATTTTTGCCATCGTAGTTGACTGTAATAGTTCCTGCACCAAAATTAACGTTGCTACCCACTTCACAGTTTCCAATATAAGTCAAATGACCCGCCTTGGTATTTTCACCAATTGAAGATCCTTTTACTTCAACAAAATTTCCAATGTGAACTTGAGCAGCCAGGCTTGAACCTGGACGAATATGGGCATAAGGGCCAACAGTCACGCCGTCTGCAACTGTACTTTCCTCAATCATAGAGTTGGTAATCACAGCTCCAGCTCCGATAGTGCTATCCACTACATAAGTACCGTTTGTCAAAACAGTCTCAGCACCAATCTTCGTTTGACCTTTCAAGGTAACATTAGCTTCGATTTGGACTTCGGGAGCAATCTCAACATCAATGTCGATGTAAGTTGCTTCAGGATTGACAAAGCTAACACCATTAACCATATGCTTTTGGTTGATACGGCGACGCATCACTGCTTCTGCAGTCGCAAGAGCTACACGGTCATTTACCCCGAGACTTTCATCAAAATCCTTGAGAGTATAGGCCCCAACCTTCTCACCCGCATTACGGAAAATACCAATCACGTCAGTAATATAGTACTCACCTTGGGCATTGTTGGTGTTGATGTTTTTAAGGGCTTCAAAAAGACGTTCATTGTCAAATACATAAGTTCCTGTATTGATTTCCTTGATTTGTTTTTCAAAGTCTGTGGCATCTTTCTGCTCCACAATGCGAAGAACTTCAGCATTATCATTGCGGACGATACGACCATATCCAAAAGGATCAGCTGCTTCAGCTGTCAAGATCGTCGCCACATTTTTGTGATTGATATGGAAATCCAAAAGGTTTTTCAAGCTTTCACCTGTAATCAGAGGAGTATCTCCAGCGATAACCAATGTGTGGCCTGTACGATTTTGGAGAATAGGCTCTGCCATCATGACAGCATGCCCAGTTCCTAGTTGTTCTGATTGGGTAACAAAGTCTGTCTGACCGGCTAATACTTGCTCAACTAGCTCTGCCTTGTGACCAACTACAGTAACTGTTTTTTCAGGTTGAATAGCACCAACACTACGAAAAACATGTTCCAACATCGAAATTCCAGCTACTTTATGAAGTACCTTTGGAAGATCTGATTTCATGCGAGTACCTTTACCCGCTGCTAAAATAATGGCATAATTTGACATAATCTTCTCTTTTCTCTAGAAATTCCCTTATATTATACCATAATTTAGTTTCTTAGGAGTAAACAAACAGAAAAATAGGGAGAAGACGCCCATATATTCACTTTTTCCGATGTTTTCTTTGATTTTTTTGTCTATTTACGTTAAACTATTTAAATATGAGAAAAAAGATTCATCCAGCTATTATTTTTACTTTATTTACTATATTTATAGCTATTTTGATCCTCAATAGACCAACTTATGAAGACCATCCTATCAAGTCAAAACCCAATGCAGTCCAGGTTGAAAATCAGGCCTTGCATAATCTTGACAAACCTATTATTGACGTCTCTGGCTGGCAAATACCTGAGGAAATCAACTACGATACCTTATCTCAAAATATTTCTGGTGTTATTGTTCGTGTCCACAATGGGGGTCAGCATACTGAAACAAATAATGCCGCCTATGCCAATGGTGTCGATAAAGCCTATATAAATCATATTTCAGAATTTCAAAAACGGAATGTTCCAGTTGCTGTTTATGCCTATCTAGCAGGTACTAGTAAGAAAGAAATGGAAAAAGCTGCTGAGGTTTTCTACAATGCTGCTTCTCCATACAACCCTAGTTACTATTGGCTCGATGTTGAAGAAAAAACAATGTCCGATATGAATGAAGGTGTTGAAGCTTTTAGGGCTAAACTAGAAGCCCTTGGCGCCAAAAATATCGGAATTTACATCGGTGTTTATTTTATGCAAGAGCATAGTATCAATACAGATAAGTTCTCTGCTGTCTGGATTCCATCTTATGGAACGAATTCAGGCTACTTTGAAACCACGCCTAATACAGATTTAGACTATGACCTCCATCAGTATACTTCAAAAGGAAGAATTGCTGGATTTGAGCATCATTTAGATATTAATCTCATTTCTACCTTGAAGGAAAAAGAAGAAACCTTCAGAAAACTATTTTTAAGACCATAAAACAAGTGAAAATTGCTCTCTTTTTCACTTGTTTTTTCATTTTCTTCTCGTCTGTGTTATAATTGATAGGATAGAGAAAGAATTTTATGAAATTGAGGATTTTATGATGTTTTCATGGATTGCAAGAGTTATTAAAGGAATCGTCATCGCCTTAGGATTTATCCTACCTGGAATTTCTGGTGGTGTTCTGGCAGCTATTTTGGGAATTTACGAGCGAATGATTTCTTTTCTGGCTCATCCCTTTAAAGATTTTAAAGCGAATGTCCTATACTTTATTCCAGTAGCAATTGGGATGTTGCTAGGCATTGGTTTGTTTTCTTATCCAATCGAGTATCTGCTAGCAAATTACCAAGTCTATGTTTTATGGAGTTTTGCTGGAGCTATCATCGGTACAGTGCCTAGCCTCCTTAAAGAATCTACTCGGGAATCTGATCGGGATAAGATTGACCTAGTCTGGTTCTGGACCACCTTTATCCTTTCAGGTGTCGGGCTCTACGCGCTAAATTTTGTTGTTGGTTCTCTCAGTGCTGGTTTCGCTAGTTTCATCTTAGCGGGTGCTCTTTTAGCTCTAGGTGTCTTGGTGCCTGGTTTAAGTCCGTCAAACCTACTCTTGATTTTAGGGCTGTACGCTCCAATGCTAACTGGCTTTAAGACCTTTGATTTATTCGGAACCTTCCTTCCTATTGGGATTGGTGCAGGAGCAACACTCATCATTTTTTCAAAATTAATGGACCACGCCTTGAACAACTACCACTCCCGTGTTTATCACTTTATTATTGGGATTGTGCTGTCAAGCACCCTCTTGATTTTGATTCCAAATGCTGGAAGTGCTGAAAGTATCCAATACACTGGACTTTCTATTGTGAGCTATGTTCTCGTCGCCTTCTTCTTTGCGCTTGGCATTTGGCTTGGTATCTGGATGAGTCAATTGGAGGATAAATATAAATAATGGCAAAGAAAGTTAAGATTAAAAAAACCTTGGTCGAACAAATCTTGACCAAGGCGGGTATTGACCATACTGGTATACAAATCAACGCGCTTGAGGGAGAACTTCCTTCAGAATATGATCGAACTCATATCTTTAAAACCTTGGCTCTATTAGGGGACAAAACGGGGCCAATCATCGGAATCGTTCCCATAACAGAACACCTCGCTGAGAAAAAACTAGCAAAGGTTTCTGGTAATAAAAAAGTCAGCATGATTCCTCAAAAAGACCTAGAAAAAACGACAGGCTATATTCATGGGGCTAATAACCCCGTCGGCATTCGCCAAAAACACAATTATCCTATTTTTATTGATCAGACTGCTTTGGATTTGGACCAAATGATTGTCTCTGCTGGAGAAGTTGGGCATAGTATTATCATCCGACCTCAAGACTTAGCCAGTTTTGTAAAAGCGGACTTTGCTGATATCTTGGAGGAAAGTAAGTAATGAAACTCTATTTTGTCCGTCATGGTCGCACCCTCTGGAATCTTGAAGGACGTTTTCAAGGTGCTAGTGGTGACTCTCCCCTTCTTCCAGAGTCCATTGACACACTAAAACAACTGGGGCAGTATCTTAAGGAAATTCCTTTTGATACGATTTATTCTAGTGATTTACCCAGAGCCGTTAAATCTGCTGAAATTATCCAAAGTCAACTCCTAGCCCCTTGTCCTTTAAAGAGCATTCCTAACCTACGTGAATGGCAACTTGGCAAACTAGAGGGATTAAAAATTGCTACGCTCAATGCCATCTACCCACAACAAATCAAGGCCTTTCGCTCTAATCTGGCTCAGTTTGATACGAGGATGTTTGAAGCCGAATCTCTCTACTCTACGACTCAGCGAACCATTCAGTTTATCAAATCTCTGAAAGAAAGTCCGGCTGAAAGAATTCTGATTGTCGGGCATGGGGCCAATCTCACTGCTAGCCTTCGTACACTTTTAGGCTATAAAGAGGCTCACCTTCGCAAAGATGGAGGCTTGGCAAATGCTAGTCTGACAGTTTTAGAGACCGATGATTTTGAAATCTTCACTCTGGAAAGATGGAATGACACTTCCTATCAAAGAAAATAATGGAACTTGATCTTAATAGTCAAGTTCTTTTTAGTTTTCAAAGAATATCCGTGAATTTCTCTGCTATTTATGATAAAATGGGAGTATCGCAAAAAATGACTCATCGTATCAAATTTTGAGTAAAATTAGGAGGAACCCATGTCTACAGAACATATGGAAGAACTAAATGACCAGCAGATCGTTCGCCGTGAAAAAATGGCTGCGCTCCGTGAACAAGGAATCGATCCCTTCGGAAAACGTTTTGAACGTACTGCTAACTCACAAGAGCTTAAAGACAAATTTGCAGAACTTGATAAAGAACAATTACATGAATTAAATGAAACTGCTACTATCGCTGGACGCTTAGTAACCAAACGTGGAAAAGGGAAAGTCGGCTTTGCCCATCTTCAAGACCGAGAAGGTCAAATCCAAATCTACGTTCGTAAAGATGCTGTTGGTGAAGAAAACTACGAAATCTTCAAAAAAGCAGACCTCGGTGACTTCCTTGGTGTCGAAGGTGAAGTCATGCGTACAGATATGGGAGAACTTTCTATCAAGGCAACTCACATCACACACTTGTCTAAAGCACTTCGCCCACTTCCAGAGAAATTCCACGGTTTGACAGACGTTGAAACCATCTATCGTAAACGTTACCTTGACTTGATTTCTAACCGCGAAAGCTTCGAACGTTTTGTTACTCGTTCAAAAATCATCTCTGAAATCCGTCGTTATCTAGATCAAAAAGGCTTCCTTGAAGTGGAAACACCTGTCCTTCATAATGAAGCCGGTGGTGCTGCTGCTCGTCCATTTATCACTCACCACAATGCCCAAAACATTGACATGGTGCTTCGTATCGCGACTGAGCTTCACTTGAAACGCCTTATCGTTGGTGGTATGGAACGTGTCTATGAAATTGGCCGTATCTTCCGTAACGAAGGAATGGACGCTACTCACAACCCTGAATTCACTTCTATCGAAGTTTACCAAGCTTATGCAGACTTCCAAGATATCATGGATTTGACGGAAGGTATTATCCAACACGCTGCTAAGGTAGTTAAGGGTGATGGTCCAGTTAACTACCAGGGCACTGAAATTAAGATCAACGAACCATTTAAACGTGTTCACATGGTGGATGCTATCAAAGAAATTACTGGTGTTGATTTCTGGCAAGATATGACTTTCGAAGAAGCTAAAGCTATCGCTGCTGAGAAGAAAGTTCCAGTTGAGAAACACTACACTGAAGTTGGTCACATCATCAATGCCTTCTTTGAAGAGTTCGTCGAAGAAACCTTGATCCAACCAACCTTTGTCTATGGACATCCAGTAGCAGTATCTCCACTCGCGAAGAAGAATCCTGAAGACGAACGCTTTACTGACCGTTTCGAGCTCTTCATCATGACTAAGGAGTACGGTAATGCCTTTACTGAGTTGAACGACCCAATCGACCAGCTCAGCCGTTTTGAAGCTCAAGCTAAAGCTAAAGAGCTTGGTGATGATGAAGCAACTGGTATTGACTACGACTACATTGAAGCCCTTGAATACGGTATGCCACCAACAGGTGGTTTGGGTATCGGTATCGACCGTCTCTGCATGCTCCTCACTGATACAACTACTATCCGTGATGTATTGCTCTTCCCAACAATGAAATAATACTCTTCGAAAATCTCTTCAAACCGCGTCAGCATTTCCTTGCCGTATGTATGGTTACTGACTTCGTCAGTTATATCCACAACCTCAAAACAGTGTTTTGAGAAGCCTGCAGCTAGCTTCCTAGTTTGCTCTTTGATTTTCATTGAGTATAAGCTCTTATCCTCTGGTACTTTCCAGAGGATTTTTCAATGCAAAAAGAGACTGAGGAAAAACTCAATCTCTTTTCTTATTCTTGATTTTTAACTTGACTGGTGGCTACATCTTCCCCAAACCATTTCTGGCTGATTTCCTGAAATTTTCCTTCTTGGTATAGTGAGATAAAGGCTTGATTCAGAGCAGCTAGCAAGGTTTTATCAGCAGGTCTAACACCCACTGCAAAAGCTTCACTTTCAAATCCAGCTGAAAAGACATTGTAGTCATTTAATATTCCTTCAGACTGGAGATAATAATTGGCATATACCCGGTCAATCAACAAGGCATCAATCCGATCGTTTTTCAAATCAATTAAGGCTTCATTGAAACTTTGGTATTGATTGGCCTTCTGGTCTTTCACTCGATTCTTGAGTAGTTCGGGTTGTCCTTCAAAATTCAAATATCCAGAAGATCCAGCCTGGGCCCCTAAAACTTTGTCAGTCATATCCTGAACTGAGTGGATGTTTTGAGACTTTTTAGAGACCAAAACTTGTTGATTTTCCATGTAAGGAATGGTAAAAGCAACCTTCTCTTTCCGTTCATCTGTTGCTGTATAGCCATTCCAGATGGCATCAATGGTACCATTTTGTAGCTCGGTTTCTTTCATATCCCAGTCGATGGGTTGAAATTTAATCTGAATTCCTAGCTTTTCGGAAACAGCTTGGGCCAGGTCAATATCAAAGCCTGCATACTGGCCATTCTTTTCCTCAAATCCCATAGGAACAAAGGTATTGTCAAAGCCAATGGTAATGCTTCCCTGCTTTTGATATTTGGCCCAATTATCCTGATTTGGATCACTTGCCTTCTGAGTACAAGCCGTCAGGAAGAAGCTAAAGAACAGAGCAAGTACAAGGGCAATTTTCTTTCTCTTCATAGGCACCTCCTAGTCCTACTTTGGATCAACCTTAAGAATCTGATCAGCAATGTTTTCCGCAAACTGAAGATCGTGGGTCACAACAATCTGGGTCATCCCACGCTCTTTATTTTGAAGGATAAGTTTTTCTACTTCTAATCGCAATTCTGGATCTAAGGCTGATGTAGGCTCATCATATCCAATAATTTCTGGGTTTATCATCATAGCGCGAGCTAAGGCCACCCGTTGTTTTTGCCCACCTGAAAGTGAGAACGGAAAGGCATCTGCATGTCCTGCTAACCCAAGTTGTTCTAACAAACCACGCGCCTTCTTCTCAGCAACTTCCTTGTCCATACCCGTCGTTTTTATCGGCGACAAGGTTAAGTTATCTAGAACTGACAAATGCGGAAAGAGTTGAAAATCTTGGAAAACAAATCCCAGAAGATTGCGCTTTTCTAGTTCGTCTATAGCTAGCGATTCGCCGTTATAGTAGATTTCCCCCGAATCGATGGTTTCCAGTCCAGCTAGCATACGTAATAGGGTTGTCTTTCCGCCTCCTGATGGACCTACGATTGCAAGGATTTGCTTTTCAGGAATTGATAGGCTGAAATTGGTTAAGATTTGTTTGCCACCAAAGGCCTTGTTGATATTTTGTAATTCTAACATAGCAATCCTCCTATCTGTAATAACTGTACTTCTTCTCAAGTTTTTTCGCTACAATGGTTACAAGACCAATCATAATCAAATAAATCGCTCCGGCTAAGAACATAGGAACAAGACTAGCATCTCGATTGGCTGCTGTCCGACTTGCCAAAATCAAATCTGAAATCCCAAGGGCATAAACCAATGAAGTATCCTTGACTAAACTCATGATTTCATTAAAGACGCTCGGTAAGACAATCTTTGTAACCTGAGGCAAAATAATATAGCGCACTGTGTCAAAAGGACTAAACTTCAAAACCTTAGCAGCCTCATATTGACCTTTAGGAATGGTTTCAATCCCACCACGAAAGATTTCAGCAAAGTAGGCTGCATAGTTCAATACAAAAGCGATCACAGCAGCAGGCAAACGATCTAAACGTATCCCAATGCTAGGGAGAACATAGTAAATAAAGATTAATTGCAAGAGCAAGGGAGTCCCTCGCATCACCCAAATATAAAGGTCAATCAGATAATGGAGGGGTTTCCAGCGGACTTGTAAAGCAAAGGCAACGACAATACCTAAAGGAATTGAAAAGATCAAGACCAGAGCAAAGACTTGAAGAGTCATACTTGCACCGTTCAATAAACTTGGTAATATCTCAAACATATAAGACATACTGCACCTCCTAAAAATTATTGTTCCTATTATAGCATAAATAAACAATTTAGCAAGGGTTTTTGTAAAAAAATTCTATAATTATTGAACTATACACCTTTATCTAAGAAATCAGAGCGAAATATCATCTTACAGAATTCGAAGAATTATAAGGATTCTAGACTCGAATATAAGTTTAACTTCTAAATCTGAGAGAACAATGATCCAATTTTTTTATCAAATATCTATAAAAATTTCATTGATACAGAACGCTGTTTTCTCTCATTCACTTCATACCTCTAGAGATATAAAAAAAGAACCACTTTATAAGAATAGTATCATTTCTACTATCCATACAAGTGGCTCTTTGATGATGCCATAGCAAAGGCATTAAGATTTTTCAACTAGATTATTTAACTTTTTTGAAACGGAATAAGAGAATGGAACCAAATGCAAGTACTACTCCTACAACAGTAAGCAAGATAGTCATTTCAGATGTACCAGTATTTGGTAGTTCTTTATTTTCTTCTGGTTGTTTAGGTTTGTTATCAGAAGAACCTGGAGTCTCAGTAGCATAAGTATTTGTGATGGTTGGATTATTACCTGTAACTGTTGCTACAAGTTGACCCTGACCATTGTCTGCAACTTTTACTGTTACTGTATAAGCATTTTTATCATAAGTTACACCAGCTTCACCACCATCTTTTTCAGTGATCGTGTATGTGTGAGTTCCTGTAGCAGTGTATTCAATCGCTGGGAAAGCAACTGTTCCATCTGCAGTATTCTTAGCTGTAGCTACAAGTTTGTCGCCTTCTTTCAATTCAAATTCATATTTATCTGCCTCAAGAGGTTTACCATTTAGGACTTTTTTAGCAGTAATTGAAGTTGTTGCAGATTTAGCAGAATACGAATTTACAAAAACTTTATTGTCATATTTAACACTTGCAAACTTCTCACCATAAACATCTGTCACAGTAACTTCTGCGTTAATAGTCTTATCATCGTAAGCAAAACCTGGTTTTTGATCATTAACTTCTTTGATTTGATACTTATAAGTACCCACTGTAGAGAATTTAACGGCTTTAAATTTCACTTTGCCATCTTTATCATTCTTAACAGTTTCAACAACTGATCCGTTTGGATCAAGTAGTTGGAAGCTAAATTCTTCAGCTGCTAAGTCTTTTCCTTTTAACTGCTTAGAAACCTCAAATGAAACTTCTGTAGAACGTGAACCAGAACTAATACCTTCAGTTGTGGTTAATGGTGCAAAACCTTCTACATCAAAGTTTTCAGTCGAAGTCGTAATTTTAACGTTATTGAAAGCTTTCTTTGTTGTATTATCAACTGGTGCGGTGATACGAGTCTTATAAACTACATACAAACCTTGGTTAGTTAGATCACCATTACCATTTGGAGTAATAGTGAAGTGATTAGAATCTTGAACAACAATGTGACTTGGATTCAAAAGAGGATGATGCTCATCCTTACCCCATTCAGTAAAGTAGTAACCTGTAATCTCACTAGCTAATACTTGCCCTTCAGGGATTGTATCTTGAATCGAAACACCCTCATAAGGATTAGCATATTTGTTTACGCGAATATACCAATTAATATAATTTGGATCGTTCGTATCTTGAACTCCCCATTTAGTAAATCCTGTTGGATCCTCATCTGGAACAATACGAGTCAAATTGTATACTCCTGCTCCAGGAATGTCGATTGGA
Organism: Streptococcus sp. KHUD_016; assembly: GCF_051106465.1. Taxonomy (GTDB): domain Bacteria; phylum Bacillota; class Bacilli; order Lactobacillales; family Streptococcaceae; genus Streptococcus. Next base: position 862,696 of record NZ_CP193663.1, on the reverse strand, counting down.
TACGATTTATTGAGTTCAACATTATCAGCCCATACAACAGTAAATAAGGCCGAAATTTGTTTCTCTTCAGGTAAGTTAGCAAAATAATCTTCGTTACTTACCGTCACAGTCGCTGTATTTGCAGACTTATTTGTCGTTAACTCAGCAACTTTAGTGACTCCATCGTTACCAAAGATTTCAGTAGTTGAATCTGATTCAATTTTAAATTCATTTGGAACTTTATAAACCATAAAGTCACCATTCTTCAACGTTGTTGAGTTGTCGAATTTGTAAGTGGTTTGAAGGTAAAATTTCCCTTCACCATACTCTGCACCATCAACTAACTTATTATTGTTAATTGTCGGTACTGTCGTTAGCGTATAGCTACTAGATGGTAGTTCAGCAGCTTTAACCACATTGCTAGTTCTTAGTACTGGGATAAATACTGAAGCTACTAACAATAGCGCCATGAATGCATGAGAAAGTTTTTTATTAATCTTTTTCACAACATTTGCCTCCTTTATTTTTGGGGATAGATTCCCCTATTTATTATTATATATTCTTATATAAATTTGTCAAGTATTTCATAGTAGTTCGATGTTCAAATCATACCTTTAAACCCTTATTTTATAGGGTGTAGCAGGCTTTCATCGTTCAAAACTTCATCTAAATTGGCTATAAGAAATTCTAACATTTATATTATATTAGTAAAAAAGAAAAGACCTCTGAGGTCTTTCAAATCATTCATTTAAAGTCATTCGTTTCTGTTAATAAAATTTTACAAAAAATAGAAATCCTTAAAGTGTTTCTAAGAGTTCTTGCATTTGAACATCATTTGGAACGAGTTTTAAATAAGCTTCAGCTTGCACTTTGGCTTCTTCAAAATACCCCAATTCACGCAAAAGATAAGTATACTGCTCCAGAAATTCAGGATTATCCTTGAGATCAAGCGATAGTTCCTGATAGAGCTCATAGGCCTTATCTAAATCCTCGATTTCCTGGTAAGAACGGGCAATCATCCACTTGGTCAAGAGATTTTCAGGTTCTTGACTTTGGAGAGCGATAATGTCCTCAAATCGCTCTTGTTCCATATAAATGGTTGAGAGTCGAAGGAAAATCTCCTCAAGATCTTCTGCATCTTCTTTTGCAGTAAGGAGAAAGTCCTCCGCTGCCTTAGCATCATGCAATTCATACGAAAACTGAGAAGCAGCCAGTAAGAGCCGAGTTTCAAATGGATTTTTCTCCAAACCTTGTTTAGCGATACGAAGGGCCTCTTCCACCTGATGTTCCTTATGCAAAGCTTGACTATAACCATATTCATATCCTTCAAAGTCAGGTGAAATGGTATCAATCTGCTTAAAGTAAAGAACAGATTTTTGATACTCTTCTTGGTCAAAGTAAAGACTAGCCAGTTCAAAGGCAGTTTGGTCATCGTATTCTAATTCTAAAGCTTTTTCTAAGAATTCAGTTGCAGCTTCAAACTTGCCTAACTGGGCATAAGCGTAGCCAATTCGTTGATAGGTTGAGACACCCGTTTGCTCATAGATGGAGCGATTGTCTAATTGAGCATAACCCTGAATAGCTTCCTGATAATTTCCTAACTCACTATCCAACTCAGCCAAACCAAAAACTAATAAGGGATCGTCTGAGTAGTTTAGGGCTTCCAGTAACTTTTCACGCGCTACATCTGTCAATCCTTCCAACTGATAGAGGTCAGCCTTCAAGGCCAAAGCCGACACGTACCAGTCACTTTCGGGTGTGATTTCCTCAAGGTGAGCAAAGGCTTCCTCAACATTGCCATCCTCACTAGCAATACTTGCTAAATTCAGATTCACTTCTGGAAATTCTGTAACGATTTTTTGGTAAATTTCTTTTGCTTGAGGATAAAAGCCAATTCCCTCTAGATAGCTTGCTAGTTCGTAAAGAACTTCACTTGAATCTGTTTCGAGGGCTTTGTGAAAATACTGATCCGCTTTGATTAAATCCTGTTCATCCAAAGCCTGGAGCATGTGTTGACTATTGTTCACTCTTGATTTCCTCCCCTTCTTCTTCATACAAACCGCTGACTTTTTTATACCAGTTAAAGATAGCTGAGATAACGACCTTGGCAGAAGCATAGACAGGAATTCCCAGCAAGACTCCCCAAATACCAAACATAGAACCTGAAGTTAGGAGAACAAAGAGGACATTGATTGGATGGATGTTTAGCTGACTACCTAAAATAAGCGGAGAAACGAAGCGACCTTCAATCGTTTGTTCAACAATAAAGACAATAATCACTTTCAAAAGCATCACAGGTCCTGCTATCAAGCCCAAAACCAAAGCAGGCAACATGGCAAGAAAACTACCCAGGTAAGGTACTAGATTGAGGATACCAGCCGTGATCCCCAGAGTCACAGCATATCTGAGACCAATAATCTTAAAGAAGATAATAAACATAATTGCCACGATAATAGCAACTGTAACCTGCCCTCTAACATAGTTTGACAACTGTTTATTAACATCTGACAAAACTTGTCCGACAGGTTCTTTTAACTTGTTTGGGATAAACTTAGTCAAATAGTCTCGTAGACCTTTCCCATCTCTCAAAAGATAAAAGAGCATGAAGGGTACGATAATAACCGCAACAATGACCTGGGAAACGCTACTGATAAAGGCGCTAACCCAGTTAACAGCTTGAGAAGAGATTTTGCTGGCCCACATGGTCGCCTCACTAGAAACATTGGAAAGAACCTGCTCCAACTGTGGTCTAAAATCATCTGGCAAGCGTTTGGTTACAAGGTCATTGATCACCTTATCAGCATCTTCCAGGTATGTCGGCACATTCTTCGCAAAATTTAAGACTTGACGTTGCAGATTAGGAATTGCGACTGCCAGCCCCCAAATGATAAAGAGTCCAATAACAACAAAAACAATACTAATGGCAAGGACACGATTGATCTTGTGCTTCTCCATCCAGTCAACAATCGGATTGAGGAGGTAATAAAGTAAACCAGATAAAATAACTGGCAACATGACAACTCCTAGAAAATCCAAAACTGGTAAAAAAATAAAACTAATCTTACTTAGAATAAAAATGTTTAGCCCCAGTAACAAAGTTACTAAAAATACAGTGATGGCTTTATTATCTAAAAACCACTTAAAAAACCAAGATAGGCTAAAATGTTTCTCTTTATGTTCCATAAATACATCCTTTCTGTCATTCTCTCATTATACCATTTTTAGACTAAAATAACTCTTTTTTAAAGTGCTTACATGGATGAATCTGATGCTTCATGACTGCCATTTTGTGGTATAATGAACTTATCATTATTAAGAGGTATGGACATGAAAGAAACTGTTTATTTTGGAACTTACACTCGTCGCTTATCTAAAGGGATTTACAAGGCAGATTTTGATACAGAAACAGGCCAGCTTGCAAATCTTGAACTCTTTGCTGCTGAACCAAGTCCGACCTACCTTGCCTTTGACCAACAGCAACACTTATACACTGTAGGGAGCCAGGATGGCTTAGGTGGAATCGCTGCTTACAAGACAGATGGCGCTTTGCTAAATCATGTGGTTGAAGAAGGCGCTCCCCATTGTTATGTGGCAGTGGATGAAAAGCGTGGTCTCGTTTATGGGGCCAACTATCATAAAGGTCAAGTTCTCGTTTATAAACGTCAAACGGATGGTAGCCTCATCCAAACAGATCTAGATCAGCATAGTGGACAAGGTCCTCATGAAAACCAAACTTCCCCACATGTACACTTTACGGATCTAACACCTGACCAGTACCTCGTCACCTGTGATCTAGGTACGGATGAAGTAACGACCTACGATGTTAGTTCAGAAGGAAAACTAAGTAAGCTCCACACTTATCACGGCCAAGCTGGAGCAGGTGCTCGCCACATCGTTTTCCACCACCACTATAAGATTGCCTATCTCATCTGCGAACTTAATAGCACTATCGAGGTCTTGATTTATGATGGGGTCGGTGAATTTGAACGCATGCAAGTCATTTCAACCTTACCAGATGGATACGAAGGCTTCAATGCTACTGCTGCCATTCGTCTTTCAAAAGATGGCAAATACCTCTATGCATCTAACCGAGGTCATGATTCCATTGCAGTCTATACAATCCTCGCTGATGGTAGCTTGGAATTATTAGAGATTGTACCAAGTCATGGTAAAAATCCACGTGATTTCGACCTAACTCCTGATCAAGAGTTTCTCATTGCTGTTCATCAAGATTCTGATAACGCAACCGTCTTTAAACGCAATCCTAAAAGTGGTCGTCTTGCAGAACTTTCTAACGACTTTCATGTCCCTGAAGCAGTCTGCATCAACTTCCCACATTAAAAAAAATGAACTTGAGTTTCAAGTTCATTTTTTTATAGTCTATTTCCGACATTGATACGGTTGATAGCACGTTGCAATGCGATTTTTGCACGACGCTCTTGGTCAATCAAATGCTTGTCATGGGCTTCTTCGATTTCTCGTTCAGCGCGAAGTTTTGCACGTTCAGCACGACTGATATCGATATCACGAGCACGCTCTGCTGAGTCTGCTACAATGGTAATGATATCATTAGCAATCTCGATAATTCCTCCGTTCACTGCAATCCAGTTTACATGAGTATCATCATCGATACGTTTTACCTTCACTTCATCAACCGCTAAAACCGCAATCATATTTTCATGTCGTGGCAAGATCCCCATCTCACCATCCAGAGTTCGTACCGATACAAAGCTGGCATGGTGATCATAGACGAGGCCATCTGGTGTCACGATCTGGACAGTTAAATGAGCCATAGATCACCTCTTAAAATCCCATTTTCTCTGCCTTAGCAATGACGTCTTCGATTGAACCGACACCACGGAAGGCATCTTCTGGTAGCTGGTCATGTTTTCCTTCAAGGATTTCCTTAAAGCCACGAACTGTTTCCGCTACTGGCACATAAGAACCAGGTTGACCAGTAAATTGTTCTGCAACGTTAAAGTTTTGAGACAAGAAGAACTGGATACGACGGGCACGAGCAACCAAGGTCTTTTCTTCATCAGAGAGTTCATCCATACCAAGGATAGCAATGATATCTTGCAATTCATGGTAACGTTGAAGAACACGTTTAACTTCCGCAGCTACAGCATAGTGCTCCTCACCAACAATCTCAGGTGCCAAGGCACGAGAGCTTGAAGCCAGTGGGTCAACGGCTGGGTAAATCCCCAACTGTACCAACTTACGTTCCAAGTTAGTCGTTGAATCCAAGTGAGCGAAGGCTGTTGCTGGCGCTGGGTCAGTATAGTCATCCGCAGGCACATAGATGGCTTGGATAGAGGTTACAGAACCCTTCTTAGTTGACGTGATACGCTCTTGCAATTGACCCATTTCTGTAGCAAGTGTTGGTTGGTATCCAACGGCTGATGGCATCCGACCCAAAAGGGCAGATACTTCTGAACCAGCCTGAGTGAAACGGAAGATATTGTCAATAAAGAGAAGCACGTCTTGGCCTTCTACATCACGGAAGTATTCAGCGATTGTCAAGCCAGTAAGGGCAACACGCATACGTGCTCCTGGTGGTTCATTCATCTGACCAAATACCATTGCTGTTTTCTCGATAACGCCTGATTCTTTCATTTCCCAGTAAAGGTCGTTCCCTTCACGAGTACGTTCCCCAACACCGGTAAATACGGAAATACCCCCATGTTCTTGGGCAATGTTGTGAATCAATTCTTGGATTAAGACGGTTTTACCAACTCCGGCACCACCGAAGAGTCCGACTTTCCCCCCTTTAAGGTATGGGGCAAGAAGGTCGATAACCTTAATCCCAGTTTCAAGAATTTCAGAAGAGGTAGACAATTCATCAAAAGTTGGAGCTTTTTTATGAATTGGCTGACGCTCAGCGTCTTCAGCAAAAGGAGCATCCAAGTCAATGGTATCTCCCAAAACATTGAAGACACGTCCCAAAGTTTCTTTACCTACTGGAACCGAGATTGGACGACCTGTGTCCAAAACTTCCATTCCACGAGTCAAACCATCTGTTGATTCCATGGCGATCGTACGGACCATACCATCACCCAACTCCAAGGCTACTTCAAGGACGATTTTTGTTTTTCTTTCGTCATTTTTGTAGACGACAAGTGCATTGTTAATCTCAGGAAGTGGTTCCCCAGCTGCAAACAAAACGTCTACAACGGGTCCGATAACCTGAGCAATTTTACCTGAACTCATCTCCTTCTCCTATTCTATATAAGATACTGTCGGTTCCTAGCTCAACTAGGTCCTAATACTCTTCGAAAATCTCTTCAAACCACGTCAGCATCGCCTTACCGTACTCAAGTACAGCCTGCGGCTAGCTTCCTAGTTTGCTCTTTAATTTTCATTGAGTATAAGTTCATTTTGATACGAGGGAGGCAAAGCCTTATTCTAAGGCACTAGCCCCCGCTACGATTTCTGTAATTTCTTGTGTAATCGCCGCCTGTCTGGCACGGTTATACTGGATAGTCAAATCATTGATAACTTTCTTGGCATTATCAGTCGCTGTCTGCATAGCTGTCATACCTGCGGCATTTTCAGCTGTCTTGGCATCGATAATAGCCCCGTAAATCATACTTTCGGCATACTGTGGCAACAACTGCTCTAGAATCTCATCACGGCTCGTTTCCAACTCAAAGGTTAAGCTATACTCCTCATCTGCTTCATTTGGATCGAGGTCAACAATCGGAAGCATTTGCTCCACACGCATTTGGCTGGTAAGCGTATTGACGTGGTGATTATAGCAAACATAAAGTTCATCAAAGAGTTCATTTTGGTACATCTCAATCGTTTTTGAAATAATTTTACGAACTTCATCAAAACTTGGTTGGTCGGCCAAGCCCCGCAATTCATAGATTGGTTGAATGCCACGAGCCTTAAAGAAATCAGCCCCCATACCACCAATACAGATAACTTCAAAGTCATCACCATTTGGATGATATTCTTCTTTCAGCTCCATCACAGCTTTAAGGATGGAAGCATTATAACCTCCAACCAAGCCACGGTCTGAAGTAATAACGATATAGCCTGTTTTCTTAACTGGACGACTAATGAGCATTGGATTGGTAGAGCCACCAGATCCGTTACCATGTAGAATATCCGTCAAAAGCTTACGAACCTTCTGAGCATAAACTTGAAAATTGCGTGCTGCTTCTTCAGAGCGACCTAACTTGGCAGCCGATACCATTTGCATGGCATTAGTGATTTGACTAGTATTTTTTGTTGAGGCGATTTTTGTTTTAATATCATTTAGAGATACTGCCATCTGACACCTCTATTCTTATTGGAAGCTGGATTGATTGAGAAACTCTGTAATCGCAGCATCCAAGACTGCTTCTTCTGGCAAGTCTTTTGTTTCACGAATGGTTTCCAAAATCTCTGGATGTTGTGCATCAAAGAAGGCATGGAACTCTTCCTCAAAACGAACAATGTCATTTACAGGAACTGTATCCAAGAATCCGTGTGTCAAAGCATACAGGATCGTCACTTGTTTCTCAACAGGCAAAGGCTTGTGAACAGGTTGTTTCAATACTTCTACCGTACGACGACCACGATTCAACTTAGCTTGAGTAGCCGCATCCAAGTCCGAACCGAACTTAGTGAAGGCTTCTAACTCACGGTATGAAGCAAGGTCGATACGAAGAGTACCAGCAACCTTCTTCATGGCTTTAATCTGAGCAGAACCACCTACACGAGATACAGATGAACCCGCATCAATAGCTGGGCGAATACCTGCGTTAAAGAGTCCATCTCCAAGGAAGATTTGTCCGTCAGTGATAGAAATCACGTTGGTTGCGATATAGGCAGAGATATCTCCTGCTTGCGTCTCAATAAATGGTAGGGCTGTGATTGATCCACCACCAAGCTCGTCAGAAACTTTGGCTGAGCGCTCAAGCAAACGGCTGTGAAGGTAGAAGACATCCCCTGGGAAGGCCTCACGACCTGGTGGACGACGGAGCAAGAGAGAAAGTTCACGATAAGCTACCGCTTGTTTAGATAGGTCATCATAAACGATCAAAACATGCTTGCCTTGGTACATGAATTCTTCTGCCATAGCGACCCCTGCATATGGAGCAAGGAAGAGTAATGGAGAAGGTTGTGAAGCTGAGGCTGTCACAACGATTGTGTAATCCAAGGCACCGTACTGACGAAGTGTTTCTACTTGTGTACGAACTGTTGATTCTTTTTGTCCAATCGCTACATAGATACATATCATATCTTGCCCTTTTTGGTTCAAGATGGTATCGATTGCAATGGTTGTTTTCCCTGTCTGACGGTCACCAATGATCAGCTCACGCTGACCACGACCAATCGGTACAAGGGCGTCAATAGCTTTCAAACCTGTTTGCAATGGTTCTGATACAGACTTACGCTCCATAACACCAGGAGCTGGTGCTTCTACTGGACGAGTCTTGTCAGTATGGATTTCTCCGAGACCATCAACGGGACGACCAAGTGGATCCACAACACGTCCAATCAAGTTATCACCGACAGGAACTTCCATGATTTTACCCGTGCGACGGATAGTGTCTCCTTCACGGATATCCGTGAAGTCACCGAGAATGATGATCCCAACGTCTGTTGATTCCAAGTTTTGCGCCATACCATAAGAGCCGTTTTCAAAAATCAAGAGCTCTCCACTCATGGCATTTTCAAGGCCGTGGGCACGCGCAATACCGTCCCCGATATAGGTTACAACACCAGTTTCAGTCACATCAAAAATGGGTTTGAAATTTTCAATTTGTTGCTTAATTAAAGCGCTGATTTCTTGTGCGTTAATTGCCAAAAGAACACCACTTTCTATTTCAAATTTTCTTTAACAACACGAAGTTGCTGTTTAATACTCACATCAATTGTCTTGTGATTGGCAAAAATGACAAAACCACCAATGAGACTTTCATCGATTTGTTCTTTGATAGTCCGAACTTTCAGAGACATTTTTTTCTCAATCAAAGGAAGCAATCGCGCCTTCTGGTCATCTGTTAATGGATGAGCGGAGGCAATCGTTACTTCAAATCGATTCGTTTCTTTTTCAAGTCGACTCAAACAATCTACAATTACTTCATAAAATAAATTTGCTCTGTGATTGTATAGCAGCACCTGAAAAAAGTTTTGCATTAATGGTGACACTGAGTCTTGGAAGAAACGAACGGTTTTTTCCTTATCCGACTCACCTACTGCCACTTGACCTAAAAAAGAAGGCAAGTCTGTTTCTTCTGCGACTTGCTTGATTTGAGCTAAGTCAGAAAAGATACGGTCTTCTTCTCCCTTTTCAATCACCAATTGGACAAAAGGCATGCTGTATTTTTCAATTACCTTTACTGTCTTTTTGTCCATTAAGCTTCTCCTAGCTGATCGATGTACTGATCAATGAGTTCTTTATGGGCTTGTCCGTCAAGGTTTTGTGAGATGATTTTACCAGCGAGACTAATCGTCAAATCTGCTACCTCACCCTTAACGCTTTGTAAAGCTTCCGCTTTATTTTGAGCAATTTCTTGGTTAGCTTTTTCTTTCAAGCGTCCTGCTTCCAGTTTCGCCTCAGCCAAGATGTCAGCTCTACTTTTCTCAGCTGTTTCCTTTGCATTCTCGATAATTGTCTTAGCTTCCGAACGGCTACCTGCCAACTCAGCTTCACGTTTGCTAGCGAGTTCTTCGGCCTTCTTACGGGCAGCTTCTGCTCCGTCAATATCTGAAGAAATTTTTTCAGCACGTTCATCTAAAATATTGGTAAGATTTCCCCAGGCATATTTTTTCACTAAAAAAATTAATAAAAGGAAGGAACCAGCGATAAGAATAAAGTCACCAATAATGGTACTAATAGTTAAATCCATCTTCTAATCCTCCTCTACTTACTCTTCCCCAGCATTTATCTTCTTACCAATGTACATCGATGACAACATGGTAAAGACATAGGCTTGAATACATGAAATGAAAATCGAAAAGGCTGTCCATAACATGTTTGCGATAAAGGCAAAAGGATACCAATACAAAGCATTTTGTGACAAGGCTAATAGCAATCCAGCTAAGACCTCACCGGCAAAAATATTTCCGTAGATCCGAATCGCCAAGGAAGCAAAATTGGTGAACTCTTCTAAAATGTTCATCGGAGTCATAAAGCCAGGTGTAACAAATGCTCTCAAATATTCTTTAACGCCTCTACGACGAACTCCTTCTACATGGGCGATCAAAGTGATCAAGAATGATAGGGATAAATCGTATCCAAGGTTGGCTGTTGGGGAAGTCCACAAGTTATAACCGTTTGTTGTTTGTACTTTTGCCATTAAGCCGATATTATTGGCAACCAAGATAAACAGAAATAGAGAAAACAGAAATAAGGAATAATCCTTGATGTATGATTCTCCAATGTTTGGTTTGGTAAAACCAATCACAAAGTCGTAAATCATCTCAAGAGCATTTTGTTTGCCCTTTGGACGGATGGTCATTTTACGACTTGCCCAGTAGACAAAGGCAAAAACCATCAAAACAGTTACAAGAGACATGGCAAGCAGGGTCAAATCAAAGGATATTGGTCCAATATTAACGGTTGGATTCAAACTTTCTTCCATGGTTTGACACCTCCATTTCTAAATAGAGTTGTCTATTTAATGACAAATGACATCGCCAAGGTTACAAAGAATGTTCCTTCGATAAAGGCAATCCCCATGATCATCAAACTACGCAATTGTGGGATGATGTCTGGTTGGCGTGCTGCAGACTTGAACAAACCGTTCATCAAAAATCCTTCTGCAAGGGATACACCCATACAGGCAAGACATAGACCGAAAAATGTTAAATTCATGATGAATTCTCCTTTTTATTTAAATTTACTTCCTTAGTTTAGTCCTAAAATTTGTTTTTGTCAACTTTTTACTAACATTGAAAGCGTTTCATATGATTTATTTCTATTTTTGCTGTTTTTACCCCATTCTATAGAAAGTTTTTCCATTTTAGATTGCGAATTTTTCTTGATTTTACTCTATTTTCTGAAACAAACTGAAAAATCCAAGTTAAGAACTTGGATCGATTCATTTTATTTAAAATAGTAGGAATAGTGTTGTTTACAACCTGGATTAAATGGTGCACTGCAGTAAGGACAAGCCATCTGTTTTTGGTATTCTTGGAAAGTCATTGTCCTCTTACAACCCCCACATAAGATTGGTCGATCCTCAAAAAGCGCCAAGGGATAGGGAGAAAAAACATGTGTCTCCATAGTATTGTGACACTGATAGCATGCGTAGTATTTTTTGCATTCATAACATTGGAGTGAAACAATATCCTTTTCACTATGATAATGAACACATCTGCTTTCATCATCTACCAATAAACCTTGAGCTTGTATCATTCCCTTTTCCTTATCTAGGCACGAACTGTAACACTTGTCCCGTCTTCCTTATAGAGGTTGATGAGCCCTTCCTTGAGAGCGCGGACCATATCCCCTACTTGAACAGGTTGTGGAACCTTGATTGTCAAGAGTTCCATTGGATTTGGAGCACGGTCTATTTTATTGCCCTTGGCATCATGAAGATCTTCGATATAAGTTTCAAAATGTCGGAAACCTGGTCCGTAAAACTCAACTTGGTCTCCTTCATTGATAACATTCCGTTGACGAATGGTTGCCGTTTGAGTCGCATCATCATACGAAACCACTTCAGCGACAAACTTGTATTCAGGAATTTTACGACGAGCGCCAAACAACTGTTCGTTTTCAGACGGTGTACCGTAGTAGAAACCTGTTGCCAATTCACGTTGGGCAACCTTCCACATCTCGTCTACCAAGTCCTGTTTGATGGCTTCAAATTTCTCGGGACTTTCGAGATAAGCATCTACAGCCGCCTTGTAACAGTTGGTCACAGTTGAAACATAGTGGATCGACTTCATACGACCTTCAATCTTGAGACTGTCTACACCGTTTTCGATCATATCTGGAATATGGTCAATCATGGACATGTCAACGGCTGACATCGAAAATTCTTCTGGGATTTCACCTTTAAGACTCTTACGTTCTTGGCCAAATGGCATGTCGTAGAGGTCGTATTTCCAACGGCAAGACTGTGAACAACCACCACGGTTGGCATCACGCATACTCATGTGGTTTGAGAGCGTACAGCGACCTGAGTAAGAAATACACATAGCTCCATGGACAAAGGCCTCAATCTCAACATCAGTGCGTTTGCGAATCTCTGCCAATTCTTCCATTGAAACTTCACGGGCCAAAACCACGCGAGTTAGCCCAAGTTCTTTCCAGAACTCAAGAGTTTCATAGTTGGTCGCACTGGCTTGGGTAGAGAGGTGTATTTCAAGACCTGGTGCTTCTGTTGCTGCAATCATAATCAAGGCTGGATCTGACACGATAACTGCGGCAATCCCAATGTCACGCAACTTACGGAACCATTCTCCAGCACCAGCTTCATTTCCTTCGTGCATAACCATGTTAGCAGCCACATAGACCTTGGCACCGTACTTAGCAGCAAACTGCACGCCTTCTTCCATCTGTTCAAAGGTGAAGTTTCCTGCACGGCTACGAAGACCATAGGCCTGTCCGCCGATGAAGACTGCGTCCGCACCATATTGAACAGCTACTTTCAGCTTCTCTAAAGTCCCTGCAGGTGATAAAACCTCAGGACGTTTTAATGTTTTTGTCATTTTTTCTCCTATTTGCAATATAAAAGTTTGACGTTTTTCCTTCTCATTTTATAGTAAATAATGGATAAAATCAAGCCTAGACAGATTGTTTTGACAATTCTAATCTTTTCTAAAACAAAAAACTAGCCTTTCTAGACTAGTTATTTTCAAGATAAAATTCAAAGCGTTCGCCCACGTATTGACTCTTTACATACTCGAAAGCCGTCCCATCTTCAAGATAAGAGACCTGAGTCAAGGCTAAAATGGCATGCCCCTTTTCGACTTCTAGATAGTGAGCAATCTTTTCCTTAGCCAATCTTGCATAAATGGTCTGTTGGGATTTGCCAATCCGATAGCCATGTTGTTGCAAGGTTTGGAAGAAGTGACTGGTGATTTCTTCTTTTTTGAAATCCTTAATAAATTTCTCAGGAATGGATGCGACTTCATAGACTAGCGGAACTTGGTCAGCGTAACGCACCCGTTCCATGCGGATAATATTCTCTGTTGGAGTAATCCCTAGCTTAGCGACCTCTTGTTCATTTGGAATGGTTCTTCTGTAAGAAATGAGATGGCTGGAAGGTACTTTCCCCTGAGATTTAACAATCTCTGTAAAACTAGTCGTCCCCCGCATTTTTTCTTGGACACGAGTGCTAGAGACAAAAGTCCCACTTCCTACACGACGCTCCAAAACTCCTTCCTCAACCAAGAGAGAGATAGCCTGGCGTAATGTCATCCGGCTAACTTGAAACTGTTCCGCTAAATCTCGCTCACTTGGAAGTCTCTCTCCGATTTTCCAATGATGCTCATCTATATCCTTCTTGATCTGATCGTGGATTTTCATATAAGCTGGTAACATGATTCTCACTTCTTTTCTTTATTTTCTCCATTGTACCGTATTTGCTAAGAAAAAGTCAAACTTTGCCTTGTTTAGTTGGTAATTCGCCCCTATTTGTGATAGAATATTGAAAAAGATATTTCTTTTGAGAAAGGAAAAAGATGAGCAACATTTCAACTGATTTGCAAGATGTCGAAAAAATCATCGTGCTGGACTATGGTAGCCAATACAACCAGCTGATTTCACGCCGTATTCGTGAAATCGGTGTTTTTTCAGAGCTAAAAAGCCATAAAATCTCAGCCGCAGAGGTTCGTGCGATTAACCCTGTAGGGATCATCCTCTCTGGTGGACCAAACTCTGTTTATGAAGAGGATTCATTTGATATTGATCCAGAAATTTTTGAACTGGGCATTCCAATTTTGGGAATCTGCTATGGTATGCAACTTCTTACTCACAAACTTGGAGGAAAGGTTGTCCCTGCAGGTGATGCTGGTAATCGCGAGTATGGCCAATCACCACTTACTCACACTCCTTCTGCCCTCTTTGAAGGTACACCAGAAGAACAAATTGTTTTGATGAGCCACGGTGATGCGGTTACAGAGATTCCAGCTGATTTTGTTCGTACTGGAACATCTGCTGACTGTCCTTATGCAGCTATTGAAAACCCTGACAAGCACATCTATGGTATCCAATTCCACCCAGAAGTTCGCCATTCTGTATACGGGAATGATATCCTTCGCAACTTTGCCCTTAACATCTGTAAAGCTAAGGGTGACTGGTCAATGGACAACTTCATCGATATGCAGATCAAGAAAATCCGTGAAACTGTAGGTGACAAGCGTGTTCTTCTAGGTCTATCAGGTGGTGTTGACTCTTCTGTTGTTGGAGTTCTTCTTCAAAAAGCGATTGGTGATCAATTAATCTGTATCTTTGTAGACCACGGTCTTCTCCGTAAAGGGGAAGCAGACCAAGTTATGGACATGCTTGGTGGTAAGTTTGGGTTGAATATCGTCAAAGCAGACGCTGCAAAACGCTTCCTTGACAAACTTGCAGGTGTTTCTGACCCTGAACAAAAACGTAAAATCATCGGTAATGAGTTTGTTTATGTATTTGATGACGAAGCAAGCAAGCTCAAAGATGTGAAATTCCTTGCTCAAGGAACACTATACACTGATGTGATTGAGTCTGGAACTGATACTGCTCAAACCATCAAATCACACCACAACGTGGGTGGTCTTCCAGAAGACATGCAGTTTGAACTGATTGAACCATTGAACACTCTTTATAAAGACGAAGTCCGTGCCCTCGGTACAGAGCTTGGTATGCCAGACCACATCGTATGGCGCCAACCATTCCCAGGACCAGGACTTGCTATCCGTGTCATGGGTGAAATCACTGAAGAAAAACTAGAAACTGTTCGTGAGTCTGATGCTATCCTTCGCGAAGAAATCGCTAAAGCTGGTCTTGACCGCGATATCTGGCAATACTTTACTGTCAACACAGGCGTTCGTTCAGTCGGTGTTATGGGTGACGGTCGTACTTATGACTACACCATCGCCATTCGTGCCATTACTTCTATCGATGGTATGACAGCTGACTTTGCCAAGATTCCTTGGGAAGTCCTTCAAAAAATCTCTGTACGTATCGTAAATGAAGTGGATCACGTTAACCGTATCGTCTACGACATTACAAGTAAACCACCTGCAACTGTTGAGTGGGAATAAACCAATCAAACACAAAAGAACTCTGAATCGGATTCAGAGTTCTTTTTAAGGTAAGCACTTCTGCTTTCCTTTTTTATTTGCGTTTTTTCTTCGCTTTTTTCATTTTGTTGGCCATGCGTTTCATAGACTGTTTCATGGCAAATTCACCGATTTTACCTTTAAGTCCACCACCGAACATCTGGCTCATATCTGGTATGCCTGCTCCTCCGAGACCTGACATATCCGGCATGCCACCTTGTCCCATCATGCCTTCAAGGGCAGACATATCCATCCCTCCCATATTTGGCATATTTTTTGGAAGGTTATTGGGATTGATGCCCATCTGCTTCATCATCTTGTTCATATCCCCAGACATGACACCTTGCATGAGCTGTTTAGCCTGATTAAAGTCCTTGATAAATTTATTGACTTCGACAAAGGTATTTCCAGAACCAGCAGCAATACGGCGGCGACGACTTGGATTTAACAAATCAGGATTTTCACGCTCCTCAGGTGTCATGGAAGACACAATGGCACGTTTGCGCGCAATCTGGCGCTCATCCACCTTCATATTTTGAAGGGCTGGATTGTTAGCCATACCTGGAATCATCTTGAGTAAGTCTTCCATTGGCCCCATATTTTGCACCTGATCCAATTGATCAATGAAATCATTGAAATCAAATGTGTTTTCACGCATCTTCTCAGCCATTTCAAGGGCTTTTTGCTCATCGTATTCTTGAGAAGCTTTCTCAATCAGGGTCAGCATATCTCCCATACCAAGGATACGGCTTGACATACGATCTGGGTGGAAGGTTTCGATATCTGTAATCTTTTCACCCGTACCAGTGAACTTGATAGGTTTACCAGTGATGTGGCGAACAGACAAGGCTGCACCACCACGAGTATCCCCATCAATCTTGGTAAGGATAACCCCAGTCACTTCCAACTGAGCATTAAACTCACGGGCGACATTGGCCGCTTCCTGACCGATCATGGCATCAATGACAAGGAGGATTTCGTTTGGTTGAGCCAGTGCTTTAACATCACGAAGCTCATTCATGAGAAGTTCATCGATTTGTAAACGCCCTGCCGTATCGATCAAGACATAGTCGTTGTGATTGGCTTGCGCTTGCTCCAAACCTTGACGGACAATCTCAACAGCTGGTACTTCTGTTCCAAGAGCAAAGACTGGAACATCAATCTGCTGTCCAAGTGTTTTCAACTGGTCGATGGCGGCTGGGCGGTAAATATCCGCAGCAATCATCAAAGGACGAGCATTTTCTTCCTTCTTGAGTTTATTAGCCAGCTTACCAGCAAAGGTCGTTTTACCAGCCCCCTGCAAACCGACCATCATGATAATGGTTGGAATTTTTGGTGACTTGATAATTTCTGCCGTATCGGAACCTAAAACAGCTGTCAATTCCTCATCGACGATTTTGATAATCTGTTGGGCAGGATTGAGGGTATCAATGACCTCGTGTCCGACTGCACGTTCACGAACCTTCTTGATAAAGTCCTTTACAACAGGCAAGGCAACGTCGGCTTCCAGCAAGGCCAAGCGAATCTCTTTGGTTGCTTCCTGGACATCAGCCTCAGATATTTTTCCTTTTTTACGTAGATTTTTAAAGACGTTCTGTAAACGTTCTGTTAAACTTTCAAATGCCATTTTTCTTCCTCTTACTCTCTATTATCAATGCTTGTTAAAATTTCTATCTGCTCCTGCAGAAAGTCATCCTTGGGATAACGCTCCAAGATCTGGTCAAAAATCTGACTGCGGACAATGTAGTCCGAATACATGTGCAGTTTCATCTCATAATCTTCTAGAATCTTTTCTGTCCGCTTGATATTGTCATAAACAGCCTGACGACTGACACCGAACTCTTCAGCAATCTCAGCAAGACTGTAATCATCAGCATAATAGAGTTCAATATAGTTCATCTGCTTGTCTGTCAAAAGCGCCGCATAAAATTCAAAAAGGGCGTTCATACGATTGGTTTTTTCGATTTCCATAACTTTTATTATACCAAAAAAACGATTATACTGCTAGAGTAGAAGCACTTCAAATAGAATAAGAAAAAAAAGAACCTTGCAAGGCAAGATTCTTTTAGTGTCTGACTTAAATAATTGTTCTTCTGGGAACTTAATCGAATTAAGCTTCGATTTCTGTAACCATACCTGAACCAACAGTACGTCCACCCTCACGGATAGAGAATGTAGTACCTTGTTCTACGGCGATTGGGTGGATCAACTCAACGTCGATAGTCACGTTATCACCAGGCATTACCATTTCAGTACCTGCTGGAAGTTCGATTGAACCTGTAACGTCAGTAGTACGGAAGTAGAATTGTGGACGGTAGTTGTTGAAGAATGGAGTGTGACGTCCACCTTCTTCTTTAGTAAGGATGTAGACTTCACCTTTAAATTTAGTGTGTGGGTTGATTGAACCTGGTTTAGCGATAACTTGTCCACGTTCGATTTCGTCACGTTGAACACCACGAAGAAGGACACCTACGTTATCTCCGGCAAGACCTTCGTCAAGTTGTTTACGGAACATTTCAACACCAGTAACAACTGCTTTTTGAGTTTCTTCTTTGATACCAACGATTTCGATTTCGTCGTTGACACGAACAGTACCACGGTCGATACGTCCTGAAGCAACTGTACCACGTCCAGTGATTGAGAATACGTCTTCGACTGGAAGAAGCAATGGTTTTTCAGTGTCACGTTCTGGTTCTGGGATGTACTCATCAACAGTGTTCATCAATTCCATGATGATGTCTTCGTATTTAGAGTCACCTTCAAGCGCTTTAAGAGCTGAACCTTGGATAACTGGAAGATCGTCACCTGGGAAGTCGTATTCTGACAAGAGGTCACGGATTTCCATTTCAACCAATTCAAGCAATTCTTCGTCGTCTACCAAGTCAATTTTGTTCATGAAGACGATAAGGTGTTTAACACCAACCTGACGTGAAAGAAGGATGTGCTCACGAGTTTGTGGCATTGGTCCGTCAGTTGAAGCTACTACAAGGATAGCTCCATCCATTTGAGCGGCACCAGTGATCATGTTTTTAACGTAGTCCGCGTGTCCTGGAGCGTCGATGTGAGCGTAGTGACGTTTTTCAGTTTCGTACTCAACGTGCGCAGTGTTGATAGTGATACCGCGTTCGCGTTCTTCTGGAGCAGCATCGATAGACGCATAGTCTTTAGGTTGGTTAACTGCTGAAGGCAAGCGACGTGCCAATACAGTTGTGATAGCTGCAGTCAAAGTAGTTTTACCGTGGTCAACGTGTCCGATAGTACCAATGTTAACGTGTGGTTTACTACGATCGTATTTTTCTTTTGCCATTTGAGTAAAAGCCTCCAATAAAATATATTTTATAGATAGACAGTAGGCAATACAGTCTAACTTTCCTTACTATTTTATCAAATTTCTGCTAAATTGCAAGTGTTTTACACATATTTTGTGAATTAATCTAAATCTTATCAAATCCTGTTCTTCTGCTTCTTTATGGCAATATGAATTCAAACTTATTTTGTTTGGAAGATAGTATTTTCAACAAAAAAATCAGGTCTCCCTGATTTTAATTTGATTCTGTTTTTTCCAGTTCCTTAGCTTCTTTATGGTTTTCATATAATTTCGCTAGGAACTTAGTAATTTCTTTAAAAATAGAGTAAGTAGGTACTGCTACGACCATCCCTATGACACCGTAGATATTACTTGACAGTAAAAGGAGCACCAAAATCGTAATCGGGTGTACTTTCATAACCCCTCCAACGATACGTGGATAGAGAACATTTCCGTCAATCTGCTGAATAATAAGCATATAAGCAACCGCAATCAACATACGATGAGGATCCGTGAACACATTGGCAATCACCATTGGAATCAAGCCAATACTTGGACCAACATAAGGAATCAAATTTGCGATTCCAGAGAAAATAGCAAAAACTAAGGCGTACTTTAATCCGATAACGCTATAGCCAATATAGGCTAAACATCCAATAATAACCGCATCAATCGCAATTCCACTGATATAGCGCGCTATAGTTGTATTGAGATTGGTTAAAAGGCTAGAAAGATTCAATTTGTCATGTTTTAAGACGGTACGTTCCAACATTGGTAGCAACTTATGACCATCCAACAAGAAATAAATCAAGAATACAGGGGTCATAATGAGAATCAGAACTGTACTAAACAAGGCTGAAAGAACGCTTCCTAAACTGTTGCTGACGCTATTCAGGATATTCTGGAGGATATCCACATAGGAGAGATTCAGTTGTTGAATTGTTTGTTGAATATCAATATTTTGGAAGACTGGATTCATGGACAAATCGATGATCAAATCTTGTAGTCTACTATAGATGTTTTGACTAGAAATAATCAAGCTGGTCAACTGATTAATCAAAATCGGCAAGAGATAAACGACCCCTACAACGATAGCACCAATCAAGGCACAAAGAGTGACCAAGACACCAATTAGACGATTGATCTTACATCTCTTTTCTAAGAAAGTAACGACTGGATTTGTAATGTAGTAAAAAAATCCACCAAGCAAAAATGGAATCATGATGGTATTCACAACTGTCACGAAGGGAGTAATGATGGCTCCCATTTCTCTCCAAAGATAGAAAATCAGTGTTAATAATAAAATTTCAGCTGTCCAAAAAAATAATTTGTTTCTACGGAACATAGGTATCCTCCTTCTCTCTATTTTACCACATTTCTGAAAAAGATAAGATGGCTTTAGTAAAAAAGCGAGAATATTTTTTTTCTTTATGATAAAATAAAGCTAATATGAAAAAAATAATTTTATCTTTTATGACACTGTTGGTTTTTGGAACAGCTTCTACTGTTTCTGCTCAGGAGTTTGATGTTGCTGCTAAACATGCTATTGCTGTCGAGGCTACAACTGGAAAAATCCTCTATGAAAAAGATGCAAATCAGCCTGTAGAAATTGCTTCTATTACAAAACTGGTTACAGTTTATTTGGTCTATGAAGCTCTGGAACAAGGAACTATCAGCCTATCTACACCTGTTGATATTTCAGATTATCCTTACAAACTTACAACTAATTCTGAGGCGAGTAACGTCCCTATGGAAGCTCGAAATTATACTGTTGAACAGCTATTAGAGGCTACAATGGTATCCAGCGCGAACAGCGCTGCGATTGCACTAGCAGAAAAGATTGCTGGTTCTGAGAAAGACTTTGTAGACAAGATGAGGGCTAAACTTCTTGAATGGGGAATTCAAGATGCAACTATTGTAAACACTACTGGTTTAAATAATGAGACCCTGGGCGATAATATCTATCCTGGTTCTAAAAAAGACGATGAAAACAAGTTGAGTGCCTACGACGTTGCAATCGTCGCTCGTAACCTCATCCGAGATTATCCTCAAGTTTTGGAAATCACCAAAAAGCCAACTTCTACCTTTGCAGGACTTGAAATCCACTCAACCAACTATATGTTGGAAGGAATGCCTGCCTATCGTGGTGGTATCGATGGACTAAAGACAGGTACTACCGATAAAGCTGGCGCTTCATTCGTGGGAACAACTGTTGAGAAAGGGATGCGTATTATTACGGTTGTTTTAAATGCAGATCAACAAGATACTAACCCTTATGCGCGTTTTACAGCAACTTCTGCACTTTTAGATTATATTTCTGCAAACTTCGCCTTAAAAACTGTCGTTCAGAAAGGTGAAGCATACAATGATAGTAAAGTAACAGTTCTGGATGGTAAAGAAGATAATGTGACAGCTGTCGCTAAGTCAGACATTTCCATCGTCCAACGCATCGGAAGCGGTACTACACCAACTCTCCAATTCACACCGAAATCAACATCAGAAATGGCTCCATTGGAAGAAGGCAAGGTTGTTGGTACTCTAACCTATGATGATCAGGATTTGGTCGGTCAGGGCTATCTCACTTCCGACAAACCATCTTTTGAAATGGTTTCTGAAAAGAAAGTAGAAAAAGCCTTCTTTTTGAAGGTTTGGTGGAATCAATTTATCCGCTTTATCAATGACAAACTATAAAAAAAATCGCAAACAATCGCGATTTTTTCTTTATTTCATTTCTTTAAAAGCCGCTTCTGCATCAGCATTGCTAATAGCACCAAATTGGATTTTTCCGATTTTTCCTTGACTGTCAATCAAGTATTCCGTTGGAATACTACGAATTTGGTAGGCTTGGAAGGTGGTTGCTTGCGTATCATATAGAACTGGTATATCCTTGTAGCCTTGCTCTTGGTACCATTTTGGAAAATCTTGAACTGTTTTTTCACCTTGTAAACCAGGTGCAATGACACTCAAGATTTCAAAGTCTCGATCTTGTTTGGCAGCTAGTTCCATCAGCTCAGGCATGCTTTTTTTACATGGTCCGCACCAAGAAGCCCAGAATTTCAAATAGACCTTTTTCCCTTTATAGTCTGATAACTTGACTTCTTTACCATCCATAGACTGCAAGGTGAAGTCTGGCGCATCCTTACCAACTGCGATTTGTTGTACAGCAGGCTGTTTGGGACTGCTTGTCTGTTTGGTTTCTTTTTCACCACAGGCAATCAATAAGAATAGAGACATGAGGCTCAATCCAGCAAAAATAACTTTTTTCATTTTTTCTCCTTTTATCCAATTATCCAAGAATTCCTGACAAGGCATTTAACTGCCCTAGCATTAATAATAATCCCATCAAAATAATCAAAGCTCCCCCGATTTTCTTTAGTAGGATCATATGGGGTTTTAATTTACTAAAATAGGGCATAATCCAGCCCGAAGCCAAGGCCAAAACAATGAAAGGAAGGGCCATTCCCAATGTGTAAACTAAGGTTAGTAAGGCTCCTTGCCAAGCACCACTGCCACCTGAAGCTGCTAGGGCCAATACTGAACTTAAGACTGGTCCGATACAAGGGGTCCAACCAAAACTAAAGGTTATCCCAAGTAAAAAGGCTGACAGATAGTGATTAGACTTGGATTGTTTGAAGGTGACTGTCTTTTGAATCTCCAGTTTATTGAAATGCAAGATTTCCATCTGGTGAAGACCCAAAAGGATAATGACTGCTCCCATAGTATAACGAAACCAGTCTGCATAGAGCATGTGCCCTAGGAATCCAGCTCCAAATCCTAAAATAAAGAAAATGAGGGAGATTCCTGCAATAAAGCACAAGGTTCGAATTAAACCAGACCATGCAACGTCTCTTCCAAAAAAGCGAAAGCTTTTCGAATTCCCCTGATCATCCAGTAAAATACCAGCATAGACAGGTAGCAAAGGAAAGATGCAGGGTGAAAAGAAGGACAGGATACCTGCTAAAAAAACTGATACTAGAAATATAATCGACTCCAACGAATTACCTACTTTCTCAAAATTCTAATCCTATTTTACTACAAAAGGATAAATTTGTAAGAAGTCTGCTACGCTTATTTATTTTGATAAAATTTGACACAAAAAAAGGAGCTAAGCTCCCTTTTTTTTAATACGTTCCTTCTTCGCCTTGGCTAGTCAAGATAACTGGACCGTCTTTGGTAATCACGAACTGGTGTTCATATTGGCAAGACAGGCCGCCATCTATAGTCTTATGAGCCCAGCCAGTCTTCATATCTGTATCAATTTCCCAGTCACCAGTATTAATCATGGGTTCAATGGTTAGTACCATTCCTTCACGGAGACGGAGTCCACGACCTGCAATACCGTAGTTAGGAACCATTGGCTCTTCGTGCATTGTTGGACCAACACCATGACCAACCAAATCACGTACAACCCCATAACCGCGACTTTCAGCGTATTCTTGAATGGCTGCACCGATATCACCGATACGATTGCCAACAACTGCTTGCTCAATTCCTTTATACATAGCTTCCTTGGTCACATCCATCAAGTTTTTCACTTCTTCAGACGGTGTACCAACCGCATAAGCCCAACATGAGTCAGCTAAACCGCCAGTATAACTTTGGGTGTATTTCTTCATTTGCTCAACATTGTTGAAGTTGAGTTTAGATACATTGAGGTCGGATTTGGCAATCGGACCACCCAGTACCATGTCAACCTTGAGCAAATCGCCATCTTTCAAGATGTAATGACGTGGAAAAGCGTGAGCTACTTCGTCATTGAGAGAGCAACAAGTGGCATAGGGGTAATCCATGACTGCACCATCCACGCCTATCTGTAAAGGAAGGAAATTCTCCTCTTTACAACGTCGACGAACGTACTCTTCAACTTCCCACATATCCACGCCCGGCTTAATCAAATCACGTAAGCCGATATGGATACTTGCTAGGAAATCACCAGCCTTATCCATGGCTTCGATTTCACGTGCTGATTTTAAAGTTATCATTTTTTCTCCTAGATTCTAATTAATTTTAACCGTAACATTTGCTTTTGAAACAATCTGATGCCCATGATAAATATCATAATCAATAATGGCTGAGCGTCTCGTGTGGTGAATAATACGAGCCTGAATCCGCAGAGTATCATCTATCTGCACAGCCTGCAAGAAATAAATCAGCATCTGCTCTATGATAAGATTGCGCCCGCTATTGACAACAAGGTCTTGGGTCATGTGATTAAGGATTTCAGCCAAGACACCATTAGCAAGGACACCATTTTTCTCCAACATGAAAGGCTCAACAGTAATGACAACTTCATCATGATGATAAGAGAGTTTTTGCCCGATTTGTTCTGAGAAAGTCGGCAAAGCAGAAACTTGGGAACGGCTCATCTTTTCCATGACATCTCGTCGTGTTACGACACCAAGTAGAGTCTGGTTACTTCTGACAACGGGAACCATCTCAAAGTCTTCTGCGATCATCCGTTGACTGACATTTGCAATATTGGTCGCTAAGCCAGTTACGAAGATACTACGTGTCATCACCTTATCAATCGTCGTGCTGGGGGATTTATCTCCTGCGTCACGCATAGTAACAACCCCAACAACCACTTGGTGCTGATTAATGACTGGGAAACGACTACTTCTGTTCTTACGGACCAAATCTAGATAGTCTTTGACTGTATCCGTTTCTCTCAAAAAACCATACTCATGACTGGGACGATAGAGCTTTTCGACTGTCAGAATATCGGTTTTGATTTGAACATTTGAGAGGGCTTTGTTAATCATGGTCGCTACTGTAAAAGTGTCATGTTTACTCCTTAGAACTGGAATCCCTTTTTTATTAGCCAACTCAAGAACATCATCTTGGACATGAAAACCACCTGTTACAAGGACTGCATTTTCATTTTCCAAGGCTAAAAGTTGAATGCGAGTGCGGTCTCCTACGATCAAAAGACCGCCATCATGGAGATAGGACAGGATATTTTGCTCTGTCATAGCCCCAATGGAGAATTTACTAAACTCTCTCTCCAGCCCTTCCTGACCAGCTAAAACTTCAGATGAGGTGACTTCAGCAATTTCAGCATAGGTTAGCCTCTCAATAGCCACTTTCTGGGACTTTACCCGTATGGTTCCACTACGTGGCCGAGTTTCAACGATGCCACGATTTTCAGCTTCTTTGATAGCTCGGTAGGCTGTTCCGTCACTAACACCTAGGTGATTGGAAATACTGCGAACACTAACTCTCTTCCCAATTGGCAACTCTTCCAGATAGGACAAAATTTCCTGGTGTTTACTCATTGAATTCTCCTTTTATGTATCGAAATTCAAGATAGTCCCTCATTTTTCGTGTATAGCGATCGCTCCCCTTAAACTGTCGGACGAGGCTAAAGCCCGATTTTAAGGCTACTTTTTGACTAGCTTGATTCTCCAAATGAGTGATGATGGATAATTGTTTTAAACCAAATTCTTCAAATGAAAGCTGACATAGCTTGGTAACCACTTCAGTCATAAAACCTTGTGACCAAGAATCTTTTTTTAGGAAGTAACCAATTTCTGCTTCTTTTTTGATTTCATCGATTTTTTCAAATTTAATGGAGCCAATCATTTCCTGATTTCCTTGGAGACAAATTGCCCAAACTCCTAGAGGATTCTTCATAAAATAGTTAGCAAGTGCGTACTGACTTTCTTCCAAACTTGCTTGACTGGGAAAAATAAACTGCAAATTCTCAGGGTTTGAAGCAATGTCGAAAAACGCTTGACTGTCACTAAAAAAGAAAGGACGCAAATACAAGCGCTCCGTTTCAAAAAAAGAAAACATTGCTAATTTGGTCCAAATATTCATAATCACCTCAACGGCTTAGTCTTCAACGAGTGTAATATCTGCTCCAAGACTACGCAATTTTTCAATAATATCTGAGTAGCCACGAAGGATAAACTCAATATTCGTAATTTCAGTCTGGCCTTGAGCCATCAAACCAGCGATGACAAGTGCTGCACCAGCTCGCAAGTCTGTAGCTTTTACACTTGCCCCGTGTAACTTACGACCACCGTTGTAGATAATGTGATCATTTGTAGTCGTAATATCCGCATCCATTTTTGCTAACTCAAAAACATGATTGACACGTTTCTCATAAATCGTATCAATAATGGTTCCACGACCTTGAGCGGTCAGCAATAGCGGAGTTATAGGCTGTTGCAAATCGGTTGCAAATCCAGGATAGGGTGCAGTTTTGATATTGATGGCTCTCAAATCGGACTGTTCTTCAACGAAGATGCTGTCTTCTGAGACCGTCATACGAACGCCCATTTCCTCTAGTTTAGCGATAAAGCCTTCTAAGTGTTCATAGAGAACGTTGTTAATGCGAATTCCTTTTCCTACCGCTGCAGCAAGTGAAATATAGGTTCCAGCTTCGATACGGTCTGGAATAACCTGGTGACGCGTTCCATGAAGTTTCTCGACACCATCAATAATGATAATATCAGTCCCAGCACCACGAATATGGGCCCCCATGTTGTTCAAAAGGGTAGCAACATCGATAATTTCCGGTTCACGAGCCGCATTTTCAATGACAGTGCGTCCCTTAGATTTAACCGCAGCAATCATCGTGTTAATCGTTGCTCCAACGCTGACGGTATCCATGTAAATACTTGCGCCATGAAGCCCCTTACCTTGGGCAGATAAATTCATATTATCTCCCTCATAGCTGACCTTAGCCCCCATAGCTTCAAAGGCTTTTAAGTGAAGGTCAATCGGACGAGGCCCCAGATCACATCCGCCAGGAAGGCCAACTGTAGCTTCACCAAAGCGACCTAAAAGACTTCCGTAGAAATAATAAGAAGCACGCAAGCTATTAATCTTACCATAAGGCATTGGAATGTTTTGAACACCTCTTGGATCAATCTCCAAGACATCATCATAACGCTTAACAGTCGCCCCCATAATTTCCATGATTTCGACAAGACTAGCAACGTCTGAAATATCTGGAACACAATCTAAAGTGACAATATCATCTGATAAGATAATAGCTGGAATAAGCGCTACAACACTATTTTTAGCACCACTAATGGTGATCTCACCTTGCAATGGACGTCCACCATTGATGACAATTTTTCTCATGTTTTACTCTTTCAAAATTTACTAAAAAGGTCTTTTCGTTCTATTATATCATAATTTTCAGTTTTTTCCCATTCCTATTTACTAAATACCATTCCATTTTGATAAAAAAAGACCTATCATTCAAGCTGTTCAGCTTGAAATGATAAGTCTTAATGTTAGATTAACGTACTGTACGGATACGCATTGTGTTTGTACGAACAGCTTCGCCAAGTGGTACACCTGCAACGATAACAATATCATCACCAGATTCTACCAAACCTTGCTCAACTGCAATTCTTTCAGCGAGATCAAACATATCATCAGTGTTTGATGGGCGATCAGTGGTTACTGGAATAACTCCCCAGTTAAGCATCAAACCACGCTCAGTCAATTCATCGAAAGTGATTGCCAAGATATCAGCATCTGGACGGTATTTAGAAATCAAACGAGCAGTGTGACCTGTCTTAGTAAGAGTAACCACCAACTTGATATTCATAGAATTTGTCGCATCCTTAACAGCTGAAGCCATAACCTCAGTCTTAGAATTACGTGACAAGTTAACAGATGACAAGCGACCGTATTCTTTTAAAAGAGTTTGAGCATTCTTGTCAATTGTTGCCATTGTACGAACAGACTCAAGTGGATATTTACCATTTGCAGACTCACCTGAAAGCATTGTAGCGTCGGTTCCGTCGATAACAGCGTTAAACACATCTGATACTTCTGAACGCGTTGCACGTGGTTTTTCAGTCATAGTTTCAAGCATGTTTGTTGCTGTGATAGCGACTTTACCAGCTGCATTTACTTTTGTAATAATCATTTTTTGGTAAACTGGAACCATTTCGAATGGTACTTCAATACCCATGTCACCACGGGCGATCATGATACCGTCAGCAGCTTCAATGATTTCATCCAAGTTGTCAATACCTTGTTGGTTTTCGATTTTCGCAAACAATTGAACGTGACCATTACCAGTTTCTTCACAGATTGCACGAACTTCGTTAACGTCTTTTGCAGTACGGACGAATGAAATCGCGATGAAGTTAATACCTTGTTCAAGACCAAAGCGGATATCATCGTTATCACGTTCAGCAAGAGCTGGGAAAGGAATTTTAGTGTTAGGGATGTTTACACCTTTTTGTTTAGCGATAACACCGTCATTTTCCACTTCAACTACAAATTCACGAGTTGCATCGTCTTTTTCTACAACGCGAAGACCAAGTTTACCATCGTCAACCAATACTTGGCGACCAACTTCAACGTCATCATAGATGTCAAGAGCACCAGCAACGTTCAAAGCAATCACTTCACGAGTTGATTTGATTCCTTGTTTAGTTGCAACACGGATTTTTTCACCAGTTTTATATGAGTACTCTTTAGCTTCACCTTCGAACAATTCAGTACGGATTTCTGGTCCTTTAGTATCAAGAAGGAAACCAACTTTTTTACCTGCAAGTTTTTCTGCAAGTTTAACAGTTGCCATACGTTCACCTTGTTCTTGGTGGTCACCGTGTGAGAAGTTGAAACGGAAAGTGTTAGCTCCCGCTTCAATCAATTTAGCAATGTTTTTTGCTGAAGCTTCAACGTCAAGTTTTTCACCCCAGTATCCGTCTTCACCGAATTTTTTACCACCACGGATTTCAACCGCAGGACCTAAAGTTGCAACGATTTTTACACGTTTGTTCATGATTTTTGTGACTCCTTTATATAATTCGACCTTTTATGGTCATGTTACCAAATTAATGAAAGTTGATTAGGACAAGCTCTTGTTCAAATCAGAAAGTTCAAGATCAGCTTTATGAGGGTTGTTAACAACGATCTTACCATCAGCTGTTAAGCTAAACAAAGCTCCTTCTTCTGCTGTACCAAGGATTGGATTCTCAACCATTTTTTCGTTACGGATACCAACAGCGACACCACCGATTCCTTGTTTAAGGAGTTTAACAGCGTGTGCCCCCATGCGTGATGCCAATACACGGTCACGCGCAGTTGGTGATCCACCACGTTGGATGTGACCAAGTTCTGTTACACGAAGGTCACTAGTGTCTCCTGCTTCTTTTAGTTTTTGACCAAATTCAGCTGCTGACATAACACCTTCTGCCAAAACGATAATGTTGTGTTTTTTACCGTGCTCATAACCAGCTTTGATACTAGCTACGATATCTTCCATCTTGAAGCCTTCTTCAGGGATGATAATTTCATCAGCACCAGTTGCGATACCAGCCCAAAGAGCGATATCACCAGCGTTACGTCCCATTACTTCAACAACGAAAGTACGACGGTGACTTGATGATGTATCACGAATCTTATCAATCGCATCCATTGCAGTCGTAACTGCAGTATCAAATCCGATTGTAAAGTCAGTCCCTACGATATCGTTATCGATTGTACCTGGAAGTCCAATAGCAGGGAACCCATGTTCCGTCAAGCGCATAGCTCCGTGATAAGAACCGTCTCCACCGATAACTACGACTCCTTCGATACCGTGTTTTTTCAATTGCTCAATCCCTTTAAGTTGGCCTTCAAGTTGTGCAAACTCAGGGTAACGAGCAGAGTGAAGGAAAGTACCACCACGAGAAATGATGTCTCCTACTGAAGCAGCATCAAGTGGATAAATTTCACCGGCAACCATACCAGCGTACCCATCATAGATACCAAAAACTTCCATTCCTTCTGAGATTGCTTGGCGAACTACTGCACGGATGGCAGCATTCATACCAGGGGCGTCTCCACCACTGGTCAAAACAGCAATACGTTTCATTTGGTTTATGCTCCTTTTTCTTTTAACATTCTTACTGATTATACCACATTTAAATCGAAAATTCTTCTATTTTCCGTATTTTTAGCGATAAATCGTTTTCATAGCAATTCCCTCTAATTTTTCCTCTAGAGCAGAATCTTTTCTTACAAAATGTTGAGTAGAAACAACTGTTTTTTGTTCCTCTTCATACCTGATAATGACAGGGATTGGGCCTTTGTATTGTTCTAGGATATTTGAAATCTCTTTATCATTTTCATGATTTTTAACTTGAATCCAGAATCGTTCCGCCACTGCTTCTTTCAAATCTTGTGCAATCATTTGCAGACGACCATCTCGAGATTGAACTTTGCCATTGATGTAGTAAAATTTCCCTTCGGATAAATTGGAAGCAAATTTTCTATATTGGTCTGAAAATACAGTTACATCCATCCGAGACTTACTATCATGAACCTGTAGAAAAGCCATACTCTCGCCTTTCTTGGTTCGAATCACTTTAATCTTTTGCACTTCAACTAGGAGAGTGGCTTGAGCTCCCTCGGTTAGATTAGTGATTGGAGTGGTCGGATATAGGGCTTGTTTGGCAAGAGTTTGGAGAGGATGGGGACTGATACCTACCCCAATCAGTTCCTGCTCTTTGTAAAATTTCTCTGCCTCAGTAAAATCATCAGCTTCAGTCCAACTATAATTTGTATCCGCAAAGAGTCCACCTAACTCCTCAACAAAGACAAATAAGTTTGGTAGGTTCACTAAGATTTTCTGGCGATTCTTGTCAAATTCATCAAAAAGTCCTAGTTCAACCAAAGGCGTCAAAAGCGACAATTTCTTGTAATTCTTGGGAAGACGTGTGACAAAATCTTCAATGCTTGAGAAAGGACGATTTTCAATAATCCAGTAAGACAAATCTCTTGGCATTCCCTTAATGGCTTTTAGACCAAGATAGATTTTCTTCTTAGCAATTTTATCATGATAGGGAATGCTGTTGATTGCTAAGGGAGCTACTTCAAAGCCCATCTGCAATGCATCTACAATGTAATCACTGCTAGAATAGTTCAACATAACTTGAAAGAAAATAGCAGGATAGTGTGTCTTGAAATAAGCTAGTTGGAATGCCAGTGCTGAGTAGGCATAAGCGTGGGATCGGTTAAATCCATAGCCTGCAAACTTTTCCATCACTGCAAAAACTTGGTTGGCCTTTTCTTCTGTATGCCCCAATTTCATAGCTCCTGTGATAAAATCTTCCTTCATCAGATGCATCTCTTTGGCATTTTTCTTACCCATGGCACGTCTGAGAATGTCGGCTTTACCAAGACTGAATCCTCCAAAGCGTTGAGCTACCTGCATAACCTGCTCTTGATAGAGCATAATACCGTAGGTTGATGAAAGGATGTCTTCTAAGGCAGGGTCTAACACCGTCACCTTTTCTTTACCATGCTTACGAGCGACAAAATTATCAATATAATCACTTGCCCCCGGTCTATTGAGGGATGTCGTTGCTACTACCTCTTCAAAGACTTGCGGCTGAACTCGTTTCAAGAGCCGAATGGCGCCAGGTTGTTCAAATTGGAAAATCCCCTTGGTATTTCCAGCAGCAAAGAGGGCCAGAGTTTCTTTGTCTTCCAAATCAATCTCTTCGATTTTTAGATGAACACCCTCTGACTCCGCAAGCAATTCCTGCATTTTTTGGACAAAAGTCAGGTTACGTAAACCGAGGAAATCCATTTTTAGAAGTCCATTGGCTTCAACACCATGAGCATCATACTGAGTGATGAGCATATCCTCACCATATTTTAGAGGAATGTAGTCCGTCAAGTCTTGGTCACTCATAACGACCCCAGCTGCATGGATAGAGGTCTGACGAGGATACCCTTCAATCTTTCGAGCAATCTCAAAAGCTTTTTGATATTCAATCTTACTATTGATGATCTGCCTAAACTGTAAATTCTTTTCATAGGCTGTCGTTAGCGTATCTCGGAAACTGATTTTTTTCGTAATATTTGTTAATTCGTACTCAGGGACACCATAACGTTTGAAAACATCACGAATTGCCTGTTTTGCTCCAAAGGTCGAATAAGTAACAATCTGCGCCACATGTTGACTTCCATACCGATCACGAACATAGCGAATGAACTCTGGTCTATAGAGGTCAGGAATGTCGATATCGATATCAGGCATGGTGTAACGCTCACGATTTAAAAAGCGCTCGAAAATCAGGTTCTTTTCAACCGGATCAATCCCTGTGATATCAAGTGAGTAAGCCACCAGACTACCAACTGCAGAACCACGCCCCATTCCCATATAGTAGCCTTGGGAACGTCCAAAACGGAGCAAATCCCAAACTACAAGGAAATAGTCGTCAAAGCCCATATCATGAATCACAGCTAATTCCTCATTAAGTCGCTCATGATAAATAGCTGAGGCCAACCCCTTTTCACTCAAACCTTGCTCAGCCCTCTCTCGAAGTTCTTCTACTGCTGGTCTTTCAGGGTTAAAGCGAGGAAGTTTTAAACTTGGGTCGATTTGATAGCTTACATTCTCTATCAAACCTTGGAGATTGGCAAGCGCCTGAGGGAAGCGATTTTTAAACCGTGCTTCCAAGTCTGAGGCAGGAAAAAAAATCCCTTGTTGTGAATGCAGATCCACTTCTCTCAGACTGACATTGTCCTTGACTGCTGACAAGATTTGTAAAACCTGTAGGTCTTCTTTTTCAAAAGAGTTGACTTGATAGAGTGGAAGAATGGGTCTGATAAAGACTTCTTGAGGAGTATCTGGACTAACACCGATAAAAAAATCAACCCCCAAATCCAACTGTTCGACCCCATTAAAATAGGGAACAATAATGGCCACATCTTCGAGGTGGGAGGTGAAGTCAGACCATTTTTTCCGTCCAGTCATTTTTAAAGTGGATAACTTCATCAACTCTTGATAACCTTTAGTGGATAGGGCTAGAAAACGAAGAGAGAGATTTTCCTCATCTTTGACCAAGGTCATTTCTAGACCAATTAAAGGTCGAATGCCATGCTTACGAGTTGCTTCTAGAAAATGATAGGCTCCATAGAGATTATCCACATCCATGATAGCAAGGTGAGAATAGCCGTATTCTTTAGCCATTTGTACATATTTTTCAATCGAAACCACACTTTCCATAAAACTATAAACAGTCTTGGTGTCGAGCTGTGCAATCATTACTTCTCCTCCTTGCTTTCGTTTTACTACTATTATACCATTTTAAGCTGGATATTGAAGCAACTCTGCACTTTCTTTTCAATATCATCAGTTACAAACTTCTTCTCTTCTTACTGTTAAATTCTTCATTTTTCAAAGGAAGGAAACAAAAATTAATATTATATAATAGTTTTTAATGTAAATTTAGATATATTTATACCAAACGAAGAATAATAAAGATAGGAGTTATATGCAGTTTTACATATAAAAATCTCTAGAAAAAGGCTTACTTCTATAGTATTTATTCAGTATTTTATAATAACTTACCAAATAGATATGCTGGTTTAAGAAATTTATTTCATTTAAGTTTATTTATTCCATTTTTCCCT
The DNA here is from genome assembly GCF_051106465.1 of Streptococcus sp. KHUD_016. Lineage (GTDB taxonomy): Bacteria > Bacillota > Bacilli > Lactobacillales > Streptococcaceae > Streptococcus. The sequence goes on along the minus strand of NZ_CP193663.1, from coordinate 829,812 downwards.
CTTTTTTGATATAATAAATTTAGTTTGTTTTCAAAGGAGAGAAACATGCGTTTTAATCAATTCAGCTATCAACCAACCACTAGTTCTCAACGATTTGAGGAATTAGAAGGTCTTGGTCTAAAGCTGTCACCCCAACTGTCCTTAAAAAGACAGTTTGAAGATTTCATTCGTTGGAGTTTTTTCACTTATTCTAACACGGATTATGCCTTGTCGACTTTGGCTGCGAATAAAGAAACAGATTTAGTAACCTTTTTCCAGTCAGACCGTGAGTTAACTGCAGAGATTTTCTACACAGTAGTTTTTCAACTTTTAGGATTTAGCTATCTTGTTGACTTTGAGGATGCCGAACAGTTTCGTAAAGAAACTGCTTTTCCTATTGTTTATGGAGATCTCATTGAAAATCTTTATCAATTGCTCAATACGCGAACGAAAAAAGGAAATACGCTTATCGATCAGCTTGTTAGTGATGGACTCATTTCAGAAGACAATCACTACCACTACTTTAACGGTAAGAGCTTAGCAACCTTCTCTACTCATGATGTCATTCGTGAAGTCGTGTATGTCGAGAGTCGTGTGGATACTGATAAAGACGGACTCCCTGACTTAGTCAAGGTCAGCATTATTCGCCCGCGTTATGATGGTCAAGTACCTGCTCTTATGACTGCCAGCCCTTATCACCAAGGGACTAACGACAAAGCCAGTGACAAGGCTCTCTACAAAATGGAGGGAGAGCTTGAGGTCAAACCGCCCCACACCATTGAACTTGAGGAACCTAAGCTGAATTTAGTCGAACCTCATGGTCAAGCAGAAGTCGTCTCAGAAGCTGAAGAAAAGCTATCTCATATCAATAGCTCATATACTCTAAATGACTACTTCCTCCCACGTGGATTTGCCAATCTCTATGTGTCGGGTGTTGGTACCAAGGATTCCCAAGGGCTCATGACCAATGGGGACTACCAGCAGATTGAAGCTTATAAAAATGTCATTGATTGGCTCAATGGTCGTTGTCGTGCTTTCACGGACCACACGCGCAAGCGCCAAATCAAGGCTGACTGGTCAAACGGCAAAGTCGCAACAACAGGTATTTCCTATCTAGGTACCATGTCCAATGGTCTCGCCACCACTGGTGTTGATGGCTTAGAAGTCATCATTGCAGAAGCAGGTATTTCCTCTTGGTACAACTACTATCGAGAAAACGGTCTAGTGACTAGCCCAGGTGGCTATCCAGGTGAGGATTTTGACTCACTTGCTGAATTGACCTACTCCCGCAACCTCCAAGCTGGTGACTATGTTCGTGGCAATGAAGCTCATCAAGCAGATTTAGAGAAAGTTAAAGAGAAACTCGATCGCAAGACTGGTGACTACAATCAGTTTTGGCATGACCGCAACTATCTGCTCAATGCTCACAAGGTTCAAGCTGAGGTCGTCTTTACGCATGGTTCCCAGGATTGGAACGTCAAACCTCTTCATGTTTACCAAATGTTTCATGCCCTTCCTAGCCATATCAATAAGCACCTCTTTTTCCATCATGGTGCCCATGTCTATATGAACAACTGGCAGTCGATCGACTTCCGCGAGTCCATGAATGCCTTGTTAAGTAAGAAACTGTTAGGACTTGACTCAAGCTATCAACTTCCGACTGTCATCTGGCAGGATAATACCGTACCGCAAAGCTGGCAAGGTCTTGATAACTTTGGCAAACAGGATGAACTGCATACCTTCTCTCTCGGTAATGAGGAAAAAGTGATTCAAAACCAGTATGATCAAAAAGATTTTGATCGTTATGGTAAGACTTACCAGACCTTCAACACTGAACTTTATCAAGGAAAAGCCAATCAGATCACCATTGACCTTCCAGTAAGTCAAGACATTCACTTAAATGGGCGAGTGGAGCTGAAACTTCGTGTCAAATCGAGTACAAACAAGGGCTTATTATCAGCCCAACTGCTAGAACTTGGACAAAAGAAATATCTGCAGCCTTATCCAGCTGTTTTAAGTGCTAGAACCATCGATAATGGTCGTTACCATATGTTAGAAAATCTCTGTGAACTACCATTCAACCCGAGTGGCCAACGTGTCATCACCAAAGGCTACCTTAATCTTCAAAATCGAACCGATCTCTTGACGATTGAAGAAATCCAACCAAATGAATGGATGGACTTCAAGCTAGAGCTTCAACCAACTATCTACAAACTTAAAAAAGGAGATACTCTCCGTTTGGTTCTCTATACAACAGACTTTGAGATTACAATTCGAGATAATACAGACTATCAGTTGACTGTTGATTTAGCACAGTCTAGTCTTATCCTACCTTGTCAAAAGGTATAATCTACCTGACTTTCAATATGGAAGTATTCAAAGGAAAAGTCAATGAATTTGACCATTGAACTACCTATAACCAAAGTTTTCCACTTGAACAGTCGAATCAAACATAAACTTCGTATCAAATCCAGTTCATCTAAAAGCATTTTAGAAGCCCCTAGATAGAACTTGGACAAAAGATACTCCCTCTAACCAACATGTGTAACCATTTATCATACACGCTACTACACCACATGTTGGAAATCTCTGTGAATTAACATTTAGAGTAAATTCACAAAACGCCGTGACAAAAAGCTACCCAAATTGAATGATTCACTGTCATTAAAGAACATCAATGTAGATGAACGGATTGCTACCCAGTTTATCTGCACGCAACTAGTGACAAGTTAAAAGAAGGAGAATCTCTCCATCTAGTTCTTTATCCTACTGACTGTGAAATCATCATACGTGACAATACCGCCTACCACCCGACTGACGTTATCGTTCAGTCCACGCTACTGTACCTTGTAAAAGGAGTACTTACTTTATGAACAAATCAGAACACAGACACCAACTTATCCGCGCCCTCGTTTCAAAAAACAAAATCCATACACAAGCTGAATTACAAGCCTTATTAGCGGAAAATGATATCCAAGTGACTCAGGCTACTCTATCACGCGATATCAAAACCATGAACCTTTCAAAAGTGCGCGAAGAGGATAATTCTTACTATGTGCTAAATACAGGCTCTATCTCCAAATGGGAAAAACGTCTTGAAAATTATATGGAAGATGCTCTTGTTATGTTGCGTCCGGTGCAACACCAAGTTATTTTGAAAACTTTACCCGGTTTAGCCCAATCATTTGGATCTGTAATTGATTCCTTGGCTTTTCCAGATGTCGTTGCAACCCTTTGTGGAGACGATGTCTGCATGATTATCTGTGAAGATGCTACAAAAGCGCAGGCTTGTTTTGAGAGTCTTAAAAAATATGCGCCACCATTTTTCTTTAGTGAATAAAACAAATCCCGTGATCAAAAGATCACGGGATTTGTTTTATTTCTTTGACTGTGTTTCTTCTTTCTTTGTACGCGCCAATCGAAGAGCACGTTTAGGATTTAGACGATTAAACAATTCTTCTAGTTTCTTTTCATTCCACACATCTGCTGCAGAAACAAAATTTCCATCTGCATCTCGGAATGATATCGGTTTATCTCCCATATCAATCTCCTAGTCTACAAATTCAAATTCAAATTTACCAATTCGGACCAAATCGCCATCTTTGGCTCCACGCGCACGAAGGGCTTCATCAACCCCCATACCACGAAGCTGACGGGCAAACTTCATGACCGATTCGTCACGGTCAAAGTTGGTCATGTTAAAGAGTTTCATGAGTTTTTCACCAGAAAGTACCCATGTCGCATCATCATCACGACTAATCTCAAAGGCTTTTTCTTCCTCGTCAAAGCCATAGTAAGCCTCTTCTTCCATATCGGATTCATCATAAATCGGGAATTCTGGAGTCTTGTCTAACAACTCGGCTGTCGCGTCCAAAAGAGTCGCCAAGCCTTGCTTGGTCAATCCAGAAATTGGGAAGATGGCTGGAAGTTCCTCAAACTCGTCGTAGTTTGCTGCTAACTTTTCCTTGAAAGTTTTAAGATTTTCCTGACTTTCAGGCATATCCATCTTGTTGGCCACGATAATCTGTGGACGTTCCATGAGACGAAGGTTATAGGATTCTAATTCCTTATTGATAGCAAGGTAATCCTCATAAGGATCACGTCCTTCGCTAGCTGACATATCGATGACATGGAGAATAACTCGAGTACGTTCGATATGACGAAGAAACTGGGTTCCAAGACCAACCCCTTGACTAGCCCCTTCAATCAAACCTGGAAGATCTGCTACTGCAAAAGATTCACCTGACTGCGTACGAACCATCCCTAGATTAGGCACAATGGTCGTAAAGTGGTAAGCACCGATTTTAGGTTTAGCTGAAGTGATGACACTGAGTAAAGTTGACTTCCCAACTGATGGAAAACCAACTAGACCAACATCTGCTAGAATCTTCAATTCCAGTTGCAACTCACGTTCCTGACCCGGCTCTCCATTCTCAGAGATTTCAGGTGCAGGATTTTTGGGAGTGGCAAAACGGATGTTTCCACGACCACCTCGACCGCCATGAGCCACGATAAATTCTTGACCATGTTCAATCAAGTCTGTAATTACTTTGCCAGTTTCTGCATCACGTACAGTAGTCCCCTGTGGTACTCGAACACGAAGATCTTCTGCACCACGACCGTGCATTCCTTTGGTCATTCCTTTTTCACCGGAATCAGCCTTGAAATGACGGTTATAGCGGAAATCCATCAAGGTACGCAAACCTTCGTCTACCACGAAAACAACGTTACCTCCTCGTCCACCATCACCACCCCAAGGACCGCCATTAGGGACATATTTTTCACGGCGAAAGGCAACCATGCCATCGCCACCATTACCAGCCTTAACCTTAATCTTGGCTGTATCTAAAAACATACTCATATTTTCTTCTCACTTTAAAAAGGCTGGGGAGAACCCAGTCATTAGTTATTGTTTCTATCCTCGTAGCTTGGTTAGAATCTGCTGAAAGCTCCAAGCGCAGTTGCAAAGATACCAGCAAGGGTTACAAACAACATGATGAGCACGACAACAAGTGTCACCTTTTCAAACAAAGTTTTTTTACGTTTTCCGTTATCTCCAAAAGCCATAACTTCTCCTTTTTCTATATAATTTTAATTTAATATTCTGTTGAAACTGGTGCAATCAACCATAAAATGATATAAGCAAGGACTCCTGTCCCATAACAAAATGCAAGAACAGCCCAAATGACACGAACAATTGTTGGATCGATATCAAAATAATGAGCAACTCCTGCGCATACTCCACCAATTTTTTGATCTTTCCCGCTTCTCATTAATTTTTTCATTTTTTCTTCCTCTTATTCTATTATTTGAATTCGTCTCTCCAATAATCTTTGATGCTAGACAATTGTTTTCGAGACGCTCTTAAAATACGCTTGGATTCTTTTACTGGGCTTGTAACAGCCTGTTGAGGTAGATAGAGAATCGTTTTTAAAAAGCGCTGAGTGACAGGTTGTCCATCATGTAGCTCATGTTCAAAGTTATTTGAGATAATGGCATCAAGGTAAAACTCATGAACTCGTTTCCCAAAATTTTCAGCCGAAATCTCGTACAACTTATCCGCCAACTTTTGTTCAGACATATCAGGAGTAGCGATCAATGCTTCAAGGATAGCGCCCGCAAGCTCTCGTTCTCCATAGTAAAGGGTACCAAACATTTTATCATTGATCAGATTTTCAAGATAGGGGTTGCCATGAGCGATAACAGGTGTTCCACTGGCTAGACTTTCTAGATAGGTTAAGCCTTGAGTTTCACTCGTAGAGGCTGAAATAAAGAAATCAGCTGCTTTATAGTACAAGGCTGTCTCACTTGGAGCAATCATACCTGTAAAAATCACATGTTTTTGTATGTTTAATTTCCGTGCTTGTTCTTTCAGACTGTCCAGATAAGGTCCATCTCCAGCAACAACCAACTTCACCTTGTCTTCTTCTTTCAAAACCTGTTCAAAGGCAGCTAAAACTGCTTGGATATTTTTCTCATAAGAAATACGCGAAAGGCTCAGCAGCATTTTCTCGCCTTCCTGAATACCTAACTTCGAGCGAAGCTCTAGTAAGTTTTCCTCTTTGATCTCAGGTCGTTCAAACTTAGCAAGCTCAATTCCAGTTGGGATGACACGCTTTTCAACCTTGACTTTGTATTTAGATAAAAGGTCACGAACAATCTCACTAGGGCAAATCACACCATCTACATCATGAAGGAAGCCACGCACCAAATATTTTACCATACTCGGACGAATTAGCATGCCCTTAGCAATGTAATGCACATAGTCTTCATACTGGGTATGGTAGGTATGAATAACTGGAATTTTCAATTCTCTCGCAATCCAAATCCCTAACAAACCAAGTGAAAATTCTGTCTGGGTATGAATGATGTCGAGTTGATACTGCTTGGCAATTTCAAGCGCCTTTGTAAAACCTCGATAGGCAAATCGTCGATCCTTAAACGCAAAGAAAGGGACACTCGGAATGCGAATAATTTGCCAATCCTCGTATCGGTTTACGTCTTTATCAGTCGTTGTAAAGATAAAAACTGCATGCCCCTGCTTTTCAAGCTCAGTTTTCAAAGTCCGAATACTAGTCGCGACCCCGGAAACCTGAGGGAAATAGGTATCTGTAAATAAACCAATTCGCATAAATTACCTCACTTTTTGCCCAAAGCAGCCTGTTCTCGATAAAATTTTAACCAGATTTCCAACAAATGCTCCTCAGAGTACTCTTTGGAGATCTCACGAGCTTTTTCTTTCAAGTCCTTTAAAGCTTCAGGGTCATTCTTGTATTCTAGGATTGCTTCTCTCATCTCGGAAACATCACTTGTAGCACGATAATTCCCATCAAGAATAACCTTATACAGATCCAAATCTCTTAACATAATAGGAGCCTCGCAACTAGCGGCCTCTAAGATGGTCATAGGGAATAATTCATTGTAACTTGGTAGCAAGAACAGATCCGCCATAGCGTAAAGTTCCCGCATCCGTTCGGGTGACACAATTCCAGGGAAAATAAGATTTTCAGGTGGATTGTCCATTATCTTCTTGTAGCGTTCATAACCATCTGTCATCCCACCAAATGAAAAACCACCTGCCCAGATAAAGGTAATTTCTGGCAACTCCTCAGCAAGACGGATAAAATCATCAATCCCTTTACGTTTCTGAACTTGACCCGCACCGATAACGACAAACTGATCTTCCGCAAGATCCATTTCCTTCCGGAGTTGTGCAACCTGTTCAGCTGGTAATGGATGCCATTTTTCTTTGTTTACAAAATTTGGAATATAAGTTACTTTTTCACGCGAAATACCAGCAGCCACTAAATCCTCGATAAACATGGGATTGACCACCACTAAGTGTTCCATTCGGTTGTAAAAGGAAAAAACATAACGTTTGACAATTCCTTTTAGGAAAAATGGAATCTTCAAACTCCCCTCAAGCGTATCAGGCAAAAAATGCACATAGCCAATTTTTCTCCCAGAGCGTTTCTTTTGGAAAGTAGATAAATAATAGGGGAAATCAATGGTATGAAAGTGAGTTACATCCGCTTCTACAGGAAGATTCTCTGTAACAATCAACTGGTCTTTGGCATCACGGTGAAGGAGACTAACCAATTCTCTATAAGCTCCTGACACTCCTTGACCAGCTACTTTTTCACTTGAGCTTAGCATATTAATACGCAATTTTTCGTTTTCCATACCTTTCATTATACCATTTTATTTCCAGAAAATCAGCAAAAGAAAGAAGAGACGATTGGAAAAAGGATAAAATTATCCTATTTTCCAATCGTCTCTCTCATTTTTTTAGTCTTTATTTAATTCCTAGGGCGATACGCGCGTATCGGCTCATTTTTTCAACTGTCCAAGCTGGATACCAGACCAATTTAACTTCGGTATTGGTTACCTCAGGCACATCTGTCATCGCATCATGTATCTGGTCTGTCAAAAGGTCAGCCAGTGGGCAGCCCATAGTTGTCAAGGTCATATCAATTTCAGTATGACCTGTTTCACCATCAAAACGAATTTCATAAATCAAACCTAGGTTGACAATATCAATCCCCAACTCAGGGTCGATGACTTCTTCCAAAGCATTTAAAATGCGTGTTTTGATCGTTTCAATTTGCTCTTCTGTATAAGCCATGTTATTCCTCACTCTCAGTCTTCAATAAAATCACGAAGGGGTTTGCTGCGACTTGGTTGGCGCAATTTTCTCAAAGCCTTGGCCTCAATCTGACGGATACGCTCACGAGTCACGTTAAAGACTTTACCAACATCTTCAAGGGTACGCATTTTCCCATCATCTAGCCCGAAACGAAGGCGCAGAACGTTTTCTTCACGGTCTGTGAGAGTATCCAAAACTTCATCCAACTGCTCGCGCAAAACGATTCGAGTTGTGTAGTCTACTGGATTTTCAATTACTTCGTCTTCGATAAAGTCCCCAAGATGGCTATCGTCCTCTTCACCAATCGGTGTTTCAAGTGATACTGGTTCTTGAGCAATTTTCAAGATTTCGCGGACCTTGTCAGGTGTCATATCCATACGCTCAGCGATTTGTTCAGGAGTTGGATCTTGTCCCAATTCTTGAAGGAGATTCCGCTGTTCACGGACAAGCTTGTTAATGGTTTCTACCATGTGGACAGGGATACGAATAGTACGGGCTTGGTCAGCGATGGCACGGGTAATCGCCTGACGAATCCACCAAGTTGCGTAAGTTGAAAACTTGAATCCTTTTGAATAGTCAAACTTGTCAACAGCCTTCATCAAGCCCATGTTTCCTTCTTGGATCAAGTCAAGAAACTGCATGCCACGCCCTACGTAGCGCTTAGCAATCGAAACCACCAAACGAAGGTTGGCTTCTGCAAGACGTTGTTTGGCTTCAATATCACCAGCCTCAACTGCTAAGGCCAATTCTTTTTCCTCTTCGTTAGTCAAGAGAGGAACAACCCCGATTTCCTTCAAATACATACGGACTGGGTCATTAACCTTGGCAGAAGTTGAGCCAATCAAGTCCTCATCACTGAGTTCTGGTTCTTCTTCTGCACTAAGAACACGCGCGCTTGGATTTCCTTCGTTATCTGTGATAGAAATTCCAGCATCCTGAATCCGTTGCAAAAGGTCTTCAATGCCTTCTGCATCAAGGGCAAACGGAATAACCAGACTTGAATTGATTTCGTCATCTGTTGCTGTTCCTGTTTTTTTGTGGTTACGGATAAAGTCTGCTACTTGCACATCAAATGTGGTTACTTCTTTTTGTTTTGTTGCCATTATTACTCCATTCTTCTCTTTTGGGAAATCAATCGTTGCAATTCTTCCAAGGCTGTGTCTGTATCTCCTACATGACTAGCTTCCTGCACTTTCTTTTTAATCCTTAAATTGTCCTTGCTGAGGAGGGCACGGTTACGAGTCGCTTCGACTTCCGCTAGCTCTTGAGGCGACATCTCAGCTGGCAAATCCAAGCTAAGCACGTGGTACCAGGCATTTTCAACCTCAGGAGTCTGATGAGACAGTTCCTCTGATCCGATTTCTCCCTCTGCACTTAATAATTCGTAAAGAATTTGAAATTCTGGGGTATCAAAGAAAAAATCTTCTCTTAATCGGTAGTCATTTAGAACAACTGGATTCTCAGCCATCCTATAAAGGAGATGAGCCTCTGCTCTCATGACTGCTGTCAGTTGCCGCGTTACAGGTAAACTAATCGCTGCTGGAGGTTGCTCCTCTTTGACTCTTTCCTGCCTTTGAACAATGCGACTTTCATTTACAATCTGCTCCACCTGCTGGTAATCAAAAGAAGGTAGATTATCCGCCAGAATGTGGATATAAGAATTCTGGGCAGTGATAGACTTTTCTTTGGCGATTAGGGGGGCAATCTTTTCAATGAACTCGATTTGCGCCTGTAAGTTATCACTATTTTCCGGCTTGAGCTGGTGAATATAGAACTCTATGGGACTAATCCGAGTCTTGGTTAAAAGGTAAGCCAGGTCTTCAGCAGAATTCTTTTGCAAATACTCATCTGGGTCCATGGCATCAGGTACTCGAACAACCTCAACTGAGAAGTCTTTTAACTCCTCTAGAGCCTTGGCTGTTGCTGTCTGCCCTGCCTTGTCGCCATCGTAGCTGAGAACAATTTTTTTGGTAAAGCGTCTGAGGTGATCAACATGCTCCTTGCTTAAGGCTGTTCCCATGGAAGCTACAGCATTTTCTATACCAGCACGGTAGGCTGCAATCACATCCATGAAGCCTTCCATCAGATAGAGCTCTGTAATCTTACCTGTTCCCTTTTTTGCCTTGTCCAGATGATACAATTCGTAGCTCTTGTTAAAAATTGCAGTCGAGCGGCTATTTTTATATTTGGCAGTCTGACTATCCGTTTCTTGCCAGATACGACCTGAAAATGCAATAACCTGCCCCTTGTCATTGGTCAAAGGAAAGATGATTCGTCCAAAAAAAGTATCATAAAATTGATTACCATCTGACAGATAAAACAAGCCCGAATCCAATAAATCCTTTTCCTCAAACTTGTCAGCCAAACGTTGATAGAGATAAGTTCTCTCTGCTGGAGCTAGTCCAATCTGGAAGTGCTTCAGAACATCATCTGTCAATCCGCGTTTGTAGAGATAAGCCCTTGCTTCTTCTCCCATCTTTGTCGTCATGAGGATGGCATGGTAAAAACGGGCAGCTTCTTCATGCATATCGTATAGAGCTTGATGAGGGGAAGTTTGTTGGGGACGAGACTGTACCGGCGTAGCTAGTTGAATACCGACGCGCTCTCCTAAGAGCTGAACGGCTTCCATGAAGGACACACCTTGGTATTCTTCGATAAACTTAAAGACATCTCCTGAACGACCACAGCCAAAACAGTGATAAAACTGCTTGTCTTCCACAACGTTGAAAGAAGGGGTCTTTTCACCATGAAAAGGACAGAGCCCTAAATAGTTCCGTCCAGCCTTTTGTAAAGAAATCACATCACCTATGACTTCCACAATGTTGGCATTGTTTTTGATTTCTTCAATGACTTGCTTGTCAACCATACACAATACCTCCATCTTATCATAGTTTCACGTAAACTAGTATAGCTTATTTCTGAAAAAAAGTAAACCATTTCATACGCTTTCCGTAATTCTCTTTGCCTTATTTTTCTAGATAGAAAGAGGTGATAAAAAACTCAGAAACACTTCCATGTTTCTAAGTTAATTTTCACTATTTTTTGATGATTACTTCACTCATCTATTCAAATAATTGATAGTAGTCTGAAATTTTCATCTTAGCTTTTTCTTCTTTATTGAGGTCTTGGATGATGCGACCTTCCTTCATGACAATCAGACGGTTTCCATACTTCAGTGCATCCTCCATATGGTGGGTAATCATCAAGGCTGTTAGATGATCCTTGCTGACAAAGTCATCTGTTAACTCCATCAAGGCAACACTGGTTTTTGGGTCAAGAGCTGCTGTGTGTTCATCCAACAAGAGCAACTCTGGTCGCTTCAAGGTTGCCATCAAGAGACTCAAGGCCTGGCGTTGACCACCTGATAGAAACTCAATCGGAGTATCTAGATGTTTCTCAAGCCCATTTCCCACTTTTTCAATGGTAGCCTGAAACTCTTCCCGATGACTTGATAGCCTTCTAGGCAGGAGTCCTCTCTTCTCACCACGAAACTTGGCAATTAAGAGATTTTCCGCCACCGTCATACGGGGAGCCGTACCCATCTTAGGATCCTGAAAAACACGAGACAAGTACTTAGCCCGCTTTTCAGGTGAAAAATGCGTCACATCCTCGCCCATGATACGGATACTTCCACTTGTTAAGGGCAAGGTACCTGCAATAGTGTTAAAAAGCGTTGACTTCCCTGCTCCATTTCCACCTAGGATAGTAATGAAATCATGTTCAAAAATTTCAAGAGAAACATCATTCAGAATGATTTTTTCCTCGTCAAAGCCATTCGTGATGACTTTGGTGGCATTTTTTAATTCTACAATTGCTGTCATCTGCTAAACTTGACTCCTTTCAGGTATTTGCTTTTGAAGGTTGGAATCATGAGGCAAACTGCCAAAATCAAGGCGCTGTACAAACGAAGATAACTTGTATTAAACCCAAGAGCAATCACTCCCCAAACGAGGAACTGATAAGCAATAGACCCTACAACGATGGTCATGAGTCGCTCTGCCAAAGTCAAACTCTTGAACAAAACCTCACCAATAATCAAGCTAGCAAGCCCTACGACAATCACGCCAATTCCTCGAGAAACATCCGCGTATCCTTCTTGTTGAGCAATTAAGGCTCCTGCAAGCGCGATAATCCCATTTGAGAGAACCAAACCCATAAGTTCCATACGACCCGTATTGATACCAAAGCTACGAGCCATATCGGGATTGTCACCTGTAGCGATGTAGGCCTGACCTAGTTTGGTATCAAGGAAAAAGAGCATAAGGCCAATAACAAGAGCTACAAAGATTAATCCAGTCAGGAGTTGGTTAAGATCTGAATCGAAAGGCAAGACATCCTGTATTTGTTTAGTTCCAAGAAGCCCCAGATTGGCACGCCCCATAATCATGAGCATGATGGAATGGCAGGAAGTCATGACCAGAATCCCTGATAAGAGGGTTGGGATTTTTCCTTTGGTATATAAGAGTCCCGTCGCCATTCCAGCTAGACAGCCCGCTCCTACTGCAGCTAAGGTCGCTAAGAATGGATTGACTCCCTGTGTTATCAAGGTTACAGCTACTGCTCCCCCTAGAGGAAAAGAACCTTCAGTAGTCATATCTGGAAAATTCAAAATTCGAAAAGTCATAAAGATTCCCAAACCTAGAATCGCCCAGACCATCCCCTGTGAAATAATGGATACTATCATAATCTTTCACTCATTTCTTTCTTTAGTAAAAATGGGAGGAGATGTGTCCAGCTCCTCCTTTATCTTTATTCAATCACTTGTCCTGCTTCTTTTAGAACGGACTCAGGAATGGTGATACCAAGTTCCTGCGCTAGTTTTTTGTTAATCACTGACTTACCAGTTGAAAAGACATTAACTGGCGTATCAGCTGGTTTTTCACCTTTCAATACTTTGGCAATCATTTTACCAGTAGCCACTCCAAGATCGTGTTGGTCAACTACTACAGATGCTAATCCACCTGCTTCTACCATGGCAGTAGCACTTGGGTAGATTGGCTTTTTAGCTGTTTGGTTGCTTGAAACAACTGTTGAGAATGCTGATGCAATGGTGTTGTCAATTGGAACCCAAATCGCATCAACCTTACTTGTCATGACATTAACTGTTGAAGCAATTTCATTTGTTGATGGAACAGCAAATGTTTCGACTGTCAAACCTGCTTTTTCAGCATAAGCCTTGAATTCTTCTACCTGTGTTTTTGAGTTATCTTCGCTACTTGAGTAAAGAGCGCCGATTGTTTTGACATTTGGTGTCAAAGTTTTAATCAATTCCACTTGCTGTTCAGCTGGGTTATGATCTGACACCCCTGTAATGTTGCCACCTGGTTTTTTCAAATCTTTGACTAAGTTAGCACCGATTGGGTCTGTAATAGCCGCCATGATAACTGGTAGGTCTTTTGTAGCACTAGCGAGTCCTTGAGCCGCTGGTGTCGCGATCCCAACAACAACATCGTTTCCATTTGCCACCAATTGTTTACTCATGGTTGCAACCTTGCTCTGATCGCCTTCAGAGTTCATAAAGTCGATTTTTACTTGGTCGTCCTTATAGCCTTCTTCAGCTAGTCCATCTTGAATCCCTTGGTAAATCAAGTCCAAGGATGGGTGACTAACAAATTGAAGGACACCAACCTTAGCAACCTTTTGCTCTTCTTTAGCTGCTGGCTTGTTCATAGATGAATAAATCAAGCTAGCCACCACCAATACTGCTAATCCAGCGACAATTCCAATCAAACGTTTATTTTTCATATTCTTTCTCCTTAATTCTTTTACCTTAACTTGTTAAATCACATCATCAAGCGATGCCATCGTTTAAATTCCAATATCTTTCCTCCCTATAGAAAAAGTCCTCACACAAAAAACTTGTGTGAGGACGTCGATGCGCGGTGCCACCTCAATTATAGGGAATATCCCTATCGCTCTTTCTCGCAATAACGAGTTGCACTATAAGGTGTGCTCACCGAATTTTTATGATTTCAAATTCTTAAGTACATTCAGCCCAATTTCATCAATTTCATCTATCTGCTTTCACCAACCACAGACTCTCTAAAAAATGAGCAAGATTACTTTCTGAATGTTTAAATTATATCATTTTTCAACTACTTGTCAAGCTTATTTTTAGAATTTTTTAAACAATTCAAAAACTTCCCCTTTATAAAAGAGGAAGTTTGTAGAATATCAGCCTGAATTACGCAAACCAGTTGCAATTCCGTTGATAGTTGTATGGATCAGTTTTTCTTCGTCTGCCGACAATTCTCCGCGACGTTGACGTTTGATCAACTCCAACTGGATGTAGTTAAGGATATTAAAGTAAGGCATACGATAGTTTAGACTGTCTTTTAGGTAAGAGTTTTCTGCCAAGAGTTCGTCATAACCTTCGATAGCTAAAATAACGTCCTTAGTCAACTGCCATTCATCTAAAATAGTGTAGTAGATAGCTTGTACTTCTTCGTCTTCACAGAGCTTGGCATATTCAAAAGCAATATTCATATTAGACTTAGACAAGACCATGTCCACATTGGAAAGCAAAGATTGGAAGAAAGGCCAGTTTTGGTACATATCACGAAGGAACTCGATATTCTTTGGATCTTGATCTATAAACTCTTTAAAGCTGGATCCTACTCCATACCATCCAGGAAACATGACACGGCTTTGTGACCATGAGAAGACCCAAGGAATGGCACGCAAACCACCAATTTCAGTGATGGTCTTACGAGCTGCTGGACGCGAACCGATATTGAAGCTTGAAATAGCTTTGATTGGACTTGATTCAAAGAAATAGTCATAGAAATGTTCATTTCCAAAGACCAAATCACGGTAGATATCATAACTACGGTCCACTACTTGATCCATGATAGCTTCGTAACGATTTGACGTATTGATATCACTCTTCTTCTTGGTAATCATGCGGTTAATGGCTGCAGAAACCAACATTTCAAGGTTATAATAAGCAGCGTCTTTGTTTCCGTATTTATTTCCAATGACTTCTCCTTGCTCAGTCAGACGGATACGGTCCTTAATAGACTTGAGCGGTTGAGATGTGATGGCTTCATAAGTTGGTCCACCACCACGACCCACAGTACCACCACGACCGTGGAAGAAAGTGACCTTAACGCCAAATTCATCACCGATAGCAGTTAGTTGTTGTTGCGCCTTGTAGAGAGTCCAACATGAGGACAGGTAACCACCATCCTTGTTACTATCAGAGTAGCCAAGCATGATTTCTTGGTAGTTGTCTTTTGAAGCAATCCATTTTTTAGCCAAAGGAAGAGAGAAATATCTTCTCATGGTTTCTTCCGAATGGTCTAAGTCCTCAATAGTTTCAAAGAGGGGAACAATCTGAACTCGTGCTTTTTGGGAATCAACCAAGCCTACTTCCTTGAGCATGATTGCTAGCTCTAGCATATCTGATACACTGGTTGCATGTGAGATAATGGTTTGACGAATGACATTTTCACCCAGTTTATCCTTCAACTTGCGGGCAGCTTTAAAGATAGACAGTTCCTTCTCAAGAAGTTCTGACTTTTCAGCATGAGTGGCTGAGAGGATACGAGGATCTTCTTCCAACTCTTTTAAGAGAAGGCTACATTTTTCGTCTTCAGACAGATCGCTATAGTGATCGTTGATACCAGCTGATGCTAACAATTCAGCCACACAGGCTTCGTGAACGCTAGAATCCTGGCGCATGTCAATAGAGGCAAGGTAGAAGCCAAAGATTTCGACAGCTTGCATCAACTCGACAAATTCTCCAGAAATCAGGTATTCCCCTTTGTTTTCAAGGAGAGAGTCCCGAATGGCCAACAAATCTTGATAAAATTCATCTGCAGTGGCATATCTAGGCTGAAGTTCCTTGTCTTCAATGAGATAAGCCTTAGTTGCCTGCATCTTAGCTTGAATGTCAAAAAGAGCACGACGATAGAGTTCTTTTTCACGGTAAATGGAGTTATCTTGTGACTTCAGCGCCATCTCACGAACCTTGTCGCTGACATTCACGATGCTGGTTGACAGTGAAAATTCACGATAAAGATTATAAATCTTTTCATCATAGTAGTTCATGATGACTTCACACTGAGTCAAGGCTGATTTATTGAGGGTTTCCGCTGTTACGAAAGGATTTCCATCACGGTCTCCTCCGATCCACATCCCCATGGTAATCGGTTTTGGATGTTGGAGATCGATACCTTGTTCTTTTGCCATTTTTTTATACTCAGCTGTCAAACGTGGAACAGCATTCAGGAAAGAACTTTGGTAGTACTCCATCACGTTGGTGATTTCGTTGGTTACTTTCAATTTCTTCTCACGAATCATGTCCGTTTGCATGATAATTTCAATGTAACGACGGAGATCTGTGTGCCATTTTTCTTTATTAATCAAGCCGAGTTTGACATCACGGTACTTGCGCAAGAGCGTATGGATATGGTTGGTCAAATCCAGCATACTCTTGCGTTGTACTTGCGTTGGATGGGCGGTCAAGACAGGAACGACATTTAACTTTTCTAAAATTTCGGCTGCATTTTCTTTTTCAGCTACCATCTTAATCGTTGTAGATAGTTTTCCTAGATAGTCTTGGTCCACATTGTTTTGGTGATTGATTTCATAGGCCAAATCCACATCCTCAGAGATATTAATCAAAAGTGGAAGGATAGAGAAATAGCGTGAAATGTAAATCATTTCTTCATTCGAAAGACTGGTCACTAGGTCATTGAGCCCTTGATAATTCTCGCTAGTTGATAATTCCTTCAACTGGATAATCTTTTCAAAGGTTTCTGGCGCCAGCATATTTTTTGTGATATCTTCTAATAGCTCAGTCAGAATCAAGACTTCTTCTTGGACGACTGCTTTATTACTATAGTTTTCTAATTTTTGAAGAGACATATACTTTCCTTTCCATACAATCCTTACAGACTTTCATCGGTTTGATTCTCGTATTCTCTGATAAGCTTGGCACGTTTTTCACTGGCATCAATGTTCAGTACAAGCGCGATGGCTACGGATAATACCAGTAGACTGTTCCCACCTTGTGAAAGGAAGGGGAAGGTTACCCCTGTAGAAGGAATCAACCCTGAAATCCCACCGATATTGACAAAGACCTGAACAAGGATCATCCCTCCGACACCAATAGCAACCATGGAGTTAAAGGGATCCTTTGCTCGAATACCAACCAAGATGATTCGCAAAATCAAGAAGAAGAGTAAAGCCAAAATCATACTAGCTCCTACGAATCCAAACTCCTCGATGACAATCGAAAAGACAAAATCCGTATGGGCTTCTGGCAGATAACCACGCTTCTCGATAGAATTCCCCAGTCCCAGTCCAAACCAGCCACCATTTACCATTGCATAGTAGGAATTTGCGAGCTGGTGTCCTGCACCTGCCAAGTCATTAAAGGGATTAAAGAAGGCACTAAAACGTTTAGCAACGTAACCAAATACAGGAATTTGAGAGAACTTTTCAACCCCAACAAAGCGAATGACAGACAAGACTAACATTGAGCTCCCTGCCAAGAGAGCCAAAATGGTCGAGAACCAACGATAGGCGATCCCACTAACCGTATACATGATGAGCGCCACCAAGACCAAGATGGTCGCATTTCCCAAGTCTGGGAAAATTCCCAAGCTACCAATCAGAACTAGCAGAACAAAACGCCAGTCGTTAAAAGCTCGAGGTAGCCACTGATTCTGTGTCAAAACCTGGAAGTCATAAACCGCAATCTCATCTTGTTGTTTTGAAAATCGATGTGCCAGGTACCAGATGATGATAATCTTAAGGTACTCTGCAGGCTGAATCGTTACAGGTCCTACAGAAATCCATCCGTATGCTCCATTGACAGGTGTCCCGACCAGTCGCGCCAGAGCTAAAAGAACCATCTCCACAATCATTACGATAAAGATGAGACGCCCATTTCTTAGGAAACCTAATTTTAATTTATAGATTAAGGCAATCAAAATCAAACTAGCTATCCAGAAGATCCCCTGGTTACGCACCAATTGAAAGGCGCTTTTCCCTTCTTCGATCAAGGTTGCACTCGTTGTCGAGTACACCACAATCAGTCCCAAAATCGATAAAAGGAAATAAGGAATCAAAATGGAATAGTTTAGTAGGTGCCTTTTACTAATTTTCATATTTCACCACTCTAATAGGAACAGACGCTTCTGTTCCCAATTCCGTTTTATTTTCTAGTTTTGATTGCTATTATACCACTTTTTCAGAAAGAAAAAAACTCTTATCCTTTAATCCTTCGAATTTTACTCATTTTCTAGGATCAGGTATAAAAAAAACAAATCTCTTTTGAGATTTGTTTTTTGCTTTCTTAGTTAGATGAAGAGCTGCTGCTTGAACTTGAGTCACCACCACCGATGTATTGGGTGAAGATGTTTTGGAAGGCTTGGTCTTTAACCTTGATGTTTGCTGCTTGCAATTCTTTACCAATTACTCCTTGAACAAAGGCTGAATCATTTTGTTTCTGAGTCAAGATGATGGTCTTCAATTTTTCTTTGTAATCCTCTATATTAGAAGATTTTTCTGTTTTCTTCGTTACTTTGATGATGTAGAACTGACTGCTGTAGGCTTGTGTTCCAGTAGCTGTAATCACATCAGAAACCCCGTTCACATCCAAGGCAAAGGCTGCTTTCTTGACTTGTTCTGGAAGTTCTGTAGAAGCAGAGTCAAAAGTGATTTCTCCACCATTTTCTTTTGTTTTGTCGTCGTTAGAGTTGTCTTTTGCCAACTGAGCAAAATCTGCACCTTCTGCTTTAGCTTTCTCAAGTACTTCTTTTGCCTTGTCTTCATTATCCAAACGGATGATTTGAGCTGTTACATCTGGTGTGTAAGACTCAAAAGCTTTTTGGTAAGCTTCGTCTGTCAACTCACTCTCAGCAGCCTTCTTAACTGCCAATTCAACCAATTTGCTAGTGCGGATTTGAGCTTTACGAGTCTCAGGTGTCATACCTGCACGTTGAAGCACGCTGTTGTAGCTATCGCCGTATTTCTTTTGTTCTTCAGCAACGGCATCATCCACATCTTTATCCGTTACCTCTGATCCATATTGTTGTTCAAATACTTTTTGGATGGTCATATTGAGCAAGACTTGTTGTGCAGTTGGATTGTTCTTTACTTCTTCAAAGAATTGATGCTCTGTAATCACATCGCCCTTCATGCTGATCAAATCTTTTCCTTCAGAACTGTTTGAACAAGCTGCAAGTGTTGCTACTGATAAAAGTGTGATGGCTCCTGCCATAAGTTTTTTCTTCATTTTTACTCCTTTTACGGTAAGTGTTACCTTATCTATTTTACTATAATTTCTTAAATTTTTCTGAAAATCATTCGCTCTCAGGAAGCTCTACTTCTGCTAGATTCTTTCGTAGCATGAGAATACCATCTCCAAGTGGAACTAGAGTTGCTGTTAAACCTGGATTGTCCAAAGTTGCGTCGAAAAGTCTTTGCAAACCACGGTAAATGGTTCGTTGACCACGGCGGACTTCCATGATGTCCTTGGCAACATCTCCTCCTTGGAAAATATCATCCAAGACCACTACTCCACCAACTTCCAAGTGCTTGAGGATTTCTGGTAGAAAGACGATGTACTTGGACTTGGCCGAATCCATAAAGACAAAATCATATGTTTCTGTCAAAGTAGATAAAACATCAACAGCATCACCTTCAAGTAAGGTGATTTGCTTACGACTGTCAAACTGGGCAAAGTTTTCCTTGGCAAAGCCGATCATCTCAAGATTACGGTCAATGGTTGTAATCTTGGCATCTGGCGCATGTTCCGCCATCAAGAGGGCTGAAAAACCAATTGCCGTCCCAATCTCCAAAATGTTCTTGGGCTGTATGGTCTCCATGAGAAATCGAAAATACGCGACCGTTTCATGGGGAATAATGGGAATGTTTTCCTTGCGAGCGAAGGTCTCCAATTCTTTCAAAGAACCTGTCACCTGTTTTTGACGCTGGCGCATGAGTTCTACGATTTCTTCCTTGACGACAGGCCGGCGCATATTGTGATTGGCATTTTTACTATAAGACTCTACCATCTTAAGCTAGTCCCAATTTTTCAACAAGGGCTTCAAACTCGTTCAAGCGACGTTCAAAGACTGCAAAGGCATCGTTAAGATAGTCTTCTTTTTCCATATCAACACCCGCTTTTCTCATAACATTGAGCGGATAGTCTGACTTACCTGCCTTGAGGTAGTCGATATAGCGGTCACGGTCTTCTTGACTACCATGAACAATCTTTTCAGCCAAGGCTGAAGCGGCTGCAAAACCAGTTGAATACTGATAAACATAGTAGTTATAGTAGAAATGTGGAATGCGTGCCCACTCGTATTGGATCTGAGGATTGTCTTCCTTGCTGAGTCCGTAGTACTCTTGATTCAAGTCAGCGTAGAGCTTATTGAGGAAATCACTTGTCAAGACTTCTCCATTTTGGTCTGCTTGGTGGATGGCATGTTCAAACTCAGCGAATTGAGTTTGACGGAAGACTGTTCCACGGAAACCATCTAGGAAGTTATTGAGAATAGCAAAGCGCGTTGCATCGTCTTCCACTTCTCCCAACAATTTCTCTGTCAAGATATTTTCGTTAGTCGTTGAGGCAATCTCAGCCAAGAAGATAGAATAATCTCCGTAAACATAAGGTTGGGTTTCACGAGTATAGCTTGAGTGCATACTGTGACCTGTTTCATGGACAAGGGTAAAAAGATTGTCTAGATTGTCCTGCCAGTTGAGAAGCATAAAGGCATTGGTATCGTAAGAACCACCAGAGTAGGCACCAGAACGCTTGCCTTGGTTTTCATAGACATCAATCCAACGCTCGCTAAAGGCACGTTTGACACGGCTCAAGTAGTCGTCACCCAAGACTGCCAAAGCTTCTTCTGCCTTTTTCAAGGCTTCCTCGTAGGTAAAGCTATAATCTACTGACGAGAGTGGTGTGTAGACATCGTACATCTTGAGGTCGGAAATCCCCAAGATTTTAGAACGAAGGTTAAGGTATCGATGCAAGAGTGGCAAGTGCTTGCGAACTGCTGCTACTAGATTGTCATAGACACTTTCTGGAACAAAGTTTGCTGCGAGAGCTGCATGGCGAGCACTCTTATAGTTGCGAACTTTTGCTCGGTAGTTTTGCACCTTAACATTTGTCTGCAAAGTCTTAGCGTAAGTGTGTTGGAATTGCTCATATGTCGCATAAAGGGCTTCATAGGCACCACGACGCACTTCACGGTTTTTAGACTCCATCAAACGGATGTAAGTACCGTGTGAGAGTTGCACTTCCTTGCCTTCGTCATCAAGGACATATGGGAAGCTAATATCCGCATTGTCCAAAATAGCGAAAGTTTCACTAGCAGAGCCAAAGATTTCTCCTGCTCCAGCAAGCAATTCTTCCTCACGTTGCGAAAGAACATGGTCTTTCTTTTGCAAGAGCTTGTCAAAAAAGTGCTTGTAAACTTGGAGTTTTGGTTGAGCTTCTAGGAAGGCCGCATACTGCTCTTCGCTAATCTCCATAAACTCAGGTTCATAGAATGAAAAGGCTTGTTCTAACTGACTGTATAGGGTCATTGCCTTGGCATAGTACTCTTGATACTTGGCTTCACGCGTGTCCTGGTCATTTTTCATATGTGCATAGACATAAAGCTTTTCAACTTGGCGTTCCAAGTCAAGTGAAAATTCTGTAATCTCAAGCAAACTGTCTGCGCTATCCAAGAGATGCCCCTCATACTGAGATGCTGTTTGTACTTTTTCAGTTAAATCTTTCAAGGATTCTTCCCAAGCTTGGTCTGTTGGGTAGATTGTTGAAAGATCCCATGTATCTTTTTCATTTATTTCATGTCGTTGTAATACCATAAGATTCCTCCATCCTTTCTATTTTACCACATTTTTTGAGAAATATAAGTGATAAAAGGCTGGTGGATAGAGCTTTTGGCGATTATTTTTCGGATTTTTTTGATAGTAAGCCTGAAAATTTCTATAATAGCTAGTCAAATCCGTTTCAATCTGCAAAAAATCACCCGATTCTATTGGTCTGACTTGGGGATACCAGTCGTCCAGTTGACGGTTTAATAAATTGTCTCCTTGATGATAAGCTTCCTCCTGTTTTTTCATCCAGTAAGGGGTTTGGTAGTACAACTGTTGGCGAATGTAGTGACAGATAGTGGTATCTTGCACAACTGCAAAACAAGACAGTTTTTGTTTCTGATAAGGGAATCGTAAAATTTCCAAGAGATTTCCTTGACCAAAGGGAAATTCCTTGACCTGAAAATGAAGCTTGCCACGTAGGTCCTGATGCAGAAGATATTTGAGTCTCAGAACTTGATTTTTGAGATCTAGTTCCCAAACATAGAATCCCATATTTTGACTAAAATAGAGGAATCCTCTTTGCAGTTGTGTTAATCGCTCTTTTAACCAGAGTTTTTCTCCCAGTAGCCAGATAACCTGATAGCCCTGGCTACGGTATCCTTGGCTTCTATCGCCTAAAAGCTTTTGAGACAAGGGGCTACACTGAACCTCCAGAGCTAGTTTCTCATTGACGAGAACATCTGCTATCTGCTGAATCTCGGGCAGACTATATTCTACGGCAACCTGATTGTCCTTCTTGGCCCAGTGATAGAGGGCCTCTTTGTTGCCCAAGTGTTCTGGACTTTCATTCTCAAAAATAGCCATACAATCTCTTAAAGATTCATGAGCGAAATGCGTTCGAATGCTCTGTCCTTGGCGTAATCGTAGTCCGCCCCCACAGGCTGGACAAGTATAATCTTGTCTTGTCACGTCTTTTTCGAGGGCATTTACCAATTTTCCCTTGGCATCTCTGGCTACAAACATGGTCTACCTCCTTTTCTCATTTATTCGAAAAAGAACTAAAAAAGACTGGAATTCCAGCCTTTCATATTACTTTTCTACCTTTTAAACCTCTTAGAGTATTTTTTCAGCATGGGAATGAGATTGGGAATCTGCTCACTTCTAATGACCAGCACGCCGTATTCCTGGCAGCGATTGGCATAAACAGGATTGATTTTCCCCGTACAGACAATTAACTTGAGGCAACTCTCCCCAGCAAAATGATTGGCGTAGACTTCTAGTTCATTGATGGCTTCGACTGATAAATCTGTCATTTTGCAGGAGATGAAGGTAATCGAGCGTCCCTTTCTCAGAATGACATCAATCTCATTTTGAACATTATCTGCCTCTGGAAAGATGCCATTCCAATCAATCTCACCACCTATCATGCACTCATCAAACAGCTGAGATTCAAGCGCCAAGAGATAGAGATATACCTCTAAAATATGCCCCTTGTTGCGACAAAAGACTTGAGCTTCTTGACTTGGAAAGCTGTAGGCTACTCGTTTCTTGTCTTCGCTTTCAATACAAAGCATCCCTGCTTCCACAAGTAAAGGAATAAGGGATTTTGGATAGTGATAATACCTGCCATTGTTTTCCAGTATTTTTTCGGTCTCAGAATGCAGGTCATTGGTCTTAGCTAGAGAGAAAAATTGGGTCACTTGATACCAGTGGGCAGGATTGGCAATGGCCGAGCTGGCTAGCTTTTTGATGGCTGCAATTTGCTGAGCTGAGTGGATAGGGCGTTTGGATTTGAGCATTTTTCCACCACGCAAGGCTATCAACTGTTGGATGCTTAGGGTTGGAATGTCCAAATCTTCTTTTTCCAGCTGACCGGCTACCCACTTGTATTGTTTTCCCCGCTCGACATCCATGGCAACAATGGAGAGGTCCCGATCCAAGCCATATTGATAGAGGGATAAGGCTAGTAGCGAATCCCCACCAAAAACATCGAGAAGGACTTGGTCATAGCCTGCTAGACAATAATCTAACTGGTCTGCTAGTTGTTCTAAGGATAACTGACGAAAGGACACTCGTTGAATATGAGGTACCTCTTCCATGATAAACTGACGGAGAGAGAGCTTCTCTTCATTGCTTATTTTCGTCAAAGATAGAAAGAGAATCTCGTCACAATCACTGATAAAGGCTTGGTAGACATTCTTTTCCAATACATGCCGATCATACAATTCCACCAAAAGACTCGTCATTCGACCACCTCCATCATAAACACTTTTTTGTGCTAAGAGTATCAGCAACACAGTTCTACTACTCAGATTTCCTACTTCTAGTATAGCATAAAATCCTGCTCGCCCCACTCTACCGTCGCAAATAAAAATGAATAGAAACCTTGTAAAGTGGTTTCTATTCGCTTGTAAAGATTTGATTTACTTGATTTTCTTGGCTAGCATAGTCGCAAAGCGTAGTTGAATGCGATTGCCATTTTCATCACGACGGTGCAGATGTCCTGGGTTTTCATTGTACTTGACCAATTCCCAATCCTTGTAGTAGTCCGCCAACTCCCCTTCTTTAAAGGTGAATGGGAAATTGACTGAGCAAGGATAATCCTCTGTATCCATAGCACAGACGATAAGGTTATAGCCACCGACCGTGGTGTGCTCCTGCATATTTTGGATAATAGCTGGAATGCGGTCCGCTTGTAGGAACATCAGAACAACTGTCGATACGATGAAATCATAGTCTTGGCTAATGCTGGCCGAATTGATATCGTATAGTCCTACAGGCATGTCTAGATCCTCTTGTTCCACAATGCTTTGCAAGATTTCAAGGGACAATTCATTCTGATCCACAGCTGTCACATCAAAACCATTCTGTGCGAGAAAGAGAGAGTTACGCCCCTGACCACAACCCAAATCCAAGGCTCTTCCTGGTTTCACTGTCTGCATAGCCTCTAGGACCTCTGAATGGACTGGATTGGTATTGTATTTCTTAGGGAAATAATCCTCAGGTTTACAATAAAATTCCAAGTACCATTCTACATCATCAGTGGCAGCTTCCACTCGGTGCCAGGCTTGCGGTTGTGCCATAGGGTTGTCTGCTCCTGCCTCAAAGAGGTGCTCAGCTAGAACCTCACCATCTTCGGTTAATTCAATAAACTTGAGTACCCCTTTCAAGACAGTAATTTTTCCCCAAGTGCCGACCTTGGTATTGTGCTTTTGCTGAACTGCTTCAGGCATGGTCTGTTTATTCCACAAGGGCATCCGTTTATAGGCAATTAGTTTTTCCATTTTACTTCCTCTTCTTAACGCTGGTTGACAGCTTTCATCACACGCGCGATGTCGCGGTTTTGTTCACGTCGCTTGATCGACTCCCGTTTGTCATAGTCATGTTTCCCTTTAGCAAGTCCTAAAAGGAGTTTGGCGTAGCCATCTTTAATATAGACTTTAAGGGGAACAAGGGTCATTCCTGTCCCTTTGGTCTCTTGTTCCAATTTTTGAATTTGCTTCTTATGGAGCAGGAGTTTACGACGACGTTCAGGTTCCTGGTTCCAGATA
This sequence comes from Streptococcus sp. KHUD_016, assembly GCF_051106465.1. Lineage (GTDB taxonomy): Bacteria > Bacillota > Bacilli > Lactobacillales > Streptococcaceae > Streptococcus. Next base: position 804,351 of record NZ_CP193663.1, on the reverse strand, counting down.
TTGCCCTCTTCGTAAGGGGCGATATGAACATTGCTCAGCCAGACTTCCCCATTTTTTACTTGGGCAAAGCCGTCCTTGAGATTGATTCGAGCTGCTCGAACGCTCTTAATTTCAGTTCCAGTCAGGACCATCCCTGCCTCTAGCGTATCTACGATTGTATAGTCGTGGTGCGCTTTTTTATTTTGTGCGACGACCTTTCCCTCGCCCTTTGCCATGCTTGGCTCCTTTCTTAGCTACTTCTTTGTAAAAAGGTTTCTTGCCTTTTTTCTTTTTATCTTTTTGTGAATGCTTGTGCTTATCATTTGAGCGCCCTGATTTTCTCTTGTCTTCCTTCTTGTCTGAACGGCGATTTGAACCACGACCTCTGTCTTTGCGCCCAGCTTGTTTCAAGCCTTTTTCGATGACATCAAACTCACTTGGGATATAAGAGAAGTCAATCTCACCTGTCATCTTATCCGCTCTTTCAACCCGAATGCGAATCTGCTGTCCTACACGGAAGGTTGTGCCTGATTTCTCCCCACGGAGTGTCAAGTCACGCTCGTTGAAATGATAAAATTCAGGCAAATTGGTAATGTGAATCAATCCTTCGACTGTATTTGGCAATTCAACAAAGAGACCGAATTTGACGATGCTGGATACAACCGCATCATACTCTTCGCCCACGTATTCTTCCATGTACTCAGCCTTTTTCATGGCTTCGACTTCACGCTCCGCCTCGATGGCACGACGCTCACGGTTGGAAGACTGGGTTGCAATCTCTGGAATCACTTGCTCAAAATGCTCTGCTATTTCCTTAGAACGGCCGTAATCCCGAATCATACGGTGGACAAGGAGATCTGGATAACGGCGAATAGGACTGGTGAAGTGAGTGTAATAGTTAGCGGCTAGTCCATAGTGACCGTGATTGTGCTCAGAATAGCGAGCCTGTTGCATAGAACGGAGAAGCATCATGGACAATACATCCGCATAGGGTTCTCCCTCAACCGCACGCATGATGTCTTGGAGCGCCTCCTGGCTAATCTCACTGGCAGTCCCATAAATGCGCAAGCCAAAGCTTGAAGCATAGTCAATAAACTTCTGAACTTTTTCAGCCTTAGGCTCCTCGTGAATCCGATAGATAAAGGGGAGGTTCAGCTTGCTAAAGTGCTCGGCAACTGTTTCGTTGGCTATCAGCATAAAGGACTCGATCATACGCTCCGCAATGCCACGTTGGCGAAGAACGATATCCACAGGCTTACCTTTTTTATCCACTAGAATCTTTGCTTCGCTGGTATCAAAATTAAGGGCACCACGTTTCTCACGCATGCTTTCTAGCCTTTCATGAAGCTTGGCCATTAACTCGATACTTGGAACAATTTTCTTAAACTCTTGTCTCTTTTCCTCGTCGCCTGCTAGGATATCATTAACAGCGCTATAGGTCATACGAAAACTAGTCTTGATAACTGTTTGGGTAATGGTGTAATGAACCACACGACCATGTTTATCAATTTCCATAATGGCAGACTGGGTCAAGCGATCTACTTGAGGATTGAGAGAGCAGATACCATTTGACAGTCGTTCTGGAAGCATTGGAACTACACGGTCTGTCACATAAACAGAAGTCGCGCGGTTAAGGGCTTCCTTGTCCAGGGCAGACCCCTCAGTCACGTAGTAGGAAACATCTGCGATGTGAACTCCGAGTTCGATATTGCCATTCTTTAAAGGCTTGATGTGGACCGCATCGTCCAAGTCCTTGGCATCCGCACCGTCAATGGTAAAGGTGATTTCATCTCTCAGGTCCAGACGCCCTTCCATATCCTTTTGAGACGGAGCATCTGGCACACTTTCTGCTTCCTTGAGAACAGTTTCTGGAAATTCTGAGACAATATCCATGGACTCCAAGACTTCAAGGACATCAATCCCCGCATCAGTAGAGTGTCCCACCACGTCGAGCACACTAGCGACAAAGAAATCATGTTTCTTACTTGGGTATTTGTCGATAAAAACCTTGAGAACCTCTGTACCTTCCAACTTGATAGCCGGTTTCTTCACATAAATCGGTTGGCTGATTTTCTGATTCTTTGAACGGATGTAGCCCGCATACTTGGGCTTTTCCTGATCTAAAACAATTTGACCGACAACGCTTGTCAGACTATGCTCTAATATATCAATGATTTTTGCTTCTGCAGCAGTTCCCTTGTTACGGTCAGCGACTTTCTTGATGACCACTTCAACGGTATCGCCATCAATAGCGTAGTTGACATCGTTTTTTCCTACAAAAAGGTCGTCCTCTTCGCCTTCTAGACTGACAAAGCCAAAGCCGTTTTTATGGGCATGAAAAATCCCTTTGAGGGTAATTTCATGTTTCTTCTTTTGGTCCAGACATAAACTACCATCATCTTCAAAACGGATCTGGTGCTTTCTTTCCATCAGAGACAGGGTTTTAATCAACTCACGGAAATCCTTGGACCCATCCTTTCCGAGAGCCTGAGCCAGGTCATTTACCGTCACTCGCCCCTTCTCTTGCAAATATTCTTTAATTTTATCTTTCATGTTTTCTTTCTAGATTTTTATAATTTTTTGAGTGATAACTTTAGTAAACATCATTCAAAATAAAAATAGGCTAAGACCTAGTCTCGCCCATTTCTTATCTACTTGATAATACCGTCAATGCTAAGGCAATGGCTAGCCAGAAAAAGACTAAAATACCTGTCAAACGTTGCATCACAGCTTCAAAACCACGCGCTTTACTACGTTCAAACAAATCACCTGAGCTGGCATCAAATACATTGCTGGATTGGTTCTTAGTTGGTTGCATGAAAATCGCAATCACAATCACAACAGATAATACTAATAAAATGGTTAATAATAGGTTATACATATCAAACTCCTTAAAATCCCTATTATTTTACCATAAATTCTACTTAGATTCAAGATGTAAAGTTACTTTTCTTTCCTTTGGACAATATTTTAACACCTCAATCTTGTCTGGATGGGTTTTGGAGTTCTTACTGGTTAGATAATTCATGCTGCCACAAGAGGAGCACTTGAGATTGATTTTTACTCGCACTAGATTTCCTTTACTTTTAATAATGATCTAAATTGTACTAAGTTGCATAAACAACTGAAAGCTACACAGGCTGCTGTCGCATAAAAGACAGCATGGTAGCCCAAATATCCTGCAACTGCGGATCCCGCCATAGGTCCGATCACTCCACCAAGGTAAAAAAAGACTTGGTTGAAGGCGAAAATCCGTGAAATACCTGATTTTGGAGTCATTTTGCTAAGAAGAGCATTGACACCTGGTATGAGAGCTCCTGTTCCCAGACCAAAGAGAAAACGATACAAGCCAAGTTGAAGGGGGCTGGTTGCATGGGCACAAAGAAGGTAAATGATGACGGAATAAATCTGCGCCGCAACTAACAATCTATGATTCCCTACCTTATCGCCAAGTTTTCCTAGAATTCCAGCACTCATCATGCTGGAAAAGCCCATACTGGATACGATTAATCCTGATACAAAGAGGAGATTCTCAGTCTGCCCTAAGTCCCGCACATAGAGAGCTAGAATGGGGCCAATTGATTGAGCTGAAAATTGAATGACGAAGCTCGTCAAAAATAGGTTTACTAAGAGCCTAGGATACTTGAAAGCAGAAAATACTTCTTTCGTTGGGATAGCCTTCTCCTTAGCCACTGGCTGAAAATCTTCCTTGATAAAGAAAATGGTTAGAATTGCAGCTAAAAATAAGAAAGAACCTACCAATAAAAAGACATTACGAATGCCAAAAACTTCAGCAATAAAGCCTCCAACAAAGGGACCCGTCAGTGTTCCTGCAACAACACCTGTAGATAGAGTTCCCAGAGCCGCTCCCGACTTATCTTTCGGTACCTGACTAGCGATCAAGGCTGTTGCATTGGGGACAAAACCAGTAAATACACCATTGAGCAAGCGCAGAAAGAGTAGCCAATAGATATTTGGCACGAAGGCCAAACCTCCCATGGTAATGGTCATAGCAAGACCTGCTCGAATCATCATGGGTTTTCGACCGTACTTGTCAGCAAGAATACCCCAGATGGGAGAAACTAGAGCTGCTGAAACAGCCGAAACTGAGATGGCTAATCCAGCATAAAAAGCAACTTGGTCTCCTTCAATTCCCAACTGCTCCACAAAGATAGGCATGAAAGGAACGACCAAGGAAATGCTGGCGCCCGTTAGAAAACTACCGAACCAGGCGACACGAAGATTCTCTTTCCAACTAATCTCTTGCACAGCTATCGCCTCCTTCAAGTAACTTCACTACTTGAGCCACAAGCTGATCACGACTGCCATTATTGTCTAATATATGGCTCGCCAATTTTTTCTTTTCTTCTAAAGACCATTGGGCGGCCAAACGGGACTCTGCTACTTCCTTAGAAAGATGATCCCGTTTCATGAAACGTTCCACCTGAACATCACGGTCCACATAGACCAGCCACGTTTCATCAAACCAAGCACTGTAGTCCTGTTCAAAAAGCAGGGGAATATCCATGAAAAAAACCGTTTCTGTCTGAGCTAACTGGTCTCTCAGTGCAGCCAATTCCTCACGAATAATCTCTCCTTGGGTTTGTTTAGACCATTCCCGCTCCTCAGGATTTGAGAAGATGAGACTAGCTAGGAGAGGGCGATTGAGTTCTTCATTTTCAAGGATTATTTTTTGTCCAAAGTGCTGAACTAAGAGCTGATAAAGACGACCACCAGGTTTCTGTAGTTGGTGGACGACTGCGTCAGCATCCACCACTTGAAAACCTTTCTCTCTTAGGAAATTTGTCACAGTTGACTTACCAGAAGCAATTCCTCCTGTGATTCCGATGATTTTTCCCATCAGCCCCTCCTTTGACACTGAGGACAAAAATGAGTTCCCCGTCCACCGAGCTGGAATTTCTCAATCACTGTCCCACAGCGCGAACATGCTTGTCCAGTCTTATCATAGACCTGATGGAAGTCCTGCATGGTTCCGTCTTCCCCAAAGGCATTGGTATAGGTCCGAATGGTGGAACCGCCCTTTTCGACTGCCTGTCCCAAAACAGCAATGGTCTGGTCATGAATAGCTGACGCTTCTTCTGCCGTCAAAGTCTGGGAAAGTCTAGCTGGATGAATCTGAGCTCGCCAAAGAACCTCATCCACATAGATATTACCAAGGCCAGCTACCAAGGTTTGGTCTAAAAGGTGAGATTTGATAGGCTTTTTAGACTTGGCTAGGGCAGCTTGAAAGACCTGCAAATCAAAGTCCTGATCTTTGGGCTCAGGGCCTAGTTTCTTAGAAATAAAGTAGGCATCCAAAAGGTCAGGCGCCAAGAGTTCCATCGTACCAAACTTGCGTACATCCTCGTAAACAAGCGTACCACCATCCTCAAACTGGATGAAAACATGGGCATGCTTGCGTTCAGGAACCTGATCCGGATAGTAGAAATACTTGCCCTCCATCCGCAGATGGGAAATCAAGACCTTGTCTGTTAGGAAAAAAAGCAGATATTTTCCACGACGTCCCATTGACTCGATAATCTGACCAGGCAATTCCTTTTGAAACTCTTCCAAATCCGTCTTAATCATCTTGGGATAAGCAATCTCTATATTAGAAATCTTCTTTCCCAAGATCAATTTTTCTAAGCCACGACGAACCGTTTCAACCTCAGGTAATTCAGGCATAAATCCTCCTTCTGTAAAAACAAGAAGCAGGCATGAGCCCACCTCTACTTAGTATTCTTTTTCATTATAGCCAAAGTCAGCCAAATCTAGCTTTTTATCACGCCAGTTTTTCTTGACCTTGACCCAAGTTTCTAGGAAAACCTTGTCCCCTAGCATGAGTTCGATATCACGACGGGCCATGGTCCCTATTTTCTTGAGCATAGCGCCACCTTTTCCGATGATAATTCCTTTTTGGCTATCGCGCTCCACCATGATGGTTGCTCGGATGTGAACCTTGTCTGTCTCTTCATCACGCTTCATGGAGTCAACTACCACTGCAACTGAGTGAGGAATCTCTTCTCGAGTTAGGTGCAAGACTTTCTCACGAATCATTTCTGAAACCAAGAAACGCTCAGGATGATCTGTGATTTGATCAGCTGGGAAATACTGGAAACCTTCCTCTAGATTGTCACTCAAAATATCGATTAGTCGAGAAACGTTATTTCCCTGAAGAGCTGAAATAGGAACGATTTCCTTGAAGTCCATCTGGTTACGGAAGTCATCAATCTGAGCCAAAAGCTGGTCTGGATGGACCTTGTCAATCTTATTCACCACCAGAATCACAGGAACCTTGGCGGCTTTCAGACGCTCGATAATCATATCGTCGCCCTTACCACGTGGCTCATCAGCTGGTACCATGAATAGAACAGTATCCACTTCACGAAGGGTGCTGTAGGCTGATTCCACCATGAAATCTCCAAGAGCTGTTTTTGGCTTGTGAATCCCCGGCGTGTCGATAAAGACGATTTGCTCCTTATCCGTGGTGTAAATCCCCATGATTTTATTGCGCGTTGTTTGCGCTTTGTCACTCATAATGGCAATCTTTTCCCCCATGACGTGATTTAAAAATGTTGACTTCCCAACATTGGGACGTCCCAAAATAGCTACAAAGCCTGATTTAAATGTCATAATTTCCTCTTAGTGTTTAAAATAGTATATCCCAAATACGTGGGATAAAGATAAGTGCACCTGTCACCGCAGCAAAAAGAGAGACAACTAGCACGGCTCCTGCTGCCATGTCCTTGGCTTTCTTCGCTAACATAGAAAAGTGATAGTGACTGGCTAGATCCACCACATTTTCGATAGCAGAATTAATAATCTCAAAGGCTACTACCAAGAAAATGCTCATCAGGAGAAAGAGCCATTCGATTCGTGACACCTGAAAAACAAAACCTGCAAGGATAACTACTAGAGCCGTCACTACATGTTTTCGCATATTACGTTCTTCCTTGAAAGCAGTCAAAATTCCTGTAAGAGCAAATTCTAAACTGGATATCAGGTCACGATTTTTCCATTTTCGTTTATTGTCTTGTGAGTCCATAGGCTGTCAAAATTTCTTCTTGTAAACCGAACATCTCCGCTTCTTCTTCCGGAGTGTAGTGATCGTAGCCGTTAATGTGTAAAAAGCCGTGTACTGCCAAGAAGCCCATTTCACGCTCAAAGCTGTGACCGTATTCCTCAGCCTGCTCATGAGCCTTATCGATAGAGATGAACAGTTCCCCAATATAGGCATCAAACTCAGACATCATCTCTGCTAATTCAGGATTTTCAAGCAAATCTTCTTCATCAAAGGCAATGTCCAACTCTGGTTTATACTCAAGGCTGATGACATCTGTCGGACGATCCGTATCACGGTACTCGAGGTTGAGTTCGTGGCTACGCTCGTTGGTCACAAAAGTAACTGCCATCTCCTTGTCTTCTTTTCCTATTTTTTGGGCTGCAAATTCCAAAATTTCTTGGGTTTGTTGCAAGATTTCTTGTGAAACTTGGCCAGTTTCATCTACCATTTCAATATACATGTACTTCTCGATTCTCTTTACTTGGCTTTATTATACCACATTTCCATGATTTTATTCTACCTTTTTGATATAATACTATGGAATACAATCACAAGGAGAGAACGATGTCATTTGACGGATTTTTTTTACACCACATGGTTGAGGAATTACGAAGCGAGTTGGTCAATGGTCGCATTCAGAAAATCAATCAGCCTTTTGAACAAGAATTGGTCTTGCAAATCCGCAGCAATCGCCAAAGCCATCGTCTGCTCCTCTCTGCTCATCCCGTTTTTGGTCGCATCCAGCTGACCCAAACGACCTTTGAAAATCCAGCCCAACCTTCCACTTTTATCATGGTTTTGAGAAAGTATTTGCAGGGTGCCCTGATTGAGTCAATTGAGCAAATCGAAAATGACCGTATTGTGGAAATCACGGTTTCCAATAAAAACGAGATTGGAGACCATATTCAGGCGACTCTCATTATCGAAATCATGGGTAAACACAGCAATATTCTCCTCGTGGATAAAAGTAGCCATAAAATCCTCGAAGTCATCAAACACGTCGGCTTTTCACAAAATAGCTACCGCACCTTACTTCCAGGATCGACCTATATCGCTCCGCCAAGTACCGAGTCTCTCAATCCTTTTACTATCAAGGATGAAAAGCTCTTTGAAATCCTACAAACCCAAGAACTAACAGCAAAAAATCTTCAAAGCCTCTTTCAAGGTTTAGGACGCGATACAGCAAATGAATTGGAAAACATTCTTGTCAGTGATAAACTGTCTACTTTCCGTAACTTTTTCAATCAAAAAACCAAGCCATGCTTAACAGAGACTTCCTTCAGTCCAGTTCCTTTTGCGAATCAGGTGGGAGAGTCTTTTACCAGTCTTTCGGATCTCTTAGATACCTATTATAAGGATAAAGCTGAGCGCGACCGCGTCAAACAGCAAGCCAGTGAGCTCATTCGTCGTGTTGAAAATGAACTTCAGAAAAATCGACATAAGCTTAAAAAACAAGAAAAAGAGTTACTAGCGACAGACAACGCTGAGGAATTTCGTCAAAAAGGAGAGTTGCTGACAACCTTCCTTCACCAAGTTCCCAATGACCAAGATCAGGTTGTCTTGGATAACTATTACACGAATCAGCCTGTTACCATCATGCTTGATAAGGCCCTGACTCCCAGCCAGAATGCCCAGCGCTACTTTAAACGCTATCAGAAGCTCAAAGAAGCCGTTAAATACCTGACTGAGTTGATCGCAGAAACCAAGGCAACCATTCTTTATCTTGAAAGCGTGGAGACCGTTCTCAACCAAGCTGGACTGGAAGAAATCGCTGAAATCCGTGAAGAATTGATCCAAACAGGCTTCATCCGAAGAAGACAGCGGGAGAAAATTCAGAAACGCAAAAAACCAGAACAGTATCTGGCTAGTGATGGCAAGACCATCATCTATGTTGGACGAAACAATCTGCAAAACGAGGAATTGACCTTTAAAATGGCCCGCAAGGAAGAACTCTGGTTCCATGCCAAGGACATTCCTGGCAGCCACGTCGTCATCTCAGAAAATCTCAATCCTTCTGACGAAGTCAAGACAGATGCGGCTGAATTAGCTGCCTACTTCTCCAAAGGTCGCTTGTCAAATCTCGTGCAAGTGGATATGATTGAAGTCAAGAAACTCAATAAACCAACTGGTGGCAAACCTGGCTTTGTAACCTACACAGGACAAAAGACCCTCCGCGTTACACCAGACCCAGAAAAAATCGCATCTATGAAAAAATCCTGATTTCAATTGAAATCAGGATTTTCTTTTACATTTTACTCTGCAATTAAGGTTTCCAAACCAACCTTCATCATATCGGTGAAGGTATTTTGATTTTCTCAGCTAGTTTTTAACAAGTATCAATGAGTGAAATAGCTAATCAAAAACTGAGATATCTTCCTCTTTCAAGTAACAATGTTTTGTTACTATCTTCTAAAATTCTTTTATTGTCTCAATTTCGAAAAGACTTCCCCAATCTTGCCTTCAATGACCAATGTAGCTTGGCTGTCTTGTGGAATACTAGTTTTATTGATAACGACCAGATTTGTCCCCGAAAAATAGTTTACTAGGCTAGCTGCAGGATAAACAACCAAAGAAGTCCCACCGATTATCAGCAAGTCAGCTTGCCGAATAGCTTGTGCAGCCTGGCTAAAGACATCCATGTCAAGTGATTCTTCATATAAGGTCACGTCAGGCTTGACCACCTTGCCACAGTCTAAGCAGTGAGGAATCGGTCCCTCGAGGGCTAGAAAGGCAGTTAAGTCATAGAAACGATGACAACCTAGGCAGTAATTGCGGTCCGCACTCCCATGCAATTTGATAACCTTTTGGGAGCCTGCCATTTCATGAAGACTATCGATATTTTGTGTCACAACAGCCTTTAGCTTACCTGTCTTTTCCAAAGCAGCCAGATAAGTGTGAGCAGCATTAGGCTTGGCTTCAGGATAAATCAGGTATTTCTTATAAAAGTCAAAAAAATCTTCTGGATAACGCTCAAACATAGTCCGAGAAACAAGCTCTTCTGCCGTCAAACGACGGCCTAACTGATGACTATAAACACCATCCGAACTACGAAAATCTGGGATATTAGACTCGGTTGACACTCCTGCTCCTCCGAAAAAGACTATTCTGTAGCTTTTATCAATCAAGTCTTGTAATTGTTCTATTTTATCCATCCTATTCTCCTTGTATTTTACATTCTAAAAAAGTTGAAAACCAATCGCTCCAAGCAATCTGATTTTCAACTCTTCCTTTATCGTTACTTATGTATTTGAGATTAAAGCATTTGAATCAATCTTAGAAAAATCCTTATCTCGAAGTAATACGATGTTTAGTCTGCAATCAAGGTTTCCAAACCAACCTTCATCATATCGGTGAAGGTATTTTGGCGTTCTTCTGCAGTGGTGTCTTCATCTGGATTGACCAAGCTATCAGAAATGGTCATGATAGCAAGGGCATCAACGTGGTGTTGGGCAGCAAGATAGTAAAGAGCTGCTGCTTCCATTTCCACAGCCTTGACTCCCCATTTACCAAGCTCGATGTTCTTTTCAAAGTAGTTTGAGTAAAAGACATCTGATGACAAGACGTTCCCAACGTGGGTTGTCATACCAAGTTCTTTGGAGATATGGTAGGCCTTGTCTAGCAAATCAAAGCTAGCGATTTGTGGGAAATCATACTGTGGCCAGTCATTGCGGATGATGTTTGAGTTGGTTGCAGCTGCTTGCGCCAAAACCAATTCACGGACATGAACATCCTCGTTTAACGAACCCGCAGTTCCCACACGGATCAATTTCTTTACACCGTAGTCCACAATCAACTCACGCGCGTAGATCGAAATGGAAGGCATCCCCATCCCAGTTCCCATGACAGATACACGGTGGCCCTTGTAAGTACCAGTATAGCCAAACATGTTCCGCACTTCGTTAAAACAAACAGCATCTTCAAGGAAGGTCTCCGCAATAAATTTCGCACGAAGAGGATCCCCCGGAAGAAGAATTTTATCAGCAATTTCACCTTGCTGAGCAGCAATATGGATAGACATAATATAAGATACCAAACCCGTCAAAAAGCGAAGGGAAAATAGGAGTTGGGCGCAGTGAGCGATGCTCGCTAGACCAACTATCTTTTTCCCACTGCTTTTAGGGTGGGTTCAATTCCTTTCTTTCTTAATTTTGATGATATTGAGAAGACTAGACCGGGTTCAATTCAAAACCAAACTACCCTACCTTTCAATGTTTTTAGAAAAGTTTCCGCTCGTGTTCAAATTAGAACACTCCACTCTACCTTTCTTTTTTTATATTTAGGATAGCGACAGAGAACAAAGTAAAAATAGGAAACTGACGACGCATCACAGATGCTAGACAGTTTATCTTTTTTACACAGTTCTCCGCCCGTATTCAGTTCAACAAATACGGTTTACCCATCCTTTCTTTCTTGATTTTAAAATTAAATATTTCACAGAACAATTAGCCCGAGTTTGACTATAACTCAGATACTCTGCCTTTCTGTAGTTCCTAGTTTATCAATGAATCTAAAAATGCATACAGTTTTGCATTCATTTCAGAATAATCGTTTCCACGTAATTCTTCTGGTGTTTGAACAAAAGGCAACTTTTCACTTTGCTCTCTTAATTTCTCCTCACCATCCGCAGCGATCAATAATTCTACTGCGTCTGGATCAAATTCCAAATGAGCCTGAAAGGCATAATGTTTCGGACTGAAGCGAATAATTTGGCGTGGACAACCTTGACTGGTCGCCAAGACGACAGCTTCATCTGTCAGCCCTGGCATATCACCGTGCCAGTGGCCGGTTTCTATGGTTTCTCCGAACAAGCTGACATGAGGATCTGTTAGACCTTGCATCGTCAATGTCACAGGATAAACGCCGATTTCGCGCTCTGGACTATGTTCATACTTCGCACCGTAGGCAACAGATAGGAGTTGCGCACCAAGACAGACACCAACAATATAAATATCTGTAGCAATCGCTTCTTTCATAAAAGCAAGCTCAGCCTTTGGATCATAGTATGGGAAGTTTTCTCTATCCTCATCAGGTGATTGAGGACCACCCATGACAATCAGAAAATCAATCCCGTCAATTGTTTCAGGAAGAGGTTCTTTTTCATAAACCTTTGTTGATGTAATTTGATGACCTCGTTCTATAGCCCATTTTAGATATGCGCCTGGAACCTCAAATGTCTCATGTAAAATAAAGTGAACTCTCATGGCATTACAATTCAGCAAGAATCGCTTTAAGCAAGCCTTTGAAATCACCTTTGACACGTTCAGTCACTTCTACAACTTCCTCGTGGTTGAGTTCTTCTTGGAAACCAGCAGCATGGTTCGTAATACATGAAATTCCTAGAACTTTCAAGCCTGAGTGAGCGGCCACAATAACTTCAGGAACAGTGGACATACCAACTGCATCTGCTCCCAATGTCTTATAGGCACGAATCTCTGCAGGTGTTTCATAAGTCGGACCTGTTACACCAATATAGACACCTTCATCAAGCTTGATACCAAGTTTCTTAGCCACTTCATGCGCAGTAGCACGGTATTCTGGAGTGTAGGCTTTAGACATATCTGGGAAACGTGGACCAAAATCATCCAAGTTTTCACCCATCAATGGGTTTTGCCCCGTCATATTGATATGGTCTGAGATAGCCATCAAGGTACCAGGGCCAAATCCAATACCTCCAGCTGCATTGGTAACAATGACACCTTCACATCCGAGAACTTTCATCACACGTACTGGGAAAGTCACGACTTCAAGAGGATTTCCCTCGTAGAAATGGAAACGACCTTGAAGAGCCAAGACTTTTCGACCTGCAAGGTCACCATATACCAATTTACCAGCGTGACCAACTACTGTCGAACGGCCCCAGTTTGGTATATCTGCATAATCTACTACAACTGAATTTTCGATTTCTTCTGCCAATTCTCCAAGTCCTGATCCAAGGATTAGACCGAACTCAGGCGCTAGTATTCCCTTGTCTTTCAGGAAAGCAGCTGTTTCTTGGATCTTATCTAAAAATGTCATTATGTGTCTCCTTTATTATTTTTTAGCATTTGACCGATTTTGTCAAAGGTTTTTGCGTTGCGAATGGTGATGTTGCGATAAAAAGGCATCTTGAGCAAGTGCTTGTGATAGGCAGTTGCATAGTAGGATTCTTCAGAGAATTTCCCCCAGAAAATCCCAAGTCTTCCAAAATGAACCACTTCATCTTTCAGTTCCAAACTTTCAACTTTCTCAATGACCTGAGCAACATCCAAGCCCTCCGTGTAAAAGAGGACGTCCTTTCGTGCCAAATCTTTGGTCCACCATTCAGGTAGATTTTCAAGTTCCGTTTCAAAATCCTCTTGACTCAGCAAGGAAAAGCTCTGAATAAATGGATAATGGACTGCAAAGAAATCCTCTAACTTTTCAACCAATTGGGTTTTGGGATCTGTCGAAGTAAAGAAAATATTGCCACTGTTGATGTAGGTATCAACTTTTTCCACTCCCAACTCTGTCAATTCTTGACGAAGTTGCGTCATAACAACCTTATTCTTGCCACCGACATTAATGCCCCTTACCAGTAAAGCATAGCGTTTCATCTTATACCAATTTATCTAAGAAACTTTCCCCAATCATGGCAGTTTCCACACCAAAGTTATCCGCAACTGTCGCTGAGATATCTGCAAAATGTCCAACTGGAATGAGACCATTTCCCTTAAAGCTAGGGCTGTAAGCTAAAAGTGGAATATATTCACGAGTATGGTCAGTTCCAGCATAGGTTGGATCATTTCCATGGTCAGCAGTAATCAAGAGAAGGTCATCCTCTCTCATGGCTGCGATAATTTCAGGCAAGCGCTCATCAAACTCATGCAAGCAATCACGGTAACCATGAGCATTGCGGCGGTGTCCATAAAGGGCATCAAAGTCAACTAAGTTTGTGAAAGAGAATCCTTTTTCAAACTCAGCAAGTCCCATGGTCTTCAATAATGTATCAATTCCATGGCTGTTTGACTTGTTGTGGCCCATGTCATGGTTGATACCCGCACCGTTAAAGATATCGTTGATTTTACCAACAGCGTACGTATCGATACCTGCTTCGTTCAATTTATCTAAAACAGTCGGTGCAAATGGAGATACAGCCAAGTCACGACGGTTTGCTGTACGAGTGAAGTTACCTGGCTCACCAACATATGGACGGGCAATGATACGACCTAAAAGGGCAGGACGCTCAAGGGTAATCGAACGAGCGTATTCACAGATACGGTACAGTTCATCCAAAGGAATGATGTCTTCGTGGGCAGCAATTTGCAAAACAGGGTCAGCTGAAGTATAGATAATCAACTCCCCAGTTTCCATCTGGCGTGGTCCGAAATCATCGATAACAGCCGTACCTGAGTAAGGTTTGTTGGCTTCACGAATGACCTTGCGTCCTGAAAATTCTTCGATCTTTGTCAAGATTTCTTCTGGGAATCCGTTCCAGAAAGTATCGAAAGGCTCGGTAATGTTGAGTCCCATGATTTCCCAGTGACCAGTCATGGTATCCTTACCAAGGGAAACTTCTTCCAATTTTGTTGCATAACCTGTTGGATTGCTTTCAGCTGGTACAGTCTTTAGAGGAGTTTCACGAGGAATATTTCCTAGACCGATTTTAGCCATGTTTGGCACATTCAAACCAACTGTTTTGGAAATATGTCCTAGTGTATCAGAAGCACCGTCTGGAACCCCTGCATTGACAAAGTTATTGGCATCTGGCGCAGCACCGATTCCCACAGAATCCAGTACCACCAAGTGAATACGATTAAATTTTGACATAGTCTGTCTCCTTATTATGTTGATTAGTTTGCTTTTGTTGAAGTTAAAATCTGAACACCATCTCGTCCCGCTACGATGACCTTATCCACCATTTGGTTGAACAAGCCATGCTCTACGACACCAACGACATGGTCCAATTCTTGTCCGAAAGCAATCGGATCTTCAATGACATCCAAGGCTAGGTCAATGATAAAGTTCTGCATATCGGTCACAAAACGTTGGCCATCTTTTTCACGGAAACTTGGTTTGTAACCAGCTCGCTCAAACCGACGAAAGACCTGTTCTGCGCCATACTGAACCACTTCCACAGGCAATTTAAAAGCACCTAGTTTCTCTACCAGTTTGCTTTCATCCACCACCCAAATGTATTCTTTTGAGGGCGTTGCGACAACCTTCTCCATCAGAAGGGCACCACCACCACCTTTGATCCCGTTGAACTGACTATCTACTTCATCCGCCCCGTCAACCGTCACATCGACCAAGTCTACTTGATCAATCGACTTGAGCGGGATGTTCAGATCCTCAGCCTGTTTACTAGTCACACTGGAAGTCGTCACTGCAGTAATCTGCAAACCTTCTTCCTTAATCCGACGACCGATTTCTTCTACGAAATAGTAGGCAGTTGATCCAGTACCGAGTCCAACAACCATACCATCCTTGACAAACTCAGCAGCCTTGATACCTGCCATCTTTTTCAGATTCTCCACTTAAACACCTCCATTAAAGAGCTATTTTTATTATAACATGTATCCGTTTTTATTTCATGGATACACTGGAAAAACCCGAACATTTTTATTTCGGGTTTTGGTGTCCTATTTAACCATATCCGGATCGTAATCATAGAATCCTGTATCGAGAAAACGGTTTTTGGGGTGTAACTTGCGCACTTCCTCATCTAACAAGAAAGCTTGGTCATGGCTGAAATTTCCCTCTTGGATCAAGCCACGCGCTTGAATAAAAAGTTTAGCAATTTCTACAAAATTCTGACCAGGTGTGTAAAGCCCTTCGAGTTTCCAGTGAGTAAAGCCATGCTCCACTAGTTCTGTCAATTTGGTCATCAAATCAAGGTCGTTATTTGCAAAGATGTGGGTACCATGATTGTCTTCAAAGATGGAATAATGGCTCTCTGGGTCACTTGGTTCAGCCAAGAAGAGGTCACGTTTACGTGTCTTTTCATCATCGATGTGCGTGAAGTTATAGTAGTTTTGCAAGAGCGGACGCTTAGAATGGTGAATGACACTAGCTCCATAAACCAACACTTCAGCAGGAATTTCCAAAATCTCAGGCATCTTGAAGAGTTCAGCAGATGGAATTTCACGCGCCAAGACCGCCTCAGAAGCACCTGCCTTTTGACCCCAGAAGTTAATCTGACGACTGCTTGTCACCATGGTTGAAGCATCGTAGATGGTCTTAAAGGAATAGCCATCACGGTTGACTACGTAAAAGACACCTGCATCTCCTACTGTAATATAGTCTGTCTTGATCTCTTCCAAGAAGTCTAGGAAAGGCTTGATACGGTCCATCATATCTTGGTGCATGAGGGCATTAACTGCAACAATCAATTCCTTACCTGCTTCATGAACCAACTGAGCGATGGTGCGTAACTCTTCATAGCTAAAGGTTGTTGGCAGACGAAGTCCAAAATCTTTCTCACCAACGTAGATACGGTCTACGCCAGCTTCTAGTAACTGTTCAACTTGTTCAATACTTTCAGCAGTTGCTGTAATAATAATCTTTTCCATAAGAAAAATTATACCACATTTCTCAAAAATCAGCTATGGTTACTGAGAGTTTCACAAAAAGTTAAACTTGTTTCTATCTTTCCCAATCAAAAAAGTGAACAGTAACTTGTACCATTCACTCTATTTTATGCATGTGTTTCTTCAACTAGGTGGCCATCGTTCATGACATAAATACGATCAACCTTATCAAGAAGACGAGTGTCATGCGTAATCATAACAACTCCTCTACCTTGTTCATGGGCAATGGCAGCCAGCATCTCCGTTACTTGGTAGGCACGCTCAGTGTCAAGACTGGCTGTCGGCTCATCTGCAAGCACAATGCTTGGATTGTTATAGAGCGCTCTAGCAATCGCGGCACGCTGACGTTCGCCACCCGATAGAGCTTTGGGATAATGATTTTGAACTTTTTCCAAATCCAACAAGTCAAACAGCTCTTTTCGGTCACTTTTACTATTTTTTCCCTTATCTAGTCTGTCTATCAAATCCAGCTGTTCCTTGACCGTTAGAAAAGGAATTAAGTTTGAAGCCTGGAGAATGAAACCAAACTCTCTAAAACGGAGATCTGTTTTTTCCTTCTCCGTCAAACTGCCTGTTTCCTTCCCTTTGACTAGAATCTTTCCACTCGATGCTTCCTGAAGTTGTCCTAGAGTTGTTAGAAAGGTCGTCTTTCCAGAGCCAGAGGGCCCAACGATAGCTACGAACTCTCCCGCATTTAGCTGAAAATTCGTCTCATGCAGGGCTACGACTTTCATCTTTCCTTCCCCGTAAGTTTTTGTCACTTGATTCATTTCTATCAATGTTGTCATACTATTCTCCTTATCACTCTGCAATCGCAGTAATCGGGTCCACCTTTAGCAAGCGTGGAAGTGAAATGACACCACCTAGAAGGGCCATCAAGGAAATTACCAAACTTAGGACAGAATAGGCTATCCAACTTGGATAGAAAAAGAAGGTAGCTGGTAAGACTAAAATCACTCCTCCGATTGCCAGCAAGGCTAAAGCAATCCCCATACCAGCTAGGAGGAAGATTTGACAGAACAGAGACCATACAATGGTTTTGATCTGTATCCCTTGAGCTCGCATTATTCCATAAAGACCTAGTTTTTGGATGGTAATGATATAAACAAAAATCCCCACAATCAATCCAGTGATAACAATCATAGCAAGAATCATTCCTGAAAATACATTCACCTGAGGTGTGTAACCAGGGATTTTCGATATCATTTTTGGAATGGAAATCTGTTTCAGTCCGTCGCCAGTCACTTCTATGTCATTTTTCAATACCAAGGCAGAGA
The DNA here is from genome assembly GCF_051106465.1 of Streptococcus sp. KHUD_016. Taxonomy (GTDB): domain Bacteria; phylum Bacillota; class Bacilli; order Lactobacillales; family Streptococcaceae; genus Streptococcus. The sequence continues at coordinate 786,487 of NZ_CP193663.1, read as the reverse complement.
TGGAACGATTGGCTTTCAAGGTTCCTTGTAAGGTCCAATAAGTTGTCAGACTCGTAAAGACAACAGGCTCGGTGAAAAATTTATTTCCTTGAGTCAGGCCTACAATCTTGTAACTTGAATCGCTTCCATTGAGCTGAATGGCATCGCCTAGCTTCATCCCATAGTTCTCAAAAGACTGGTCCACGACAACCTCATCATCTCCTTCAGGATAACGACCTTCCGTCAAACTAGGAGAGATAAAAGCGTCCCAGTCTTGAGCAAAAATGGAAACATTGACCTTTTCACTACCATCGACTAGATTGGTTACAGCGAACATATAGCCCAGGGGAGCAGCCTCTTCAGAACTCTTATCCTTGTAGTCCTTTTCAGGAATAAAGGATGCTGTCAAATTATCATTTGCGTAGTCGGATAAAACGACACCCGTTGCTTGCCAATTATCAATAGCGGCCCGGTTGTTTCGCACAAGACCGAGAGCTAGACTGGTCATAAAAAAGACCATAAAAGCGATAAGAAAAATGGTCGTTAAGATCAAACTATATCGAAGTTTGTTTCGTAATATCTCTTTGATAGCAAGATACATGCTTATCTCCTTTTACTTTTCCCAGAGGTAGCAAGAAGGCCACCCAGTCCAATAGACAGAATCTCTGTCCTTCCATCCATTCAAAACAACTCCTAACAATACTTTTCAAAAGTATCCAGGTAGCAACTTAACAAATCATCTTAGGAAAAAGCCTCAGCTTGCTATCAATTTATATAAGTTATCCTTTCCTTTCTCAGTATATTTATAATAGAGAAAGTCAGGTCATCTGTTTTAAGTGTAACATCCATGCTATCACTTTCTCTAGTGGGTGTCAAGAAGAGTGACTTAGAAGATGATAAGAGACTTTAGTAGTTTTGTAACAATCCTGTAATAATTCTCTGCATAAAAAATGATAAAATAGTTATGTACTGTTAAGGAGAGAATCATGTCCGCAAGAAAACTAGAAGCTTATGAGTTTGAACAAGCCCCCGAATCGAAACAAACTCCGCTTTACCAAGATTACACACCTGAAGCCCCAGTCGGCCCTAACCTAAAAGAGATTTTATTTTTTGTAAATATCGCTTGTTTCTGTATTTTTATGGCACTGTTTAGTTTTATCTTTTTAGCCTTAAAATTGAACACAGCTTTATCATTTGTTGCTGCAATGGGTCTTAGTTTCGCCCTTTTACAACTTCAAAGAAAGATAATCAAACGAAAATTTTCAAAATAAAGGTTGGTACTACTACCAGCCTCTTTTCTAGTTATCAAAAAAGACAGTTATATAACTGTCTTTTTTATTTATTCTTACGTTTTGAAGGAGATTGAATAGCGATCTTAACTTCAAAAATTGTTCCTCTAGGTTTGTTATCTTTTACGCTAATCGTTCCTCGTAAGGCATCTACGATCTGCTTGGCCAAAGATAGTCCTAGACCAAAACCGCCTTTCTGACGGGTTCTCGCCTTGTCTACACGATAAAAGCGGTCAAAGATTTTCTTCTTATCGGCAGCTGAGATCCCAATTCCGTTATCCGTTACTGTTAGATAGAGGTGGCGATCTGTAGCATGAACTACGAACTCAATTTTCCCATCTTCTTCGGTATACTTGATGGCATTGTCAAACAAGATGGTCATGAGCTGTTTTAGGAGCAACTGATCGGTCATGAAAGGACGATAAATCCGATTTTCATACTCAAAAATACGATCATTTTCAGAAGCAATCAACTCATAGTTAGCAAAGGTCGTCTTAAAGAACTGTGGTGATACTTCTGCTATTTCTGGTTTAATTCCATCATCGCGACGTGCAAGGTTGAGAAGATTGGTCGTGAGGAAACGCATGTTGCGAACTTCTTCAAGGCTCGAAGCAATACTTTCGCTGGATTCCATAATCGTTGCCTCTGGTTTTCGAAAGAGATTCTCTAACCGATTTTGTAAAACGGCCAAAGGCGTTCTCAGTTCGTGACTGGCATTTTCGACAAAGGACTTCTGCTTTTGCATGCTTTCCAGCAAGGGTTTGACACTGACACGTGCCAAGTAAACACTGGCAATTAAAGACAGGAGCCAGAAACTAGCCATGACTACAACAATTAAATGCTCATGGTTTTGGCTGATTTGCTCGAGCTGGCTGGTATTGATTAAAACCGCTGCATACTTGACGTTACTCGAGACGGAAGACGAATTGGTTTCCATCAAGATCATCCGATAGGTTTCTTCCTGACCGTAGCTATTGACAACTTGGATTTGACGAATGTGATTCAACTCTTTCTTGTCCAGCTTAATCTTATCCAATCCTAAAAAGCGATTGCCCAGTAAGAGTTGGTTAAAATCCTTGTCAAAGAGCAAGACTTCCGTATTGGAGCTGACATTGGGCTTGATTTCAGCCTTGTTGGCATCCGCTGTTGCTGGTTGAATATCCTTGACCTCTTCAGTCGCCCGATTCAAGGCTAACTGGATAACCGCTTGGGGACTGCTACTAAGGGCTTGGAGTTTTTCATCTACAGAAGTATAGAGACTCGAGTGCATGACCTGGAGGATAATCAAGGTCATCGCAGAGAAGATCAGGGTGAACACTCCAAAGTTTCGAATGAAATAGCTGAAATCATCCGCATACCATGTTTTTTTTAGTTTATTGAACATCTTTTAAAATATACCCGACACTACGCAAAGTTTGAAGATTTTCAGCAAAGGCTGTTCCCTTCAATTTCTTACGAACTTTTGAGACATAGACTTCTACAACGGAAATCGTCGTATCGCTATCAAACCCCCATAGACGGTCAAAAATTTGCGTCTTGGGAAGAATGACATTTTGATTTTGAAGGAAATAAACCAATAACTCAAACTCTTTTCCGAGTAGTTCCACAGGAGTATCTTCCACTTTCACTTCATTCGTTGAAAGGTTGACGACAATATCTCCATAGGTCAAGGTGTTTTCGTTGAACTTACCTGAACGCTTGAGAAGGGCTTGGATCCGCATTTTGAGTTCTTCTAGATAGAAAGGTTTGGTGAGGTAGTCATCCGCTCCCAACTCAAAACCATGTCCCTTGTCATCCAAACTTTCCTTAGCGGTCATGATAAGGACTGGTGTCGTGATTCCTTTTTCGCGCAACTCTTTCAAGACTTGGAAGCCATTTTTTTCAGGCAACATCAGGTCAAGCAAAATCAAGTCATAGACGCCACTTTCAGCTTCGTAGAGACCTTCTTCTCCATCAAAAACCTGCATGACATCTGCAAAATCATCTAAAAAGTCAAATACTGAGTTTGACAACCCTAAGTCGTCTTCTACTAGTAAAATCTTAATCATCTTGTTCTCCTCCTGCTATAAGATACTAATCAGCTTCATCTAAGGTTATTATAAAATAAAGAATTTTTGTATCATTTTTTGGATCTTAGTATAATTCTTTAATTATTATATCATGGCTTTAACAAATGGATTAAGATTTTGTAGTGTTTTCTTCATTATTTTGGTTAGAATTGATATCCTTGGCCTTCGTACTTCCATCTGCATTGGCTGGTTTCTTCTTAGAATTGCTACCGCCTTCTTGATTATTATTTCCTTGCGGCGGCTGTCCACCGTGACTTTGCATATTATTGCCATCTTGATTATCTTGCTGGGTTTTCGATGTTTGAACGGTCGACTGCTGATTTGTTGATTTTTGAGTCAAAGAACCGAATATATAACCACCAAGCAAGCCGACCACTAAAGAACCACTTGCTACTACTGATAGCCTCCACTTGGTGCTTTTTCTACAACAATCATTTTCTCTTTATTCATTCTATATTTTTCTTTCTTTCTGCTTTAAGTTTCTGTGAAAAAATGAAGAAGCTCTACTTCATAAATTCACCACATCCTTTCTTTAGGCTACATACATCTTAATTATTTTTTCTTAAAGAATACTAAAAGATGAGAAAATTCTTAGAAAAATAATAGAAAATTTATCCAAAATATTTTTTTAAAATACGACCGTATCGTCTCAGTAAAAGATAATCCGCTATTGCTGGGGATAGAAGGTTTAATGTTGTAAAAATCTTTGTACCTTGTCCCATCAAAATCACTCTTTTACGAGATTTTATACCTTTAAGTAAAGCTTGGGTTACTTGATTTGTACTTGATATAGAGATCCCCATTTCTCTCCAAACTGGATGATAAGGCTTTTCTGATGGTGTGTCTGCTGCATTGGGGCAAAAATAAGTTATATGCATCTTTTTCTGCTCCTGTATTAATTCTCGGTTCATTGATTCGATAAAAGAAAAAAGTCCGGCGCGGCTCGCCACATCTACACTATAATAGGGGAAGGCCAGCCTACCATCTGCAAAACCTCCTGAATGCACAATGGTTGCTCCTTTTTGATTTTTTAACAAAGGTAAAAAATGTTTGCTGACAAGGATAGCCCCTATTAGGTTAATCGTCATAGTTTGATTGATCTCCTCCTCAGAGTGAGATAATAAAGATTTTCGTACATCAAATCCCGTTGCATTAATAACAATATCTATATTACCCGACCACTTTTGAACTTCAGACACTGCAACTTTAATAGAAGTTTCATTCGTTATATCTACTGAGCAAATCGGAATCTTGGAAGCAATATTCTCAGAAAAACTGGCTAATTTATTCATATTGCGACCTAAAAGAAATAAATGAGCACCTGCTTGAAAAAAAGCTTGTGTATAGGCTTGTCCCAAATTTCCACTGGCACCAATAATAACGACTCTTTTATTCTTAAAATAATTGTCACCCATAACATACTACCTCATTAGTGAACCTTTTGTGATAGGTTTAATATAACAAGCCCCACAATAACTAAAGCAATTCCCAAGAGACTTGCGAACGTTACTTTTTCATGAAAAAGCAAAATAGATAGCACAGTTGTTCCAACCAAACCAACACCAGACCAAATAGCATAGACTAGATTTAGTTGTATGCCTTTCAAAGACAAAGATAGAAAGAAAAAACACAAGCCATACAAAACTAAAGCAAGAATCCCAAAAAGCATTTTCGAAAAACCTTGCGACAGTTTTAACAGACTTGTGGCAGCTATTTCAGATACAATAGCAAGAGTTAAATAAACGTAAGACATCATTGTCCTCCTAGAATCAATAGAATTGAAAAGCTAGTCGGAAAACAATTGATTTAGCGATGAGTGGAAGCGAAGCAGGTCCAAAGTGTACAAGCATTAGCTAAAATCATAGACTTGATCTTTGAATTCTTGTAAACAGGAATCTTTTTTCGTCCACATAACTCATCTAAAGAGATCTGATAAAAATCAGCTAAGCGAATCAAACTATGACTATCTATAATTGTTTTATCATTTTCCCAATTTGAGATAGTTTGACGAGTCGTCCCCAGACATTCTGCTATTTGATTCTGACTGTAGCCATTTTGTTCTCTAAATAATTTTAATTGTTTTCCTAACATCTGCATTTCCTCTTTATATTATTCTTTTCTTCACGAATTGGCTAGACGAAATTCTTTAACATCCTATACAATTCTAGGTAAAATTTCTTTGACATTGCTATTATAACACGATTTTCAGGATGGACACTTTATACTGACTTCCAAAAAACAGCAGATTGCAAGATCCGCTGTTTTTTATCTATTACTTACTTGCTTTCAAAACCTTTTCTACTGCTGCTTTTTCACGCTTAATCAAATCAACACGCGCTGCGATATCCTTGATCCCCATGCGAATGTTACGGCTAAGAGCAAGGTCAGAGAGTTGTGGCTCAAAGAATTCCTTGTACTCTGCCAAGCGTTGCTCTGTCTTAAATACATGGGCAGGTAGGATAACAAAGCTATCAAAGCTCATATCCCCACCAAGAGCTGCCTTGATCCACTCCCAGTTTTCACGCGCCCATACCCAAACAGTTTCTTGAGTTGTTTGATGATCTAGGAACTGGTAATACCAAGCAGACAAGTCTTGTGGTTTCACAACAAACTTATCCTTCCACGAACTAATCAAGGTTTGGATATTGTCAGCATCTGTACTGTAGGCTAGAGCAGCTGCCAACTGGCGTTTGAAAACAGCATCTGTGGCATGAGTGTAGAGGTCCAGATAAGTTGCGACCAAGTCCTTGGTCTCATGGTGTTTCATCTCATTGATGAGAACTTGTGCACGGATGGCTGCTGGAAGTCCTGCAAGGTTCTCCTTATGAGCTGCAAAGATTTGGCTAGCGACTTGACTAGCTTCTGCATCATTGGAGCGAATCATCATGGAAATGGTCAACTGACGAACCAATTCATCCTCATCTGATTCTCCATCTTTGGCTTCAAAGCCAAGACGGTCATAGTTGTGACGAGCCAATTTAGCAACCAGTGATTTGAAGGCTGTTTCAGCATCTGTTCCTTCATCAATAAAGCGCTCAAGGGCAGAAATCACTTGAGAAACAGCTGAAACGACAAGGTAAGATTCTTCCTTAGCAAGTTTATCAAGGACTGGGAGCAAGTCTGCATAAGAAATGTAACCCGCTTCAGCCAACAAACGACGTTCTTGAACGATTTGTAGTTTGCTTGTATTATCAAGTGTTTCTAGCTCAGCAAGAACAGCTTCTAACAAGTCTCCTTGATAGTCTGTAATGTAGTGGGCAGTATTTTCAGTGTTGAGACGAAGGGCTCCTTTATTTTCAGCAAGAAGAGCGGCGTAGCCAGGAATTTCGATACTTTCAGTTTCAAGTGTATCTGGTAGACCTTTCCAGTTGCTGTTGAGTGGCACTACCCAGAGGCGGTTCTTGTCTTCATGCTCACCGATGAAGAATTGTTTTTGCGAAATCTTCAAGACGTCATTTTCAACTTTGACAGTGAGAACTGGGTATCCAGGTTGTTCCAACCAAGAATCCATGAAGGCTGCAACATCACGTCCTGATGCTTGTCCGAGAGCATTCCAAAGGTCTCGACCAATGGTATTGCTGTATTGATGTTTTTCAAAGTAAGCATGCAAGCCTTTAGCGAAATCCGCATCACCGAGCCAACGGCGAAGCATGTGCATGAGACGGCTTCCTTTGGCATAGACGATAGCGCCATCAAAGAGGGTATTGATTTCATCTGGGTGTTTAACTTCAACGTGAACAGACTGAACGCCATCCGTCGCATCGCGTTTAAGCGCAGCTGGAACACCACCTGTTTGGAAGTCTTCAAAGATATTCCAACTTGGCTCGATGGCATCCACACAGACGTATTCCATCATGTTAGCGAAGCTTTCATTAAGCCAAAGGTCATCCCACCATTTCATAGTCACGAGGTTTCCAAACCATTGGTGAGCCAACTCATGTGCTACAACTAGGGCAACTTGTTGACGGCTAGCAAAGGTTGAGTTCTCATCCACAACCAAGTAAACTTCACGGTAAGTCACAAGACCCCAGTTTTCCATGGCACCTGCTGAGAAGTCAGGAAGGGCGATGTGGAGCGATTGAGGAATTGGATACTTAACTCCGTAGTAATCTTCGTAAAACTCGATTGAGCGAACGGCGATGTCTAATGAGAAATCAAGGTTAGATAGTGGATGGGCTTTGGTTGAGTAAACACCTACGAGGGTACCGTTTTTAGTTTTAGCGGTCACCCCTTGCAAATCACCAGCGACAAAAGCCAACAAGTAAGAAGACATGCGAGGTGTCGTTTCAAACTTCCAGATGCCTGTTTCCTTGCGGTTTTCCACATCGATTTCAGGCATATTTGACAAGGCCACTTCACCTTCTGCTTGGTCAAAACGTAGAGCGAGGTCAAAAGTTGCTTTGGCTTCAGGCTCATCCACACATGGGAAGGCTTCACGCGCAAAATGGCTTTCAAACTGAGTAGACAAGACTTCCTTCTTGATACCATCAACTGTGTAGTAAGAAGGGTAAATCCCTGTCATGTTGTCTGTAATTTTTCCTGAAAAAGCAATGACCAATTCAACTTGACCAGCCTCAGCCAATTCGATATGAAGGGCTTCATTGTCATGGTCAACTGTAAATGGACGAGCTTGACCCGCAACTTCTACAGAAGCGATTTCCAAGTCTTTTTGGTGAAGGGAAATACGGTCACTCTGTGCTTGACCAGTGATGGTCACCTTCCCAGAAAAGGTCTTGGTCTCACGACTCAAGTCTAAAAATAAATCATAGTGTTCAGGAACAAATTGCGTAATAAAATGTTCTACTGCTTGCATAGTTTTCTCCTATTCTAAGTTTAAGAGTTTTACTCTTCTTCAAACAAACTTATTATATCATGTTTTGCTTAAGAAAAAAGGATTGGACGGTGATTTCCAAAACTTTCTTCCTTCTGCAGTCTAGAGTGGGTAGACTTTGCGAAATTCTTCTAAAACAACCTTGCTGTCAGGAGTAAAAGTCAGTCCGGTTTCCCTCATCCACTCGGTGAAAAAATCCTCATGAACCTGACGCCAATAGGCTAGGGATTTGTCACCTTCCCCTTCCTTATAGGCATGGTCGGCAGAAACTTGATGAAAAGGCTGAACGGAGACCTTGGTAATTTCGACAATGCAGACAGCCTGATCTTGACTGTCTAAAATGACATCGAAGGTCCCTTCTTGTGGAAGAGGTTCGTCTTCTAGTGCGTAGAGGTCGTAAGCTGAGGCGGTTGCAGTCTTTTCGCCTCTTAGAACCAAGTCGGCCAAGAGATCTGCTTCCACTCCAAAAGCCCAGGCATCTATCTCATCTCCAATCGTGGGGTTAATTTGCTTGTAAATATTCCACATTTCTTGCGGTGTCATAGTTTGCTCCTTTGTAATTTTTTACTTACTTCTTTTATACGTTTGAGATGGTCTGGATGATCAATCTCTAAATTAAAAATCTCTGGAATAGAACTGTAGTGGATAATACACTTGATACCCGTCTGATTCATTTTTTGTATGAAAGAAGCATTCAGATAGCCTGCTACAGCAAAGTCAATCTTTTTCATCCTTGCTTTATCCTGCATATCTCTCAGCATATCTAACATTATTGGACTTTCCATATCATGCCATTGACTATTTCTCACAGTCGCAAAAACAAAAGAAGTCAAATCATTCATTCCAACTACAATCTTTGAAATACCAGTTTCCAGTATCCTGTCCAAGTCAAAATAAGCTGACGGTAACTCAATCATTGTGCCGACTTTTCCAGTAAAACCATGCTCACGCAATACTCTAATAGCTTGTTTTAACTGCTCAGCATCATTGATAAAAGGAAAAATAACAGACAGATTGGGATTTGTTTGATAAACTTCTGTAACGACATGTGCTTCAGCCTGAAATTCTTCAGGACACGCCAGCAAGCGCCTAGTTCCTCTATAACCAAACAAGGGATGATTTTCATCAAAATGCTCTTTAGTCCCCTCTAAACAATTAGCTTCTGTATTTGTTAACTCTGAAAAACGATACCAAACCTCTTCATCTGAGTACAAGGAGCAAATGGTATCTAGATAATCTTTTACAAATTGCTGACAACTTGCTAATAGGATGTTTTGATTAAGCTCTCTCAACAAATATTCCCCACGAATCATACCAACATGATGCAATAATTGAGGGTAAACTTTTTCAACAATTTGTTCGCCACTAAGAGCAAGTTGGTTTTGCATAGCCATTCACCTCGTCTTAAAACATACAATATCAGATATCATTATATGATACCTTCCTCTAGTTCAAAAGCTTCATAAGGTTCAAATAACTCATATCCTAAAAATTCTGCTACTTTTTTGGAAGCCTCGTTATGAGCATCCCAAAGTGGAAACATATCTCTATTTAAACTCTCCAGAATCATTGTAGCACCAAGCTTTTTAGCAAATCCATTTCCTTGTTCGTTTGGTCTAGTTGCAACTTCCACTTCAACTGCTCCACGGTAAACTAACCCTGAGGAAATCCCAGCAATCAGTTCATTATTTTTAAGAATCACAAAGCCAAATCCACCCTTTAAAACAAAATCCTGATAGGACTCAAAATCCCCCTGTAAATCTTGTGACCATTCTTCCTCAGAAAAGCAGTTATAAATATGATTATCAATAGGCACAATATTGTAATCTTCCTCTAAGTGAGTAACTAGACCATTTAGAAATTCAACTTGAAAATTTGCCTTATCTTTAAAAGAATAGCGAGTAAAAGAATTTAGCTCCACTTTCCGATGTAGAAAATCTTGCCAATTAGTATCTTCTGAAATAATAATCTTATAATCTAAACCGTATTTCCTAACAAAATCTTCCCAAAATCTGGAATCCAACTCCCCTGCTAGGTATAGAAAATTTCCAACATCATAAAAGCTTGTTGTCCTATCACTGTTTCGGTAGACAGTTCCGATTTGAGATTTAAGACCATAAAGAACCATATTTTTCTTCCATGTTTTAAATAGTTCCATTATCCCCCTACTTCACCTTCCAATTCATATACAAGGTCTTGTCCAGCTCTGGAAATCCTAATAATTCAGACTTAACCTTCAAGACTAAGGGCGAAGCATTTTTTTCTGTGATCTCTTGAATATCCATCCAAACATATCCGAGCGAATCATTCGCACCATCAGAGACAACTTCCGAAATCGTAACTTGAGCTTCCTTCTCGTTGACCTCAATATCATAAAATGCCATGATATGGTGAACCATAAAATTTTTTAACTCTTCCCTGACGAAAACATCGTAGATTCGAGGATTGGAGTAGTTTCTAACAGTAAAGCCCGTCTCTTCCATAACTTCTCTAATCAGCGTTTCCGTCAATCCTTCATCAAGTTGCTGACTACCACCAGGTAGATCATAACGATGTTGATAAGGGCCTCTCGTTTTTTCAATGCAGAGTAACTTCCCATTTTCAAAGCAAACAGCATAGACTCCAAAGTGTTTTTTGATTTCCATTCAACTCCTCCTACTTCAAACTCCAACCACCATCAATGGTCAGGATTTGTCCTTGCATGGCGCTCGCTTTTCCACTTGCTAAGAAAAGGCTAATCTCTGCTACTTCCTCTGGCTCAATCCAGCGCTTGATTGGCGTTTCACTAGCTACCCAGTCTGCTAATCCACCGGGTTCAAAGTCCGCAGCGGTCATAGCTGTCTTGACTGCCCCTGGAGCAATCCCAAAGACCTGAATACCAGTCTCAGCATAGTCTAGAGCCAACTGCTTGGTAAAGCCAGCTAAGGCGTGCTTAGACGAGGTATAGGCGTGACCACCTCCGCCAGCTAGACTTGAAGCAATCGAACACATATTGATGATGATTCCTTTTTTATTTTCCAACATTTGTGTAAAATAATGCCGAGTCAACTCAACAGGAGTCACGTAGTTGATTTCAAAAATCTCTTGAATTTCCTGCGCTGATTGTTCCAATAAGGGTTTGTAAGCATCCAAAACTCCTGCAGTATTGCACAAAACATCCACCCGAGGGCACCAGTCAAAAACAGGTTTCAAGTCCAAGGTCAAATCTCTCTGTAAAAAGTAGAAATCACCCTCTAAGAGTGGATTTTCACCTTGGTCCACTCCATATACTTGATACCCCTTCTCTAAAAAGAGTCGGGCTTGAGCCAGACCAATCCCTGAACTCACTCCCGTAATCAATACACGTCTAGTCATGCACTTCTACCCAATCCGTCGCCAAAACATCACAAGGTGTCGGGCTCCACATGGAAAAACCTTCCCCTTCTCCAGACACGTTGATGAGGAAATAAGGCGTCACTTCAAGTGCAACCCCGTTTTGCTCGATAGTGTCAAAGAGTTGGACATAGTTTTCAGCCCCTCCCCAACCAGTTCGTACATATTTTTTCTTGTCCTTTAACCCAGGCAGGATTTCTTCAAAAGTCATGTTGTTCTCCTTTAATGCTACATTCTTCATTTAATTATAACAAAAAACCGTTTTCCAACGGCTTTTTGACTGTATCTTAGTTCAATAAAACAAATAGCTATCCAATTTTTTAATTATTTCAGTTCAATTAATTTATTGTAGATTTTCTCAGTCAGTTCTTTCTGTTGCGCTCCTGTTAAATGGTGCGAAGTGCGAATTAATATGGTTCCATAAACATAGTGGGATCCCGGATTTAAAGCAGTTCCATCAAAAGCACTAATATAAGTATTGCGCTTTTCTGCATCTTCTTTTGTCTTATAAACTTCTATATTTCCACCAGCATCATTACCTTTTTGAACAATATCTGAGCCTTCTACAGATTCATTCACTTGCTTGTCAACGAAATATACAGACGCTGTATATCCTCCTTGTTTATTTAATTTTTTATTAGGGTCATTATCCTCCGTAACAGATTGTACTCCAGTAATTGATTCAATTTCTTTGAGTCTTTCTTCAATAAAAGAACTAGAAGGATTTGTAATTTGTTTTAATTGAAGAATGCTATTTTGATAGTGAGTCAATTTTTCAGACAAATTCTTTTTTGTTTCACTATAATCTAATGGTTGACTTAATTCTTCAATTTGCTTCTCAATCTTAGCAGTCGCTTTCTCCATTTCTGGTTCTTTACGAAGTGAATCTTTGCTATCCTTTATAGTTGATTTCAATTCTTCCAATGTCTTAGAATCAAGAGGTTCTTCATTATTCTCAATAACCTTTTCAGCCTCAGCTATTTGATCTTCAACTTCTTTATTCTTTTCATTTAAATCCTTTACTACATCTTCAAACTTAGTTACAACAGCTTGATGAGGCACATAGGATAAGAAATAGTATCCTGTTGCCAAACCTAAAGCAATAAAAGTAATAAGCCCAACAATCATTGATTTCTTCATTTTAAACTCCTTAATTTATAAGCAATCTCTTCTATATTTTAATATATTGTTTTAAAAATTTCAAGTTTAAAAAGCTATAGAATCAACTTATTGCCAGATATACAAAAACGATAACCACTTCTCAGTAGTTACCGTTGATTTCTTTTGATTAGTCTTTCCCACCAAGTTTGCTGTTGATGGTCATCATGATGCTGGCTATCTTCTCACCCCAGTACGGATCGGAAGCATAGCGAACATTCATTCCAGTTGCCTTGTTTCCAAGGTGGTCTCTACCATAGTCAATGTAATTTTCACGAATCCACTTGGCCGCTCCAAGAATTCCTTTGTCCACATTATCAAAGCTCTTGGCTGAGAGATATGGGCTAGTATCATAAGCAGCAATACCAAAGAAGTTGTTCTTATCTCTGGCAATTTGACTACGTCCCCACGCACTTTCAAGAGCGCTATGTGCCATCAAGTAAAGGGCATTGACACCGTAGCGTTCCTCAGCTTCTTTGAAAGTCGCTCCTTTACCTGCTAGAGGACTATCCTGCAAGTTCATCATCGAATACAGTTTATCCAATTCAGCTGCACTATAATTACTTGGTTCTCTTAAGTTTTTATAGAGGAAAGGATTTTTAATGGTAAAGCCATCAAAGTGCTCTCCATCAGTTGAGTAGTACTTCTTACCAATAACCATAGCAGAGGTGTGTGGAGCTACTTTGATACTCGTATATGGAGAGAGTTCATGGTAGAGGAATTTCCCATCACTAGTATAATGAGGGATAAACTCGCTACCTTCATCTACTGCTGTCAAATCACTTTGATTCATATAGCCAGACAAGCCAGAAATCGAAACTGCAAGTCGGCCGCCTTTTCGCGTCGAGCTATCCAGTGAAACAATGCTTCCTTGGTTAATGTAACTCAAGATTTCTCCAGATGCACTATAGACATAGGCAGTGATTGGTTTAACTTTGTAATATTTGGTTTTATCCGCAACATGCCATCTACCAGAAGCATCCAAGGTATGACCATCCACAGTTTCATTTTTTGCCATATAACCGCCTGATTTAAGGTAATACCATGATTGGTCGGATGAATCGTAGATTAATTCTTTCTCAGCCATCTTTCCATTTGACTTGAGGTAGAACCAGTTGTTCTTGTACCATACCCACTCACTCGCAGCCATATAACCACCAGATTTGAGATAGTAGTAACCATTATCCCAGAGCCATTCTTTATTGGCATAATTTCCATCAGAGTTGATATAGAACCAAGAGTTATAATTCTTGTCAAAGAGCCACCCTTTGCCAGCTTTTGCTCCACTGCTCGTCACATAACTGCGGTCAATCCAAGTTTCCATAGAGAGGTAGCCGCCTGATTTGAAATGGTAATCCTTGCCTTTGATGGTTTGCCAACCTTTTTCAGCATAGGTTCCGTCAGCTTTCAAGTAAAACCAAGAGTTATAATTCTTGTCAAAGAGCCATTCCGATTTCAATTTAGCTCCACTCTTCGCAACATAGAAGCGATCTATCCAGCGCTCGGTAGAAAGATAACCGCCTGATTTGAAATGGTAATCTTTTTCTTTAATCGTTTCCCAGCCTTTTTCGGCATAGGTTCCGTCAGCTTTCAAGTAAAACCAAGCATCATAATTCTTATCAAAGAGCCATTCCGATTTCAATTTAGCTCCACTCTTCGCAACATAGAAGCGATCAATCCAACGTTCAGTAGAAAGATAACCGCCTGATTTAAAATGGTAGTCCTTCCCATCTATAGTTAACCACCTATTTTCAGCATAGGTACCATCTTGTTGAAGGTAGAACCAACTGCTATAGTTGTCATCATAAATCCAGGCTTGTTTAACCTTATTACCATTTTCTGATATATAGCTTTTACCAAGCCAAGCATTTTTCAGCATTTTACCTTGTGAATTGATGTAGTACTGGTTCTCACCTTGAGTGATCCACTCATCTTTGGCCATTTTCCCGTCTTCTTTAAGGTAATATTTTTCTTGACCTTGTTGAATCCATTCTTTTTGAGCTTTCTGACCATCAGACTTTAGATAATACCAGGATTCTTTTTCCTGATTAAATACCCACTGTTCCTTTGCTTTAGCACCACTTTCAGTCACATAGTACTGGCCAACCCACGTTTTCGTAGCTAATTTTCCAGCTTCGTTAAAATAGTAATCTTTACCACCAACTGTCAACCAGCCATTTTCTGCACGTTGACCATTATCTTTAAGATAAAACCAGTTCTGATGCGTTTGGTCAAAAAGCCATTGCTTGGTTGCTGGTTTCCCGTCTGCTTTGAGGTAGGTCTTTCCTTGCCAAGTCCCCTCTTCTGCTTTTGCTGTCTCCACTACAGTAAAAAAACACCCCAATAAGCCAGCACTTACTAGGGCCACTTTCCATCGTTTCATTTAAATGCTCCAATAACGTTTTCTAAACCCTATTGTAACATAGTTAATCGACGGAAATATTACAAATTGATGAAGATTCTATTTCTTGTTGACGATAAGGAAGACCTAGCTTATCTCAGATTGGCTTTGACTTCCTGACGGAGATTTTCTAGACTGCTAATGCCGTATTTATCCATGACTTTTGGTAAATTTTCAATAATATCAGGACAGGCATATGGATTGGTAAAATTGGCTGTTCCAACTCCGATAGCAGAGGCACCAGCCAGATACATTTCTAGCGCTGCTTCAGCAGAATCCACTCCTCCCATTCCAATGATGGGAAGGTCGGTTGTTTGGGCGACTTGGCGGATGAGTTTGAGGGCTACTGGAAAGACTGCTGGTCCAGACATTCCACCTGTTCCATTGGCTAGGATTGGTTTTCTGGTTTTAAGGTCAAAGCGCATACCGACAAGGGTATTGATCATGGTTAGGCCACTTGCCCCTGCATCTTCTGCGGCTTTGGCGATGGTGACAACATCCGTTACACTAGGGGTTAATTTAACATAAACTGGCACATCAGAGGCTTCCACAGCTGCCTTTACCACTTCATAAGCCAAGTCAGGATCTTGCCCAATCAAAAGTCCATGATTGCCGTGATCCACATTCGGACAAGAGATATTGAGCTCGATAGCTTTTACATTTGTAGCCTTGGAAATCCCCTGAGAAACGGCAGCGTACTCTTGTTTTGAAAAGCCTGCTACATTGGCGATGATGGGAAGCGAAGGATATTCTCTTTCCAGCCAAGGCAACTTTTCAGCTAAAACAGCTTCTAAACCTGGATTTTGTAAACCGATTGCATTGAGCATACCTGCAGGCGTTTCTGCCACCCTGGGAGTAGGATTCCCAAAACGGGGTTCAAGTGTCGTCGCCTTGATCATAATGGAGCCTAAAAGGTCTAAATCATAGTATTTGGCATACTCTTGGCCGAAACCAAAACAGCCTGATGCTGGAATGATGGGATTTTTCAAATCCAAGCCCGGTAGAGAAACTTGTAAACGTTTGTTAGTCATGACTTTCTCCTTATAATACAACTGTTCCTGTGCGAAAAACAGGGCCATCTTCACAGACGCGTTGGCTGACGGTCTCACTATCTGGCACTTTTAGAACGCAGGCATAGCAAGCTCCCATCCCACAAGCCATACGAGATTCTAGAGATAGATAGGCTCTTGGATGATCATAAAAGGTTTGATTGATATACTTCATCATTCCCGGAGCACCACATGAGTAAACCGCATCAAATTGACTGTCTAAATCATTGATAACAACAGAAACATTTCCCTTGATGCCATAAGAACCATCATCTGTCGTTACAAAGACCTGACCATATCGGGCCAATTCGGTTTCGAGAATAACAGCATCCTTAGTCGCAAAACCGAGGACTGTCACTACTGTCACCCCACGCGCATGCAATTCCTTGGCTACTTCTAGCAAGGGTGGAACACCAATCCCACCACCAACGAGGAGGACTTGACTCTGGTCGTCTAGGTCAGACAAGTCAAAACCATTTCCCTGAGGTCCCATCACATCAAGAGTATCTCCCTGACTTAAGGTTGAAAAAATAGCTGTCCCAGCCCCCTCAATCCGATAAATAAGGTGACACTGCTTGTTTGCTTTGTCAATAGACGAAATTGAAATAGGGCGGCGCAAGAGATGGGCGTCATCAGGCACACGCAGATGAAGAAATTGGCCGGCTCGCATGGCTTCAACCATCTCCCCTTCTAGGACTAATTCAAAGATTGCTGGCGCAATTTCCTCTTGTGCGACCACCTTCATGGTTTCCAAACGAATGGCACCCAAACGCTTCTTACATGTGGGATTCATGACTTTTCCTCCTTAAATTTAAGGGGACCAGATAAAGAAAAGGCCTTGCTAATGCAAGGCCTCAGTTGGGTTAGGCTAGAACTCATGCGCACACTTAAAAAGTCTCCACAGAGAGTCCCCTTATCCCTTTTATCTGACACCTTGTGAGTCTCTCTGGACTCCCCTTAAAGGTTAAATTTGTATTAGTATACTCTTTCAAAGAAAAAAAGTCAAGTAGAAAACGAACATTCTACTTGACTTCACTGGATTATTTTTCACGAATGACTTCGACCTTGTAACCGTCAGGATCCTTGACAAAGTAATAGTTTGGTTGAGTTCCTGGAAGTCCATTAGGAGCTGTCACCTCATAGCCTTTAGCGCTATGTTCTTGATGTAGGGCCTCAAGGTCAGGTGTACTGAGGGCGATATGGGCGAAGCCATCTCCTACCACGTAAGGACCGTGATCATAGTTATAGGTCAACTCCAACTCATAGTCATCCCCCTCAAGTCCTAGATAGACAATGGTGAAAGCATGATCTGGAAAATCTCTGCGACGCAATTCTTTAAATCCAAAAGCATCTTGATAAAAAGCGATTGATTTTTCAAGGTTTTCTACTCGCAAGCAAGTGTGTAGCATTTTTGAAGCCATTTTCATTACCTCTTTCGTTTTAATAGTTCTATTATACCTTTATTCAGGAAAATTTACTAGAAACTTGAACCAGAGTCCTCTTCTCTACGCTTTCATTCTAAGCAGCACTTTTACGATTTTCCTTGCGTATATTGCGAATAAGGAAAAGCATGATCAGGACAAAAAGTCCCTCGAGGAAGTAGAACGTAAATTCGCTGTTCATGATTAGTAAGTCTTTGTAATGATAGTTATTACCGAAAACTGAATTTGGTGCAAATAGGATTCGGAACAGTCTTCTTAGGAAAATAAAGATCTGCAATCCATAAATCATAAAGACCTTCTTCACACCAATCATGAAGCCTTGTTCCTTTGTAAAATAAGATAAGGCAATTCCATTTAACAAGAGGATAACAGTTATAGCCAGTGTTTCATTTCGTAGAATAGTTGGATCAAAGATATCTAAACGGCTGTGAATATATGGCAACGTTTGAAAGAGTAGGATTCCCAAGATTGCTGGTATGAAAATTTTCTTCAGAGATGGTGGAAATCCAGGACTGAATCTTGTAAAAGACAAGCAAATCACAAGGATTGCAAAAATATGGAAGTAGGCTGTTGCAACTCCTGAAATAGTCTGGCTTTGATTTACCAAAGCAGAAAGAAAACCAGCAGAAAGAAAGATACCGATAGGAATCAGCTTCTCCAAAGAATAATCCCACTTCAGCCCCTGACTCACTTGGAAACCATCGATGAAGCTGAAAAATGTAATGAACATAAGGGCACCAATGAGACCAAATGGTAAGGATGGAATGACGAGGATTAATAACAAGATTAATAGGAACCATGGATGAGGACTGTAGTAGAATTTCCGTTTTTCTCCTCTAGCAGTCACTCCCTCCTCAATCGGTGTTTTCCTTAATTTTAGCATATAGACGTAAAAGAGTGAAAACATGCCCGCATGAACCCATGAATTATAACCAGGTCGCTCTATAATACTGAGTAGCAAACATACAATCGTAAAGAGACCAGAGAAAATCTGAAGAAACTTATTATTAAATACCTGTCTTTTTTTCCAATCCAAATAAGAGAGCTTGGCCTTTGGATGACTAAGTTCATAAGCATAAGCTGTCATCTCTTCTAGTTTCTGGTCTGTCTCCTCCGTCATCATTTGGGGAGCCATTTTAGAAGTAGGAAAAGGAGCCAAAACATATCTCAAGAGCTTGCCATCTGTAAACCGATGGTACTCCTTATAGATTTGTTGAAGCAAAATCGTTAGAATGCGTGGTCTTCCTTTAAAGTAGCTTCTCCACTTTTCCCAATCATTGATATCTTCATCGCTCTTGGTGAGCTTATCTATATAAAGATAACCTTCATTGTACCAGTAATCAAAATTTTCTTTTTTGTTAAGTGCATACTCCTCTACCACTGAAGGATAAGAATGGATACTCTTCCAGAAATGAAGTTTCTTCAGGTAAGGATTTGATTCCTCATCACTATAACGCTCCACAAATTGGAAAACAAGGGCTAACACTTTCGCATTGGTTAAAGGATAGACGTCCACCTTTTCTAACAAATCAAGTAGGAGCGTGTGATCTTTGACTGATTCAAAAAGGTATTGCCAATCACGTAACAGTTTATACTCGTCTTCATAGTGAGCATGGAGCAACTCATAGAAGGCTGCCTCAACTTCATCCGGATTATCTAGAGTGTAATGACTAAAGTCAACGTTTTCTCCCAGCTCCTCTTTTACTTCCTCTAAGTAATCAGCCAAGTCGTTCAAGAGTGGATAATCCTCTTCAAATATGACTTGTCGGTTTTTTTCCAGGATATAGGTTAAAACGGGCACACTCTTGATTATCTGACGATTCTGATTTACTTGATCTAAGACCATAAAGGCCAAATAAGGGTGCTTGAAAAACTCTATCCAGGAGCTCAATTGATTTGCTTTGTTAAAATCTTGGAGAATTTCTTGGCAAAGTTGATAAGAATAATAGAATTCTTCAGTGGCTTCATGTGCGCTTTCAAGCGAACTGCCTTCCTCTTCTGCTATAGCTCTTTTAACTTTCCAATACTTCAATTTATAGTAATAGCCCCAGTGTCGGAAGTCAGGTATATAATCTTCCAGCAAGGGAATGAGGATAGAGAATTGCTCTGGTTTATTAAAAATATAAACATCCATTTCCTCTAAAACGGATTGAACAATGTCCATATCATACTGATACTGATGAAAGAACTGACGCCATAGATGCTCTTGTTCCTCTTGGTTATAACCGTCATTTCCAACAATACTTTCAATCGCATTTCGAATCAGATAAGTTTCTTCATTATAACCACTAAAGTCAAGAGTAGACCTTGTTATTCCTTCTTGCCCTTGGTTCTCTTCGTCACCAAACGTTTCAAAGTTGAGGGTATTCTTAGCTCTTTCTTCAGAATCTCCATTTAGCTGAACTTCCTCATCATAGTCACTAAAGTCAAGGGTGGACTTTTGCTCATTCTCTTCTGCTTTAAAGGTTTCAAAGTTAAAGGAATCGCTGGTTTTATCAGTCGATTGCTGATAATCACTGAAATCAAGACCAGATCTTTCAGACTCTTCGTTCTCAGTCTTCGTTTTTTCAGTCAAGTTTTCAAAGTTGAGACTAGAGTTAGGTTTTTCATTCGCCTCTTCTTCAAGTTCAGTAGCTTCTTGAGAGTCACTCGCTTTTCTTAGACTATTTTCTGGTCTTGTATTTTTATATCTCGCATAAGTCAAGGCTTTTTGGTAAGCTTCAACAATTTCTTGGTAAATTTCTGGTTGGTCTTCTGGGTGATAGAGCCGAACCAGTTCAGCATAACGCCTTCTAATAAGCTTGACGTCAGTCGTTGGCTCTATCCCTAAAGTTTCCCATATATTCATAAGGTCTCCTCTTTTACAGTCCTCGCTCTAGGAAGTCTAGATAGTTTGAAAATGATTGATAGAGTTTTGGCAAATGATACATAGATGCTTGGCTGACCTCTTCTTCAAATCGTCTTGTTTCAGCCATTAGCTCATCTCTTCTTCTCCCCAAGAGCATACTGTACACGCGATTCGCTTTTTCAATCAAGAAGCGATAAACCTCTGTTTCTTGAGCATTGATCTTATAGCGAGTCAACTCTGCTTGCTTAGCCTTGATTTCCTTTTCTGTCAGAGTAACACTATCTTGGAGAATAACATGACTAAAGACTTCCTGTGTTGAATCAATTTTCACTTCGAC
The DNA here is from genome assembly GCF_051106465.1 of Streptococcus sp. KHUD_016. Taxonomy (GTDB): domain Bacteria; phylum Bacillota; class Bacilli; order Lactobacillales; family Streptococcaceae; genus Streptococcus. The sequence continues at coordinate 765,712 of NZ_CP193663.1, read as the reverse complement.
ATCCAAAATCCCATTTAAATCATAGGTAAATCGAACTGTGAAACCTTCATTTACTCGAGTATTCACAGGGACGGGAACTTCTAATTCTCCTAGAAACAGATTTTGTGATGCCTTCATCATCTCACCTTGATAGACCTTTATCTTGACTTGACTCTGTCCCAATTCAGCCGTATAGTACTGTTCGATGCGTGAAGCAGGCAGGGTAGAATTTCGCTCAATAATCGGCGAAAAGCGGTCACCAACTATTTCTATCCCCAGTGTAAAAGGGCAAATATCAGACAGTAATAAATCTCGTATCTCACCCTGGCGTTCTTTGATTCCTGCTAAAAGGGCACAACCTCGCGCAATCATCCGATCGGGATCATCAGATACCTGCACCATTTGATTGATACAGTAGGATAAAAAGTCCTGAACCAAGTGGAGTTTCGAAGTCCCACCAACAAGAACAAAATTATCAGAAGACACATAGCTATAGCGTGCGTCCATCAAGGCACGGTCCAAAACAGCCTTAACACGTGCTAGCAGCGGTTGACAAAGCTCATAAAAGCGCTGGTAGCTCAAGTCTAAAGAGTATTCCTGATCTTGGTCCATCACTGTCATCTTCACTTCTTCTTTATCATTCAGTTCCAGCTTTGTCTTTTCAGCCTGTACCAAAATTTTGCTATAAAATTCACGGGAAATAGTATCCTTGGTTAATTGATTGGAGACTAAAAATTCCTCAGCAATAGCCGCAGTAAAGTCTTCTCCCCCCAAGCGATTGTCCCCTGCGATTGACACGATTTCAACGATATTATCAAAAAGCTCCACAACTGAAATGTCTAGAGTTCCACCACCAAAATCGACTACAATAAAAGATTGATCTTCCTGGTTTACCATAGATCTTTTAGCAAGAGCAGCTGCGGAAGGCTCATTGATAATCCGATCAATCTGAACTCCAGCAAATTTCCCTGCTAGTTTGGTCGCATAGCGTTGAGCATCGTTGAAATAAGCTGGTACACTGACAATCACTTCCTCGACCTTTTCTCCAAGATAGGTCTCTGCATCGTCTACCAACTTTCGAATGATAAAAGAGCTTAATTCTTCAGCCTTATATGCTCGATTTCCTAGGGTCAACTCATGTTTAGTCCCCATAAAACGCTTGAATTGTGAAACCGTCTTATCTGGGTGAGTCACCAAGCGTTCCTTGGCAATTTTTCCAACTATAATCTCATCATTGTCATCTAAAGCCACAACAGATGGAGTCAAATACTCACCAAAAGCATTGGGAATCAGCTTGATTTGACCATCTTGATAAACCCCCACTAAAGAATTAGTCGTTCCTAAATCAATACCTACTATCATCTTCTTCTAACTCCAAATCTTTTTTAGATATACCTATTATACAGGAAATATCCTATTTTCTTTGAAAAAATCTGTGATTTACTCTTTAAAATCGAAAATCGTTTAAGGAAAATAAAAAAGTTTCACCCTACTCCTGCGGTAAAAACCACGAGAGTAAGAATGAAACAGTTGTCATTATTTACCAAGTTTTGCTTTAGCTGCATCTGCAAGAGCTGTGAAAGCTGCTGCATCGTTAACAGCCAAGTCAGCAAGCATTTTACGGTTAACTTCGATTTCAGCCAATTTCAAACCATGCATCAATTGTGAGTATGAAAGTCCGTTCAAACGAGCTGCCGCATTGATACGAGTGATCCACAATTTACGGAAGTCACGTTTTTTCTGACGACGGTCACGGTATGCATAGTAGTAAGAGTTCATTACTTGTTCTTTTGCAGTACGGAACAAGATGTGTTTAGCTCCATAGTAACCTTTTGCTAATTTAAGAATACGTTTACGACGTTTGCGTGATACAACGCCACCTTTAACACGTGCCATGTTTTATTTCCTCCAAATATTTCCTAGAATTGTTTACTTACTGTTAGGCTATTATTTCAAGCGAGTAAGCATTGCTTTGATACGTTTGAAATCTCCTGAATGCACCATAGATGCTTTACGAAGATGACGACGTTGTTTCTTAGTTTTTCCGTGGAAACGGTGAGAAGTGTAAGCACGGAAACGTTTAAGTCCACCAGAACCTGTACGTTTGAAACGTTTAGCTGATGCGCGGTGTGTTTTTTGTTTTGGCATGATTTTTTCTCCTTTATTTAACTTTCTGACAATTATTTTTTGTCAGTTGCTGGCGCCAACTGCATGAACATTTGGCGTCCATCCATCTTAGCTCGTTGTTCGATGATCGCAATATCTTGTGTTGCTTCAGCAAACTCGGCTAAAACTTTTGCACCAATCTCTTTATGGGTGATCATACGCCCTTTAAAGCGAATGGATACCTTAACTTTATTTCCTTTTTCAAGGAACTTGCGTGCATTGCGAAGTTTTGTGTCAAAGTCACCCTTGTCAATAGTTGGACTCAGACGAACTTCTTTCACAGTAACAACACTTTGTTTTTTACGTTGTTCTTTTTGCTTTTTCTGGTACTCAAATTTGAACTTACCGTAGTCCATAATTTTAGCAACAGGTGGTTTTGCTTGGGGTTGAATCAATACTAAGTCAACATTTGCACTATCAGCCAATGCTTGCGCTTCGCTGAGTGGCTTGATGCCTAGCTGTTCTCCCTCAAGACCGATCAAGCGAACTTCACGTACACGAATTTCATCATTGATGAATAAGTCTTGCTTTGCTATGGTTTTCACCTCTTTTTTATTATTAGAGAAAAACAATAGCGGACTCGTAATGATACAAGCCCGCACGTTATGATAGCGTTTCTTAGAAACTTTTCATCCGTAGGGCCAGGCAACTTGATGTCACAAGGCGAGAAGCTCTCACTTCTGCTTTTCTCAACTTTTATATGATACCAAGTTTTCTATTCCTTGTCAAGATAAAAAGTTATTTTTTCAAAAAAGTTTATCTATTTTATCTCACCGTTTCCATTCGCCAACTATTCCATCCTTTAAAGCGAATGGCTCCTTGCTGGTCAGTTCGGTAAACTTTGCTATTGATATTTTCAATTCGTGTCAAGGTTTCCTGATGGGGGAGTTTGGCACGATTGTTCTTGCCCACTGAAATGAGAGTAAGCTCTGGTTTGAGCTTCTCTAAAAAAGCTGGGCTAGATGAAGTCTTTGAACCATGTTGACCTGCCTTCAAGATATCCAACTCTAAGGTAGGGTATTGCTTTAAAAGTTCCTTCTCTCCCTTCTCCTTCAAGTTTCCAGTAAAGAGAAAGTGCTTATCCAAAAGTTTTCCATAAAGAACCAGAGAATCATCACGATCCCCATCTCCAATCTTCCTTGGAGATAGGACTTCTAAGTAACTGCCAAAAATCGGTAAATTCTCCCCTGCTGTCACACTGCGCACCTTAGTTTGACTTGCTTCTAGTTCCGCTACAAATTCCTTCTGTGTCAGACTTCCTTTTGATACTAAAATCTCTCCAACATGGAAAGCCTTGGTCACCTCCAGTAAATCACCAACATGTTCCTTGTCTGTATTGGTCAAAATCAGCTGGTCAATCTTATCTACTCCTCGACTTTTAAGATAAGGAATCAAGGTTCTCTGGGCATTGCTGGTCGTCGCCTTTTCTTGCCAAGCCTCGATTTTCTTATCAGATTCTGCCTTACCACCTACATCTATGAGAATGGTTTTACCAGTTACATCCCGTAGGAAAATACTCTCCCCTTGCCCAACATCTAGCATGGTAATTTCATTTTCAAGTGGATGCTTGGTCAAGAAAAAGAGCCCCACAATAAAAAGACTGACTCCTGCTAGTCTTTTGATGTTTTTCCTCATGTCATAGACCAAGGCTAATGAAACTAACAGTAGAATCAACAGCCATGCGTTGGGTTGACCAAAGACCAGGGGCCTACTTGCCAGCTGCGATAGCAAGCGAATGACGCCCTCCAACCACTCAAAGACAAAGTTAAACTGAGTGACTGGGTAAACGAAGGACAGAATGAATAAGATGGACAAAAGCGGCAAGAAGACCACATCAAACAGAAAGGAAAAGACAAAGGTCAAAAGGATAGACCAAGGCTGAAATTCTGCAAAATAAAAGGATAGAATGGGCAATATTCCCAAAGAAATGACCAAACTTTCTCTGGCAACAGCCTTGATCCCATCGCCTTCTTTGCTGGTCATGGTCAAGATAAAAGCATAAGCGCAGGACAAGACTCCTCCTGCAGTTAGGAAAAAGTTTGGCATAATGATAAAAAGGACAAGGACCGTCAAGGCAAAATTATCCAAGCCCTTAATACCATGTTGTGCTAGTAACTTTTGCAAGAGACTGCGAATAACAGATGCTGAAAATCCTGTCAGACCTGCATAGATAAGAGAAAAGGGATAAGTTAGCCACTTCAACTTTTCTTGAGTTAAGCCCAATCGCAAGAGGAGTTTCTTAAAGGCATCCATGAAAAAGCCTACCTGCATACCCGACAAGGCAAAGAGATGGATAATTCCAAGACTGGAATAGAGCTCATTCATCTCCTCAAAGTCCGTGTCCAAATGTCCTAAAAGAAGACCTGTCATATAATTGCGCATAGGATCTGGAAAGTGCATCTTGATCCAAACTACAGCCTTTCGACGTAAACTGGACAGATTTTCTCCTATATCCCAACTGCTAATCTTTCTCATTGACTGGATACTCTTGATAGTCAAAGTTTGGTAAATCCCCTGAGTTTTCAGATAGGCTTGGTAGTCAAAGCCACCAAAATTCCTCTGACCTTCAGGCTCTGAAAGTTTTCCTTCTATCTCTATCTCGTGAAGGTCTGTTAAGGCCTGAAAGAGCTCTTTCTCCTCCTCAGACTGGAGTTTATAGTAAACTTGGAAGGTGCGACCCTCAGCCTTGCCCCGAAAGGACAGACTGTCTCCATTGACTTTGATGGTATCTGGTAAAATCCGTACCCTTTCAACAGAATCCACTAGGTTTTGATTAGCTTGTGTCTGTTGCCAAGTTTGAAACAAAAACCAAAAACCAAAAACTCCACAAAACGCTAGAACTTTACCGGCCGATTTCCAAGGAAATTGGAAAAAGAGACAGACAAGCAAAAAAACAAAACCTAGCAGTGCGAGATAGGACACTCCAAAAATGGCATAGTAAAGCCAGAGCAACAGGAAACTCAGATAGATTAGGGGGATAGGGAAATTCTTAATCCACTGTAACATAGTCTTTTAGCTTTTCTATGGTCTTAGCGCCAATACCAGAAACTTTCTTTAATTCATCTACCGACTTGAATTTGCCATTTGTCTCACGATGATCGATAATGTCCTGAGCTCTTTTTCCTCCCAAGCCTTTAACCTGTTTGAGTTCTTCCAGACTGGCTTTGTTGAGGTTGACTTTCTTATCCTTGCTTGTCGAAGAAGGCGTTCCAGAGACAGTCTGCTGACCAGCTGCTTCTTCCCCCTTACTCGGAACGTAGACCAGAGCCTCGTCGCTGACTTTCTGGGCTAAATTGAGCGACTTGCTATCTGCTTGCTCTGTCAAGCCACCTGCTTTCTGAACAGCATCATGGACCCGACTACCGACTGGCAAATCATAAATCCCTGGTGATTTGACAGCACCTTTGACATCCACTGTAATCAGGTCTTGTTCCAGAGGCTCTTCTTTTTCCTCCTTCTTCACTTCTTTTTCAGACGATGAATCCTTTGAAACGGCCGAGACTTCAGTCTGCAAATTTGTTTCTTTCACAGATGTTTGTGAACTTGGCTTTAGTAGGAAAAATGCGCCCAAGACCAAGCCTAAAACAGCACAGATGACAATGATTTTATACTCTTTGATTTTCTCGATAATTACTTCCATATTTTCTCCTCTCTTAAGTTATTCGCAAGAGAAAGAAAAAAACAGCTGAAAAATCTTTTCACCTGCTTATTTATTTGCAAAATAGTCTTCCTTAGTCAAGACATAATGAACTCTTGTGACGATTCTACCTTTTTCATGTTGATCCATACAAGCATATGGTTCTGCATGGGAAAAGCGCATGCCTGATTTCTCCATGACCTTTCCTGATGCGGGATTGTCTTTATCGTGAAGAGCGGTCAACTTGTTCATTCCAATCTGCTCAAAAGCCAGCTCAATCACGGCGCGATTGGCTTCTGTCGTCAATCCTTGATTCCAATACTTTTTATTGATAATGTAGCCAATGGCTGCCTTCTTAAGAACAGGATCGATCTTGTGCAAATCAATGGTTCCAATAAACTGACCATTACTTTTTAGTTCGATTCCCCACCGTCCCAAGGGATTAGCCAAGTAAAACTGAGCGATGTTGTTCTTGGTTTCTTCTATGCTTTGATTTGTTGGAAAAGTGTAGCGTGTATTTTCTCTGTCTGAGGCATACTCAAACATAGCTTCTGCATCGTCCAAGGTTACAGGTCGGAGCAATAAACGCTCCGTTTCTATAGTTGGATACTTGGAAAATTTAACAAATATTGATTCCATACTTTTCCCTCCATTAGAGCTTGATTCTCACTAGTCTAGCATAAAGAAATTTGAATGACAAGTTTTTCTTGATTTTTGAAGCGGTTTCATATACAATAAAACCATCACATTTTTGATTTATGAACTGGAATGTGACAACCAAAACAAGACCGTCAATTGAAAGGTAGGTTATCTCTATGTTAATCGGAATCCCAAAAGAAATTAAAAATAATGAAAACCGTGTTGCCCTCACTCCTGCTGGCGTCCACAGTTTAGTCAGTCGTGGACATCGTGTTCTCATCGAAACAAATGCTGGTCTCGGTTCAGGATTTACTGATGCAGACTATCAAAAGCAAGGAGCTGAGATTGTCGCAACTGCTGCTGAAGCCTGGGCTGCCGAGTTGGTCGTGAAAGTAAAAGAACCACTAGCTTCTGAATATGGTTATTTGCGCAACGATCTTCTTCTCTTCACCTACTTGCACATGGCCGCTGCACCAGAATTAGCAGGTGCTATGTTAGCAGCCAAAACAACAGGAATTGCCTATGAAACTGTTCGTGACAATCAAGGACAACTACCGCTCCTCGTTCCTATGAGTGAGGTTGCAGGTCGTATGGCTGTTCAAATCGGAGCTCACTTCCTTACTAAGCAAGCTGGTGGTTCTGGTGTCCTACTAGGTGGTGTACCAGGTGTTCCAAAAGGAAAAGTAACCATCATCGGTGGTGGTGTCGTCGGTACACATGCTGCCCGCATCGCCCTTGGTCTTGGTGCTCAAGTGACTATTTTAGATATCAGCGCTAAGCGTCTCTCAGCTCTAGAAGAAGTCTTTGGAAATCAAATTCAAACTCTTATGTCTAATTCATTCAACATCGAAGCAAGTGTGAGAGATGCTGATGTGGTGATTGGTGCGGTTCTCATCCCTGGTGCCAAAGCACCAAAATTGGTGACAGATGAGATGGTCAAACAAATGCGTCCAGGCTCTGTCATTGTTGACGTTGCTGTTGACCAAGGTGGCGTTATCGAGACAGCTGACCGTGTGACAACACACGATGAACCTGTCTATGAAAAATACGGTGTTCTCCACTATGCCGTTGCCAATATCCCTGGCGCGGTTGCCCGTACTTCAACCATCGCCCTAACCAATGTCACTCTTCCTTATATCGAAGCTTTGGCCGGCAAAGGATTCGCACAAGCAATCTCTGAAGATGAAGGCTTACGTCAAGGTGTGACCACTTATAAAGGTTACTTAACTAGCCTCCCAGTTGCTCAAGGGCTCGATAAAGAGCACACGTCTATCGACGAACTTGTTTAAAGCTAGACACTCATTAAAAAAAAAGCAGTTCACGTCTGAACTGCTTTTTTGCTATTCTGTTTCTTGGTTCTTTTCTTCAACCTTAACTGGAGCTGGTTCATAAGCTCGGATAATCTGAGCGACAACTGGATGGCGAACCACATCCTTAGCTGAAAAATGAACAAAGTCGATTTGGTGAATGTTCTTGAGCTTTTCTTGAGCATCAATCAAACCGGACTTAACATTACGTGGCAGGTCAATCTGACTGATATCCCCATTGACAATCATCTTCGAATTAAAGCCTAAACGAGTCAAGAACATCTTCATCTGCATGATAGTCGTATTTTGCGCCTCATCGAGAATGACAAAGGCATCATCCAAGGTCCGTCCACGCATGTAGGCGAGGGGCGCGATTTCGATAATTTCACGCTCCATGAGACGGGTCGTTTGGTCTTTCCCGAGAATCTGATACAAGGCATCATAAACTGGTCGAAGATAAGGATCGACCTTCTCCTTAAGATCACCCGGAAGAAATCCTAGACTCTCGCCTGCTTCCACTGCCGGACGAGTAAGGATAATCCGCTTGACTTGCCCACGTTTAAGGGCAGTTACTGCCAAAGTCACTGCAAGAAAGGTCTTCCCTGTCCCTGCAGGTCCGATTCCAAAGGTCACATCATGCTGTTTGACACTGTCCACATAAAGCTTTTGACCCAAGGTTTTGACACGGATAGGCTTCCCAGTATTATCCTTGATAATTTCTTCTTCGTAAAGGGCGACAAACTTGTCAATTTCATCGTTTTTGACCATGCTAATCGCAGTCACCACATCTGGCGTGCCAACGGTCATTCCACGATTTACCAAGACCATCAAAGCCTGAATAACCTGACGGGCTTCCTCACAGGCAGCTTCTTCTCCCAAAACCTGCACAATCTCCGTACGGGCATGAATCACCACATCGAGCTCTTCTTCCATCAAACGAAGATGGCGCTCATTGGAACCAAAAAGATGGAACAAGTCATCTGGGTGACTTAGTTGAATGTCTATTGAATGTTCCTTCAAATAAAGAACCTCTCTAATCCGTTTATTTCTTTATATTATAGCAAAGAGAACAATAAAATACTAGCCTCATCTCATTGTCTCTAGTGTTCTAAGTATTCTTGCCAGATAGCGTCAAAGTCACCTAGGTTAAAAGAGAAACTGGCATGCTCCTCCAGAAAGCGACTCACCTCATCAAAATCATCTGTATGTTTTGGAAAAGCTGACTCTTCAAAAGCGAGGTCTGCCAAGATGGCTTTAGGGCTATTACTTTTAGGATTGCGCTCGGTCATGAGCCAAGTGTAAAATGATTTTCTCAATTCTTTCTCCTATCAAGAGTTTTTTAATGACACTTTTCTGATTCTTGAAAATTACTGGACTTAGCCTCTGAAACGTAGTGGTTTATAAAATCTGTTTTAGCATCTGTATAGGCGTCTCGATTGTGTTCAAATTTTTTCCACAAACTTAGTTTTAATTCCTGATACGCTTGGGCAATATCTGGATGCTGGCAGAGATAATCTCTAAAATAAATCTCGTCATGATCTCCCGTCATTCGCAAATGTAAATGAAAAACTTTCTCAGCAAATCCCTGCTCTGTATATCCTTTATTTAGCGAAATCCTGTTAGGACTCTCCGACATCACTAGCCACCCATTCTTCACCAATAAATCCCTAACTCTTGCTAAATCCTCTATTTTACCTACTTCTAACAGAATATCAACGATATTTTTGGCCCAAATATTAGGGATAGCAGTGCTACCGATATGTTCTATTCTTTTAATAACATTTGCACCCAATATTTTTTTCAGGCTTGCTTTTTCCGATTCATACCAGTCTTTCCACTCTGGCTTGTGCTCTACTAAAAAAATCGGAAAAAGTTGCCAGAGTTCCTCTAAACTCATTTCTTCAAGTTTCTTTATCATGTCTATAAGGCCTAAATCAACTCTGTCCCAAACTGATCTTGCTTGATTTTGCCAGCCTTCATCAAGCCACCGAGTGCTTTCTTGAACTGACCTTTAGAGATACCAAAGGTTGCCTTGATATCCTCAGGAGACGACTTATCATTCAAGGTCATGAAACCGCCATTGCTTTCCAAGTAGGTCAAAATCATCTGAGCATCATTTTCCAACATCTCAAAAGAACGTGGTTTCAGGGATAGGTTCAAGGTACGATCCACTTCACGGAAACCAATGACACGCGCATCTAACACTTGCCCCAAACGTGGCTCTGCGTAGCGCTCACTTGGGTGAATGAAACCAAGCATGTTATTCTCTGGCAGATAGACAAAGGTCCCTGACAGCTTGAGGCGGTAAACAATGGCTGGCCAGTTTTGGTTTTGCATGTTGTTGTAGGCAGGACGAGCCAGACGTTGGAAGTCTTCCTGATACGCCAAAAGTCCCCAGATTCGGTCTTTCTTGTCCACTTCAAGACGGATGTAAAGTTTATCACCTTTCTTAGGCCAGAGTTCCTTGAGCTCAGGGAGGATATCGAGTGACACAACGATTTCTTTATCAGGTAGACCGGTATCAACAAAAACACCCAAGTCCTTACGAACTTCTGTTACCGTTCCCCAACCAAATTGGTCCTGAGTTGCAGTCACTTCTATGGTTGTCAGGCGGAGTTTTTGCTTCATATCCGTGTAGGCAAAACCTTTGACCGTATCCCCTACTGTATGATGACCTTCTTCCTTGGCAAGTGCATAGGTTTGACCATCCTTTTGCACAAAGTAAAAACGGTCATTTTCATCGATGATAAGTCCAACGATAAAACTTGCAAGATTTGTATTCATAGTTCCTTCTTTCGAATAAAACTCAGCCAGCAATGCCAACTGAGTTTTTCTGTTTATTTTTAGACTTCCAAAAGTTCCTTTTCTTTATTGGCAGTCATGTCGTCGATGTGTTTAACAGCATCGTCTGTTACTTTTTGAATATCTTTTTCAAGAGTTTTCAATTCGTCTTCAGTGATTTCTTTTGCTTTTTCTTGTTTCTTAGCTTCGTCCATAGCATCACGACGGATGTTACGAATAGCCACTTTAGCATTTTCACCGACCTTCTTCACTTCTTTAGCAAGGTCACGACGAGTTTCTTCTGTAAGAGCTGGAATAACCAAGCGGATCACAGAACCGTCATTAGCTGGTGTAATACCAAGATCAGAAGCGTTCAAGGCACGTTCGATGTCTTTCAATGAAGACTTGTCAAATGGTGTTACCAACAAAACACGCGCTTCTGGAATAGTAATTGAAGCGATTTGGTTAAGAGGAGTTTCGACTCCATAGTATTCTACATGGATACGGTCTAGCAAGCTTGCGTTGGCACGACCGGCACGGATACCACCAAATTCACGAGCAAGTGATTGGTGAGACTGGGTCATTCTTTCTTTAGCTTTTTCTACAATTGCATTAGCCATAATTTTCTTATTCCTTTTCTTCGATATTGTTTGAAACTGTTGTTCCGATATTTTCACCAAATACGACACGTTTGATGTTGCCTGGTTGGTTCATGTTAAAGACAACCAAGTCAATGTCGTTGTCCATAGAGAGGGTCGAAGCTGTTGAGTCCATGATACGAAGACCTTTATTGATAACATCACGGTGGGTCAATTCTTCAAACTTAACAGCTGTCTTGTCTTTCTTAGGATCGGCATTGTAAACACCGTCTACGCCATTTTTAGCCATAAGGATGGCATCTGCTTCAATTTCAGCTGCACGAAGGGCTGCTGTTGTATCTGTTGAGAAGTAAGGTGAACCAATCCCAGCACCAAAGATAACGATACGACCCTTTTCAAGGTGGCGAAGGGCACGTCCACGTACATAAGGTTCTGCCACTTGTTGCATGGCAATGGCTGTTTGCACACGCGTATCGACACCAACTTGTTGCAATGAATCTGCCATCACAAGAGCATTCATCACAGTCCCAAGCATTCCAGTGTAATCTGCCTGAACACGGTCCATTCCTGCTTCTGCAGCAGGTTCCCCACGCCAGAGATTTCCTCCACCAATAACAAGGGCAATTTCGATACCTAAGCTATGAACTTCTTGAATCTCTTTTGCGATTGTTTGAACTGTCTGGATATCAATCCCTACGCCACGTTCACCGGCAAGGGCTTCACCTGATAACTTGATTAAAATACGTTTATACTTGGGATTCGCCATTTTTACTCTCCTTTTTTTATCCTACCTATTTTATCACAATTTCTAAGATTTTTATAGTATCATGAGCAATTCTTTGAAAAAAATTAGACCGTTAAAAATTCCTCTAAGTCGGTAAGAGCACGCTCTGCAATTTTTTCATAACGAGCCTTCTTATCACGGATACGCTCGCCATCCAATTCCTTGATAATCCCAAAATTGACATTCATGGGTTGGAAATGTTTGCTATCAGCGTGAGTGATGTAATGAGCCAGACTTCCAATCGCTGTGGTCTCTGGGAAGATAGCTTCACTTTCACCCTTAAAGAGACGAGCTGCGTTAATACCTGCAACCAACCCTGAAGCTGCTGACTCAACATAGCCTTCTACACCCGTCATTTGACCAGCAAAGAAAAGGTTTGGCTGTTTCTTAGAACGATAGGTCTGCTCAAGAAGATTTGGCGAATCCATGTAAGAATTGCGGTGCATAACCCCATAACGGACAAACTCAGCATTTTCAAGACCAGGAATCATTTGGAAGACACGCTTTTGTTCTCCCCATTTGAGGTGGGTTTGGAAACCGACGATATTGTAGAGACTACCAGCCGCATTGTCCTGACGAAGTTGGACAACCGCATAAGGGGTTTTAAATTCTCCATCTCGAGGGCCTGTATAATCGTCTGGATACTCCAGACCAACTGGTTTCATCGGACCATAAAGCATGGTTTTAATGCCACGCTTAGCCATGACTTCGATAGGCATACAACCTTCAAAGTACTTTTCTTTTTCAAACGAATTGAGCGGTGCTTCTTCCGCATTGACCAAGGCTTCATGGAAATCCATAAATTCTTGTTTGGTCATTGGAGCGTTGAGGTAGGCTGCTTCTCCCTTGTCATAACGAGACTTGAGATAGACCTTACTCATATCAATGGTATTGACATCGATAATAGGCGCCGCCGCGTCGTAGAAATAGAAACCATCCCCATCATTAAGGGCATGAATCTTTTCAGCTAGAGCATCGCTGGTCAAAGGACCAGTAGCGACAACTGTGATTACATCAGTCGGCAATTCTGTAATTTCATCACGAACCACCTCAATCAAGGGGTGGTTGGCTACTTTTTCGGTCACCATTTGGGAGAAACCGTCACGGTCCACCGCAAGGGCACCGCCCGCAGGAACACGTGTAGCTTCAGCAGATTCCAAGATAACAGAACCCAAGCGACGCATTTCTTCCTTGAGAAGCCCAACTGCATTGGTCAAAGCATCCCCACGTAAGGAATTTGAACAAACTAACTCAGCAAAATTGTCTGTTTTGTGTTGGGGTGTTGACTTGACACCACGCATTTCATATAGTTTAACTGGAATACCACGTTCTGCGATTTGGTAAGCTGCTTCAGAACCTGCCAAACCAGCACCGATAACATTGATATAAGATTGAGACACGACACTAATACCTCTTTGGGTAGAAACTAAGTCCAAATAAAAACAAGCTACTAGACTATTTGATACCCACAAATCTTTCTATTTTTTCTTCTACTAGTATAACAAAAAAAGGGAAGAAGGCAAACTTCCCTGTTTAGTCATTTTCTTGATTTTCTTCCCATTCGTGATAGGCAGCGTAGAGTTGGCTTTTATTCCACTGGTAGAGTTTCGCAACTTCCTTAATGGCTTGATTTTTCTTCATGCCTTGTTGGATGCGTGCTTGGATATCTGAAAACAAGTCCTCCTCGTCCTTTTCCTCCACATCCTGACTGGCACCTTCAACGATGAGAAGGCATTCACCCTTGAGTGGCGTTTCAGCAATACTTTCTAGTAGCTCTGAAATCTTTCCTCGTTGGTATTCTTCATAGATTTTGGTCAATTCCCTGACCAAGACTACCGAGCGGTCACCGTAAACTACTAGCATATTTTCTAACGTATCCGCTACACGGTGGGGTGATTCATAGAAAATCTGAGTTTCTGGATAGGCTTTTTTGGCTTGAAAAAATTGCTTTTGCTGGCCTGATTTTCTCGGTAAGAAACCGTAAAAGATATGTGGCTGTGGTGCTAAACCGCTGGCAATCAAGGCAGAAATCCCTGCAGAAGCACCTGGAACGGTAACAACTGCGATTTCTTCCTCAATAGCTGCCTTGACCAAATCATGACCAGGGTCCGAGATACTAGGCAGACCCGCATCGGATACCTGAGCGATACTTTGTCCCGCTTTCAAGAAACCAATCAAATCAGGAATTTTTTCCTTGGCATTGTGCTCGTGAAAACTGATCTGCTTGGTGGAAATGTCAAAATGCTTGAGTAAAAGGCCCGTGTTACGGGTGTCCTCAGCCGCAATCCAGTCCACTTCTTTCAAGGTCTGAATGGCACGAAAGGTCATGTCATCTAGATTGCCAATCGGCGTTGCTACTAGGTAAAGCTTGCCATAGGGAGATTGTCCCTTAAAACTTTTTTGAATCTGCATGCCTACTCCCTGTATAACAACTCGTCACAGAACATACACTCCTCGTCCTGCTCCCGGCGTTGTCCATAAAAATCATTACATACGTGAAAACCGTCTTTATAGATCCGACGGACGCTTTCACGAACATGCTTAGCCTTGACGGGAGTATCTGCTTCCACCTCGCCCAAGCGTTCGCGCAACTTACTATTTTCCAATCGAAGAGCTGTATTTTCCTCTACCAGGCTCTTGAGATTTTTCTTGATGGCTTCCACATCGGCCAAGGTCACCAGTAATTGTTGGGAAAAATCATCCAGCGCGTCAAATAATTCTTTTTTGTCCATAAACCAGCCCTTTCCTTTCTATATCGTTCATTTTTAATACTCAATGAAAATCAAAGAGCAAACTAGGAAACTAGCCGCAGGCTGTACTTGAGTACGGCAAGGCGACGTTGACGTGGTTTGAATTTGATTTTCGAAGAGTATGAGTTTATATTTCTTTCAAGACCAGGTATTCCATAGCATTTTGAAAGCTGACATTAGCCTGCCACATTTTTCTAGCTTCTAGTAAATCTTGTAGAATCTGTCGAATCCTTGCTTGCAAGAGATCCTGCCCACAGAGGACTTCGAGGATTCGCAAGACCTGATCTTGTTTTTCCTTGTCATCTACCAAGCTGGCTAATTTCGCAACTTGCAAATAACTCTCTTTTTTCTTAGCTAATAACCAGGTCAGCAGGCGTTCGCTCTCATCCACCAAGGTCCAAAAACTAGCCTGATTGACCAACTTTTCAGCTTCAGCACGTGATTGACAAAACTGGGCTAAGAGAGTTGCTTTTTTCTTGACCAGACCTGCTTGTTCTAATTGATGGATGAGCTTTTCTTCTTGCTTTTTAAAATGGAAAATCTGGGTCCGACTACGGATTGTTGGCAACATCTTTTCCTCATCGCTGGTCAAGAAGAAAATATAAACCTCACTCTGGGGTTCTTCGATGACCTTGAGCAGAGAGTTAGCAGCGTTGGGATGCATTTTCTCCGCCTGCTCGATAATAAAAACCTGCTGCTGACTTTCAATCCCTGCTTGAGAAAACTGACCCACCAATTCCCGAATGCGTTCTGTCTTGATGACCTGATTGACTGGCTTAATCAAGGTAACATCGGGGAATTCTTCCTGTTCAATCAGCTTGCAGTTTCGGCATTTCTCACATGGTAGAACGCCTACTTTATCCGTACAAAAGAGGCTCTTAGCCAAAAACTGCGCCATTTCCAAGCTTCCAAAGAAACCTGAAAAGAGATAGGCGTGATTGAGCTGATCTTGTTCTAGGATACGGACAAAGCGGTCAAACTGGTCTGGCTGCCAAGCTTTTAGTTGTTCTTGTTTCATTTAGCCAAGCCCATTCTGTCAAACAAGACAGCCTTGGTCGTTTCCACAACTTGCTCCAAAGGAAGACTCGCATCAATCTTAACAATGCGATTTCCTTCTTTGTCCAGAAGAGAAAGGTAACCTTGACGAACTTTCTTGTGCAAGTCTAAACCTTCCATGTCCAAACGATTGACCTCGCGGTCACTATTAGCAGCAATGCGAGCCAGTCCTTCTTCCACCTCAATGTCAAAATAGAGGGTCAAATCGGGTTTAAGGCCATCTGTCGCAAAGTGATTGAGCCAATCAATGGCATCAATATCCAAACCACGGCCAAATCCCTGATAAGCAACAGAACTATCGATGAAGCGGTCCATAATGACCAACTTGCCAGCTTCAAGTGCTGGAAGAACTTTTTCCACCAAGTGCTGTCTACGACTGGCAATATAGAGAAGGAGTTCTGTTTTAGGATCCATCTGAGTATGACTTGGGTCCAAAATCACTTGACGAATCTTCTCCCCAATCAAGACTCCACCTGGTTCACGGGTCGTCAGCACCTCTACTCCTTTTTCCTCTAAAATTGGGAGTAGAGCCTCTAAAACGCTGGTCTTTCCTGCTCCCTCCGGTCCCTCAAGAGAGACTAAAAATCCTTTTGACATGTCTAACTCATTTCTTTTTTTCTACCTTCTATTCTATCAAAAAAATAGATTTTTGTGACAATCTTTTTGCGTCTTCTCCATTCAATCGACCATAAAAGAGGCTGGGAGTCATCCAACCTCTTATTTACCTAGTTCTTGTGTTCGTTTATAGGCTTGCTGAACTGCGTCCATGACTGTGCCTCTAAAGGCATGTTCTTCCAGACTTGCTACACCAGCAATAGTCGAACCTCCTGGGCTGCAAACTTGGTCCTTCAAAACTCCAGGATGTTGCTGGCTTTCGAGAACCATTTGTCCAGCGCCGACTACTGTTTGGGCTGCCATTTTCAAAGCCATTTCTCGGGGCAATCCTGTCTGCACACCCGCATCTGCTAAAGCATCAATAAAAAGGTAGACAAAGGCTGGTCCACAACCTGCAAGACCTGTCGCTGCATCAATTAAGCTTTCCCCAAGTTCAACAAAGAGACCTGCCTTGGCTAACAGCTTACAAAAGAGCTCACTGTCCTCAGCCCTGCAATTAGGAGACAAGGCATAACTAATCACTCCTTGCCCGATAGAAGCAGGGGTATTTGGCATCATACGAATAATTCGATGTTGACTTGGGATAAGACTTGCTAGTTTTTCTAAAGTCAATCCAGCTGCCATGGAAATCAAAAGAAGACTCTCTCGTTTTTCAAGAATGGTCTGATAGTGAGAAAGCAGTTCAGAAAACTGAGCAGGCTTAACTCCTAGAAAAATCACACCTGCTTCTGCGAAGATTTCGTCATTGCTGGAAGCCTGACCACCAAAGTTAGCAATGAAAGCATCTACTTTTGCTTGACTACGATTGGCAAGGAGAATCTGAGCACCCGTCTTGGCCTGCACAACAGCCTTGGCCAAACTAGCTCCCATATTCCCCAAACCGATAAATCCAATCTTCATCTCTTACTCCCTTATCTGTCCGTCCCCAGTAACCACATACTTGTAGCTGGTCAACTCTTTCAAGCCCATAGGCCCACGCGCATGCAGTTTCTGAGTAGAAATTCCCATCTCACATCCAAGACCAAATTGCCCACCATCAGTGAAACGCGTTGAGGCATTGACATAAACCGCTGCTGAGTCCACTTGATCTGTAAAGTAGGCTGCAGCCTCAGCATTTTCCGTCACAATGGCATCCGAATGATGGGTACTGTGAGCTTCAATATGCTCAACTGCTTCTTCTAAACTGCTCACAACCTTAATCGCTAGGATATAATCTAAAAACTCAGTGTCAAAGTCTTGTGCCTCAGCTGCTCGACCTGAAACAAACTGACTTGCTTGGCTATCCAAGCGGAATTGAATTGGTTCCAGTCCAGCTTCCTTACGCTCTGCAACCAGAACTTGTTCCAAGCGAGGAAGGAAACTTGCTGCCTTGTCTTCATGAACTAGCAAGACCTCCATGGCATTGCAGACAGAAGGACGACTGGTTTTAGCATTGTTGATGATAGACAGAGCCTTGTCTTCATCTGCATCCTTATCCACATAGACATGGACAATCCCAGTTCCTGTCTCGATAACAGGCACAATGGCATTTTCAACAACAGCATTGATCAAGCCAGCGCCTCCACGAGGAATAAGAAGGTCTAGATAACCCTTGGCCTTCATCATAGCATAGCTACTTTCACGGCTAGTATCTTCCACCAGTTGAATCACCTCTGGATGGATGATCGTCGTCTCCAAGCCCTTCTTTAAGGCTGTGACAATAGCATGAGCTGTTTGGTAGGCGTCCTTACCACTACGAAGAACGACCGCATTGCCACTTTTGAGAGCCAAAGCAGCCGCATCAGACGTCACATTTGGACGGCTTTCATAGATAATACCAATAACCCCCATAGCCACACGTTTTTTGGTGATTACCAAGCCATTTTCAAGATGACTTGTCTCTAGGACCTCACCAATAGGATCTGGTAAAGCAACCACTTCACGAATCCCTCTTGCCATCGCTTCTATACGTCCCTCATCCAAATAAAGACGGTCTAGCATGACATCTGAGATTTTCCCCTTGGCCGCTGCCATATCGAGGGCATTGGCCTCTAAAATCTCCTCAGTAGCTGCCAATAAATAATCAGCCATAGCTAGCAAGGCTTGGTTTTTCACTGCTTCACTGGCAGTATTGATTGATTTCTTAACAGCCTGTACCTGTTCAAATTGTTCTTGTGTACTTACCATCGTTCACCTCTAAAATTCTGTAAAGAGCAGCTGGATTTCAGGAGTGATGGAAATCCAGTCATCACGGTGAATCAAGACTCCCTTAGCTTTTTGAGAACGGAGCATATCTTCTAGGGCTGAGACACCAAATTGGACACGTCCCTTTCCAAGAGATTGACCTGTTTCTTTATCTGCTACTGTTACAATATCGTGGTAAGAGAAGTTTCCTTCCACTTCTACCACACCCGATAAAAGGAGACTTTTCCCGTTTTTTGAAAGTGCCTCTGCAGCTCCACCATCTACCCAAATCGTTCCCTGACTTTGAGCATAGAAGGCCAGCCATTGTTTCTGGGTACGAAGTCCCTTCTCTTGCGCAACAAAGAAGGATCCATCCTTGGTCTCCTCTGCTGCTTCAATCAAGGCATCAGATTTCATGGAAGAGCAGATATAGACTGGCACACCTGACTCCGTCGCAATAGTTGCAGCTTTGATTTTTGTCAACATACCCCCAGTACCGTTTGACGAACCTGCTCCACCAGCCATATCAATAATCTCACGATTGATAGTCTCGATTTTCTCCAAACGTTTAGCTCTTGGATCTGAGTTGGGATTTCCAGTATAGAGACCGTCCACATCAGTCAAGAGAACTAAAAGGTCCGCTTGGACCATAGCCGCTACCTGGGCACTCAGAGTGTCATTATCACCCACCTTGAGTTCGTCAATGACGACACTATCATTTTCATTGATGATGGGAATTGCACCACGATGAAGCAATACAGACAAGGCCTGATGGGCGTTCTTATAGCGACGTTTATCTACAAAATCATCCTGTGTCAGCAAGATTTGTGCAGAAACGATCTGGCGCATGAGGAGGTTGGTTGTATATTCCTCCAACAAAAGTCCCTGACCAACTGCAGCCGAAGCTTGTTTATCTGCAATCTTGGTCGGACGTTTTTTAAAACCCAAAGCTCCAAATCCAGCGGCAACTGCCCCAGATGACACTAAAATCAACTCATGTCCAGCCTCATGCAGCATAGCCAATTGCTGGGTAATTGCCTTTACTTTACTCCTTGATAAACTCCCGTCTTCATTTGTCAAGGAGGAAGTCCCTACCTTAAAGACGATTCGTTTGTACTTCATATTCTCACTCCGATTCTTCATATTTATCCATTATAACATGAATACTTTAAAATAGAAAAGACTTGAAATGAAAAAGGTTGAGACAAGGCATCTCAACTCTTTTATCTATTCTCAGTTTTACGCAATCTTTCCAGCGTTTCTTTAAAAATCTCTGGAATATCTGCTGTGAATTCCAAGGTTTCACCTGTTCTCGGATGGGTAAAACCTAGAGTCTTAGCATGGAGAAACTGTCCTTGTCCTTTCAAAGTCTTACGAGGACCATAGACTTCATCACCAGCGACTGGATGGCCAATATAAGCCATATGAACACGGATTTGGTGGGTACGTCCTGTTTCCAGTTGCAACTCCACTAAGCTATAATCACCAAAACGTTCCAAAACGTGGAAACGCGTCACTGCCGGCTTCCCTTTAGCAGTCACAGCCTGTTTCTTACGGTCTTTTTCACTACGACCAATTGGCGCTTCAATCACACCACGATCATTGGGAAGATTGCCATGAACAATCGCCCAGTATTTGCGGAGAGACTTCTTGTCCTTAAGTTCTTGAGCAAGTGCTAGATGCGCCTCATCATTCTTAGCAATCATGAGGAGACCCGACGTGTCCTTGTCAATGCGGTGAACGATACCCGGCCGGAGAACACCATTGATACCTGACAAGTCCTTGATATGGTACATGAGGGCATTGACCAAGGTTCCGCTAGTATGACCAGCACTCGGATGCACCACCATCCCCTGAGGTTTGTTAACAACGGCTACATCCTCATCTTGGTAAATGATATCTAGCGGAATATCTTCAGCCACATACTCTAAAACCTCCGGTTCTGGCACATGGTAGGTGACGATATCCCCCTCTTGGACAGTGTATTTTGCTTTCTTGACTAGCCCATTAACCAAAACTTGTCCAGCCTTGATTTGTTCATTCGCGAGACTGCGTGACAATTCTGTCAGATCTGACAAAGCCTTGTCTAGACGTTGCCCACCAGTTTCAATTTTTATTTCCATTTACTTCCTCTTTAAGCATTGCAATCAATAAAACAATCACACCAACTGTCAAATAGCTGTCAGCAACATTGAAAATCGCAAAGTTGATAAAGTCTAGGTGAAACATATCCACCACAAAACCTTGACTCATTCTGTCGATAAAGTTACCCAGACCTCCCGCGATTATCAAAGTCAGTCCAAAAACTAACCAGAGAGAATCCTCCATGTGTTTATGTAGATACCAAATGGCTCCTACCATGACGACCAATGTAATGACAGCAAATAACCACTGCTGATCTTGCAGCATGGAGAAGGCTGCTCCTCTATTTTGCAGGTAGGTCAAGCTAACGAGATTGGGTATCCACGAACGCACTTCACCCAGTGGAATCTGCTGGACAACATAATTTTTGACCAACTGATCCAGCCCAATCAAAAGCAGTACAATGACTGCTACCATTCCTCTTTTTTTCATGATTTCCTCTTTTGATCAAAATATTCTTGCATAACCTCAACGAAAAGAGTCCCAGCTTGACTAAGCTCAACTTCTTCCCGTTTGACATAGACCATGCGATTATCTAGATTATCCTTGAGACGAATGACTGTAATCCCATTAACACTGTCACTATCTAAAAATCCAGATCCAGTCGCATAAGCATCCGTCCGCTCCAAAATACCATTCAAAGTAGCACGGTCCGTCACATTAAACATCTGCGAGCTCGCGCTGGTGTCGACAAAGTTCTCTGAATAGTATAGATACTCATCCTTTTCCTGAGTAAAACGAACGGTTGGTAGATCCGCTAAATCCTCCATGACCAATTCCTCCTTCTGGGCTAAAGGATGCCCTTCACGAAGATAAATGTGAGTCTGGAAAGGAATTAGTTCAATAACTTCTAAACCAAGCTTTTCAACCCGTTGCATGATGCCCTTTTTATTTTGGTTGTTGAGGTAGATAATCCCAATCTCACTATGTCCTTGGGCCACTTCGTCTAATATCTGAACTGTAGTAGACTCAAAAATACGAAAGTTCTTGTAGTCAGGATAACGTTCCGAAAAGGCCGTAATCGTTGGTGGCAAGAAGTCATAGTGCTGGCTGGCAATGGAAAATTCATCTTTTTCTTCCTCAGGGTTGGCATAATGATTTTGAAAAACATCAAAGCCTTTAACTAACTCCTGCGCTTTCTCATAAAATTCCATACCACGACGGGTTAAGAAAGTCCCCGAACTCGTCCGACGGAAAATCTTAAACCCCAGCTCTTTTTCCAAATCGCGCACAGAAATAGACAGACTTGGCTGACTAACATACATCTTTTCAGCAGCTTCACGGAAAGTACCGCTATTGGCAATAGCAACAACATAGCGTAATTGTTGAATATTCATCTTCTACCCCCAACTTCTCTATCTGTTCATTATACCATATTTCAGAATTTTTCCAAAAAAGAAAAAAGTGTCCATCGCAAGTTTAAATCTAACTATTCTCTATTAAATTCAAAATGGGTATCAAAACAAAAAAATAGGCTCTCCGAGAACTCGGAAAGCCTTATTTAATGCTACTTCTAGCTTCCTCGCCTTAAAATACCAAGGCTCGGGATAAAAAGGTTTACTGGACCTTTTTATTTTGCGATTGGGTAAACAGAAACTTGTTTCTTATCGCGACCTTTACGTTCAAAGCGTACTACGCCTTCAACTTTAGCGAACAAAGTATCGTCTCCACCACGTCCAACGTTTACACCTGGATAGATGTGTGTACCACGTTGACGGTAAAGGATTGATCCACCTGTTACAGTTTGTCCGTCAGCTGCTTTAGCTCCAAGACGTTTTGCTTGTGAATCACGTCCGTTTGATGTAGAACCTCCACCTTTTTTGTGGGCGAAAAGTTGCAAGTTGTTAAGAGTCATTTTTAACATAATGTTTTCCTCCGTGTTAGTTTTCTGTGATAACTCTGGTTTGGACGAACTCAGAAGAGTTCTCCGATAAGTTTGCCATACCTAAGAAAAATGATTCAAAGAATAACTGGGTCATTTCTCTCTGGTGTGAAGGAAGATCCGCTGGTATTTCAACCTTTAGATAGCCACCTTCATCTTCGTTTAATTCTAGGATTGGTTCATAGCCTGCAAATTTCTCAATGGAATTGACAAAGTTAATGGCAAGCGTAGAAACCGATGCACACACGACATCTAAGCCGTATTCGCCACTTTCGGCGTGTCCAGTAATTTCCGCACTCCTCAGCTCGCCATCTTCGGCTCTCTCAAAGACTGCTTGTATCATGTGTTCTCCTTAAAATTAAGCGTTGATCGCGTTGATGACAACTTTTGTATATGGTTGACGGTGACCTTGTTTACGGTGGCTACCTTTTTTAGGTTTGTACTTGTAAGTAACAACTTTCTTTTGTTTTCCTTGTTTTTCAACAGTTCCAACTACAGTAGCTCCAGCAACAAGTGGAGTTCCGACAACAGTGTTTTCACCACCAACAAGAACAACTTCGTTAAAAGTAACTTCTTGACCAGCTTCAACGTTCAATTTTTCAACGTAAACTGCTTGACCAACTTCAACTTTAACTTGTTTTCCGCCAGTTTTGATAATTGCGTATGTGCTCATTATGCACCTCCTATGATTTTTAGGGTTTCCCCGTATTTTTGTGAAGACTCGCCTAGCATCGTGGGACGAACCACTTAAAAGAAGAGCTCTAAGTATAACAAAGTTTAAATTTGTTATACGACGAGCAAACGATGTTCGTGCGGTTGCACAGGACTGTGCATAGTCAACTCTTCAAGTATAGCATATCTTCTTTTTTCTTACAAGTAAAATCAATTAAAATTAAGCTTTTTCTTTCCCTTTTTTTCTCCAAGAAGCAAAAAGCATACTGAAGTAAAAGATACTCATCATAAGAGGAACTCCTAGAATTGTCTTCTCCTGATAGTAAATCGTCAAATAAGCTGAAAAAACAACTCCGAAGACAAAACTGCTAAGCAAGCTAACAAAAATCAAGCCCTCTCGTAGGAAAGGCGTATGATTGGTCCGGAAATAATCTCCAAAAGCCAACATGGTACGTTTGACATTCCCTGTCATAAAAGCATTATTATAGGCAATCCCTGACACTTCTCCAAAAGCAGTTGTCACCAGCCCCATACAGAAGGCCAAGGGCGGTACGAGATAGATATTATCAACCGTTTGCGGCACAAAGCCTATAATTAGGGACAGGACTGCAAGTGGAATCAAGGACAAAATCGGCTTTTTAACAATTCGTAGTTTTTCCTTATACAATGTCAGAAAAAAGACACCCATCATAAAGGAAAACAAGGTCATTACTTTGGCACTGGCGTCCGATACATTCTGCTGAATGAGTCCTACAGAAAGAAAAACCACATTCCCAGTTTGTCCAGCCACAAGGGTGTTCCCTCGAACGATAAAGGTATAGGCATCGACATATCCTGCACAAAAGGTCAAAAAAAGCGCTAGTCTTTTAGACTGACGAGATATTTTTCTTATTGGTAATAATCTCATTATCTCTCCCATTTCAGTTTCATTTACTCATTTCAATATTGTACCACTTTCTTTAAGAAAAGCGTAGTCCATTTGAAAATTTTTACCATCTGTTGGATAGTCCTTCTTTTCTATGTTATAATGAAGGAAGGATTTAAAGTCGGAAAAGGAGTATTTATGCTTAAATTAGGTGTTATCGGAACAGGGGCTATCAGCCATCATTTCATAGAAGCAGCCCATGCTAGCGGAGAATACCAGCTGGTTGCAGTCTATTCTAGAAAACTAGAAACTGCCGCAACCTTTGCTTCCCGCTATAAGAATATCCAACTCTTTGATCAATTAGAGGAATTCTTTCAGTCTTCCTTTGATGTAGTCTATATCGCTAGTCCAAACTCCTTGCATTTTGTTCAAGCCAAGACTGCCTTGTCTGCAGGTAAACATGTCATTCTTGAAAAACCTGCTGTTACTCAGCCACATGAATGGCTAGATTTGAGACAAACAGCTGAGAAAAATCACTGTTTTATTTTTGAAGCAGCTCGTAATTACCACGAGGAAGCCTTTACTACTATCAAAAACTTTTTAGCAGACAAGCAAGTGCTGGGAGCAGATTTCAACTATGCCAAGTATTCTTCCAAGATGCCTGACTTGTTGGCTGGACAGACTCCCAATGTCTTTTCAGACCGTTTTGCTGGTGGAGCTCTTATGGACTTGGGGATTTATCCTATCTACGCTGCTATTCGTCTCTTTGGAAAGGCCCAAGACGCGACCTATCAGGCTCAACAGCTTGACAATAGCATTGACCTAAATGGCGATGGTATCCTCTTCTACCCTGACTTTCAAGTTCATATCAAGGCTGGAAAAAACATCACTTCCAATCTTCCTTGCGAGATCTACACAACAGATGGAACCTTGACACTCAACACGATTGAACATGTCCGCTCAGCTATTTTTACCGACCACCAAGGAAATCAAGTCCAGCTCCCTATCCAACAGGCTCCCCATACGATGACTGAGGAAGCAGCTGCATTTGCACACATGATTCAGCAACCAGACCAGACACTTTACCAGAACTGGCTGGATGATGCAGGTTCTGTTCATGACCTATTATATATCATGCGCCAGACTGCTGGCATTAGATTTGAGGCAGAAAAATGAAAACCAAACTACCGACTGAATGGCAAGAACTAAGTGACCGACTCGGTTTCCAAGAATTCACCCCCATTCAAACTCAACTATTTGAGCCCATTCTTGCTGGAGAAAACCTCCTAGGAGTGAGCCCAACAGGAACTGGTAAGACCCTAGCTTACCTCCTACCAAGTCTTCTCAGACTACAAAAGAAAAAAGCCCAGCAACTCTTGATTCTAGCACCAAATACAGAACTTGCTGGACAAATTTTTGATGTATGTAAAACGTGGTCAGAGGCTATCGGCTTGACTGCTCAGCTCTTCTTATCAGGTTCAAGTCAGAAACGCCAGATTGAACGCCTAAAAAAAGGGCCAGAAATTCTGATCGGAACTCCTGGCCGTATCTTTGAGTTGATTAAATTGAAAAAAATCAAGATGATGAATGTGGAAACCATCATTCTGGATGAATTTGACCAATTGCTCGATGATTCTCAGATTCACTTTGTAGAGAAAATTACTCACTACGCACCTCGTGACCACCAACTCATCTACATGAGTGCGACGACCAAGTTTGACCAAGAAAAGATTGCTCCAAACACGCGCACCATCGACCTTTCTGACCAAAAGTTGGACAACATCCAACACTTCTACATGCAGGTAGACCAACGTCACCGAGTGGATATGCTACGAAAACTAGCTCATGTTGAGGATTTCCGCGGTCTGGTCTTCTTTAATAGCCTATCAGACCTTGGAAGTGCAGAAGAAAAATTACAGTATCGAGATATCCTAGCTGTTTCCCTCGCTAGTGATGTCAATGTCAAGTTTAGAAAAGTTATCTTGGAAAAGTTTAAGGACAAGCAACTAACCTTGCTCCTTGCAACTGACCTTCTGGCTCGTGGAATTGATATCGATAGTCTAGAATGTGTCGTAAACTTTGATATTCCTAGAGATATCGAAACTTACACTCACCGTGCTGGCCGTACAGGTCGCATGGGCAAAGAGGGCTATGTCATCACTCTCGTAACCCATCCTGAAGAATTAAAAAAACTCAAGAAGTTTGCAAGTGTACGTGAAATTGTCCTAAAAAACCAAGAACTCTATATCAAATAAGGTTGGCCCTCGCCAACCTTTTTCTTATCCCCAAGTAATTTCCAATTGATAGCTAGCAAAGGGATGTCCCTCTTGGTTTTGTAGTTGATAGGCTAGCTCAATCTTTTGCCCATCCAGTTTGTAATGACTCGTTTGAATGATAAACTCCTGCATCCCCATTGGAGTAGGAATATAGGCCAAACTATCACTATCCTTTAGAAAACGCATGATGGTATTGGGCTTTGAGAAACGGGTCATCACCAATTCTTCTTGATGAAACTTGAGAACCACTTTCTCCTTTTCCTCATTATAAAAGAGTAAATAGCTATAATCCCCCTTTTCACGCACTTCCACGTCATAGAGTTGGTCAATGACTTCCAACTGCTCATCAAACTGAATCGTATTTCGCATCCGAATCTTCACATCAAATCCTCTTTCTGTCTCTTGTCCTACTATTTTACCAAAAAGAGCAGGATTTTGCTATAATGGTCATATGAACGAAAAAGTATTCCGTGACCCAGTTCACAACTATATCCATGTAAACAACCAGGTCATCTATGACTTGATCAATACAAAGGAATTTCAACGTCTGCGCCGTATCAAGCAACTAGGAACTTCCAGTTATACCTTCCACGGTGGGGAGCACAGCCGCTTTTCCCACTGCTTGGGTGTCTATGAGATTGCTCGACGTATCACGGAGATTTTTGAAGAAAAATATCCTGAAGAATGGGATCCTGCTGAGTCTCTCTTGACCATGATCGCTGCTCTCCTACATGACCTTGGACATGGTGCCTACTCGCATACTTTTGAAAATCTCTTTGATACAGATCATGAGGCCATTACCCAGGAAATTATCCAAAGTCCTGAGACAGAGATTCACCAAGTCCTGCTTCAAGTAGCGCCAGATTTCCCAGAAAAGGTGGCCAGTGTCATCGACCATACCTATCCTAACAAACAGGTCGTACAGCTCATTTCTAGTCAGATTGATGCAGACCGCATGGACTATCTCTTGCGCGACTCCTATTTTACAGGAGCATCTTATGGGGAATTTGACCTGACACGGATCCTACGAGTGATTCGTCCTGTCGAAAATGGGATCGCCTTTCAGCGCAACGGTATGCATGCCATTGAAGACTATGTTCTCAGTCGCTACCAGATGTATATGCAGGTTTATTTCCACCCAGCAACACGTGCCATGGAAGTTCTCCTACAAAATCTCCTCAAACGCGCTAAGGAACTCTATCCTGAAGACAAAGATTTCTTTGCACGCACTTCTCCACATTTGC
This sequence comes from Streptococcus sp. KHUD_016, assembly GCF_051106465.1. Lineage (GTDB taxonomy): Bacteria > Bacillota > Bacilli > Lactobacillales > Streptococcaceae > Streptococcus. The sequence goes on along the minus strand of NZ_CP193663.1, from coordinate 738,155 downwards.
TACCTTTTTTTGAAAAGAAAGTTACTCTATCTGACTATCTGGCACTTGATGACGGCGTGATGAATACCTACTTCCAACTCTGGATGACCAGTCCTGACAAGATACTAGCCGACTTGTCGCAACGTTTTGTCAACCGCAAGGTCTTTAAATCCATTACTTTTTCAGAAAAAGACCAAGACCAACTCGCAACCATGAGACAACTGGTTGAAGAAATCGGTTTTGATCCAGACTACTATACTGCTATTCATAAGAACTTTGACCTTCCTTATGATATCTATCGTCCCGAATCTGAAAACCCACGGACACAGATTGAGATTTTACAAAAAAATGGAGAACTAGCTGAACTCTCTAGCCTGTCTCCTATCGTCCAATCCCTTGCTGGCAGTCGCCACGGAGACAATCGTTTCTATTTTCCAAAAGAAATGTTAGATCAAAATAGCATCTTCGCAAGCATTACCCAGCAATTTTTACACTTGATTGAGAACGATCATTTTACCCCAAATAAAAACTAGAAGAGGAAATTTATGAGTATTAAACTAATCGCCGTCGATATCGATGGTACCCTAGTTAACAGTAAAAAGGAGATCACTCCGGAAGTCTTTTCTGCCATTCAAGACGCCAAACAAGCTGGTGTCAAAGTCGTCATTGCAACAGGTCGTCCTATCGCAGGCGTTGCCAAACTTCTGGACGACTTGCAATTGAGAGACGAGGGTGACTATGTCGTAACCTTCAACGGTGCCCTTGTCCAAGAAACTGCTACTGGGCAGGAGATTATCAGCGAATCCTTGACCTATGAGGATTATCTGGATATGGAATTTCTCAGTCGCAAGCTCGGTGTCCACATGCACGCTATTACCAAGGACGGTATCTATACTGCCAATCGCAATATCGGAAAGTACACGGTGCACGAATCAACCCTCGTCAGCATGCCCATCTTCTACCGCACTCCTGAAGAAATGGCTGACAAGGAAATTGTCAAGTGTATGTTTATCGATGAACCAGAAATTCTCGACGCTGCTATTGAAAAAATTCCAGCCGAATTTTACGAGCGCTACTCCATCAACAAATCTGCTCCTTTCTACCTCGAACTCCTTAAAAAGAATGTGGACAAGGGTTCAGCCATCACTCACTTAGCTGAAAAACTAGGATTGACCAAAGATGAAACTATGGCTATCGGGGACGAAGAAAATGACCGTGCCATGCTCGAAGTCGTTGGAAACCCCGTTGTTATGGAAAATGGAAATCCAGAACTCAAAAAAATCGCCAAATACATCACCAAAACAAATGACGAATCTGGCGTTGCCCATGCTATTCGTACGTGGGTACTGTAAAGTATGATAAAATACGAAAACCGCTCAGCTGAGCGGTTTTTTACACTGTTTATATGCCCCCTGCAAACATAATAATATATATCAGTCTTTCTGGTTTGTTGTTATTCATGGTTTTTAAAAAGAGAAAAACTATTAAAAAATATAAAAAAATAAGTTTTTGGGGGCAAGTTTGGGGCGAAAATATTTAGAAATAATTTATCAAAACGCTTGACATCTCGGTTCTCCGTTATATAATATGATTAAGATAAAAATTGAGGTAAAGAAAAATATGAGAAAAGTTATTCAAGAATTACTTAATAGTTCTATTTCTACATCTGCTATTTCACAAGGTGCCGGTGTGCCATGGACTACCGTTTCTGACCTCAGAAAAGGAAAAACAAGCATGGACAAAATGGCACTTCTCACAGCAGAAAAACTTTATGAATTTGCTACAGCTGATAAGCAGTGATTTCCGTCACTGCTTTTATTATTGCAAACAAGAAAGCCCGCAAGCCTGAGCCTGCGGTTACAATTCGAACAATATTTTAGAAAATTTCCTTTCTATTTTTAAAAAATTATTTTGTAGTGATCAATCCGTCAGGCCCGATGTTGAAACTTTCTTTTTCAGCCAATCGGCCATCTTCAAGCATGAGGTGTTGTACAGTTACTTAAATCTTGAGAGTACAAAAACTGAGGATTTCCATAAAGCGAATACAAGCATGTTGTACAGTTACTTAAATCTTGAGAGTACAAAAACTAGCACCTTTGAACACTACTAATTTCACGGGTTGTACAGTTACTTAAATCTTGAGAGTACAAAAACTATCTGTAGTAGTTAGCGCTTGCCACATAAGTTGTACAGTTACTTAAATCTTGAGAGTACAAAAACTACTTGGTACCAAGAGCGACTCTCTTTTGAGTTGTACAGTTACTTAAATCTTGAGAGTACAAAAACCCAGCGCCTCAGATTCCTGTTGTATCACCTGTTGTACAGTTACTTAAATCTTGAGAGTACAAAAACAAGCATTTGGGATGCTATTGTGGCTATCTTGTTGTACAGTTACTTAAATCTTGAGAGTACAAAAACCCATGAAATACCAGGTTTCTCGATATTTTAGTTGTACAGTTACTTAAATCTTGAGAGTACAAAAACGCTTGGTGGTTTTTCTAATTTTTAGATTTAGTTGTACAGTTACTTAAATCTTGAGAGTACAAAAACTGGCTGGATATGAAAAACACATCAGCAACTGTTGTACAGTTACTTAAATCTTGAGAGTACAAAAACACATCATCCGACGGATAACCATGGTACAGGGTTGTACAGTTACTTAAATCTTGAGAGTACAAAAACGCGTCTCAATCAGCGATTGGTTGAGGTCTAGTTGTACAGTTACTTAAATCTTGAGAGTACAAAAACCATAAAATTTATCTAAATTTCCAATTTTCTGTTGTACAGTTACTTAAATCTTGAGAGTACAAAAACAAATGTAAAAAGCAAATTTAGAAGAAAGGAGTTGTACAGTTACTTAAATCTTGAGAGTACAAAAACCTTGATGGTTATGAGTGTAATAGGCGCCTGGTTGTACAGTTACTTAAATCTTGAGAGTACAAAAACGGAAGTTTTAACAATGTGGATGAGCTTATCGTTGTACAGTTACTTAAATCTTGAGAGTACAAAAACGGAGCAGTAAGCTTGACAGCTTTTTCAGTGTTGTACAGTTACTTAAATCTTGAGAGTACAAAAACCTTTCAGGATTTTACTTATTCTGATGATGGGTTGTACAGTTACTTAAATCTTGAGAGTACAAAAACTTAGTGAAATATCGTACAAGCTAGCAAAAGGTTGTACAGTTACTTAAATCTTGAGAGTACAAAAACGTGCGTTTGATATAATAAAGTGACGGGCTAGTTGTACAGTTACTTAAATCTTGAGAGTACAAAAACTTTTGATCCCAAGGCTCGTATGATACTCTGTTGTACAGTTACTTAAATCTTGAGAGTACAAAAACTAGAAAGGAGGTGAGTAAAGATGGGGCTTTGTTGTACAGTTACTTAAATCTTGAGAGTACAAAAACCCAGCGCCAATCCATCAAGTAAACCTGTTAGTTGTACAGTTACTTAAATCTTGAGAGTACAAAAACAATTGTGTTATAATGATTATAGAAATAGAAGTTGTACAGTTACTTAAATCTTGAGAGTACAAAAACCTGTTGAAATATCTCCATCGTCTGAAACAGGTTGTACAGTTACTTAAATCTTGAGAGTACAAAAACTGGTGGCAAAGCAAAGGCTTCACCTTCAGCGTTGTACAGTTACTTAAATCTTGAGAGTACAAAAACTATCTATTCCAATTGAATAGATTTCAATATGTTGTACAGTTACTTAAATCTTGAGAGTACAAAAACGTTGAATGTGCATGAATTTGTCTGTATGGTGTTGTACAGTTACTTAAATCTTGAGAGTACAAAAACTTCTTTTTTTAAAAAAATTATTTCGTAGTGGTTGTACAGTTACTTAAATCTTGAGAGTACAAAAACGCGCTTTGGCATTTGAGAAAGTGGTCTTGTGTTGTACAGTTACTTAAATCTTGAGAGTACAAAAACGTATATTAGATCTCTCGTTGTATGATTTTGGTTGTACAGTTACTTAAATCTTGAGAGTACAAAAACCATACACTCTATCTAAATTTCCAATTTTCTGTTGTACAGTTACTTAAATCTTGAGAGTACAAAAACCGCCTTTGTAGCCGGTTTCGGCTGCGACCTGTTGTACAGTTACTTAAATCTTGAGAGTACAAAAACCTCTTGAGAGAACTTGCTCGCATCTCCGTTGTTGTACAGTTACTTAAATCTTGAGAGTACAAAAACGCGTCCCAATCTGGAATCCACCAATACGAGTTGTACAGTTACTTAAATCTTGAGAGTACAAAAACGTAATCACTGGTATAGACATGGCTTCCGTAGTTGTACAGTTACTTAAATCTTGAGAGTACAAAAACAATTGAGGTAATACCATTTTTCGTAGTATTGTTGTACAGTTACTTAAATCTTGAGAGTACAAAAACACATGCCTATTTCAGATGATTACTTTGAGTGTTGTACAGTTACTTAAATCTTGAGAGTACAAAAACCTCAAATTCGTCAATTTTGATTTTTGTTCCCTCAAAAACATTATAAAGCCTTAAATCTCACTCGTCAATACTATTCTTCCAAATATTTCAATAACATAGGATTGATTGATCCAATACAGAATTTTTTTTTCATTTCATATTGATACAAATTATTCAAAATTTTTAATGCCACTTGATCTTCTACAGATAGACTCATGTGGAGAATGTCCGAGCTAAATAAATAGGATCCAATTTTTCTTAAAGAAGTTAAAAATTCTTGTTCATCAGGTATTTGATTTATTGGATACTGATTGGTAAAGCGATCATACATGAATTCTAGCGAATAAAAATGATCAACATAATCGGAAACAATATTGATTTCCTCTAAAACTTCTTTCGTGACATGAAGATAACCTTCATTGGAAGGAAACAAAACAATATATAATGAATCATTATGATTAGTCAGAAACTCCATTTTCTCGCAACATTCAACAAAATCACTATAGGATAGAAAATCATCCAAATTTCGTAAGACAAGCAAAAACTTTTCAGAACTGTTCGTCGCCATGACTTCTAACATGGAAAGAAATAATAAAAACTTTGTCTTATTGTCTACAAATTCAAAGGATATATTTTTATCATTTTTTCCAAAGTATGGTAAAAAATTCTTTTGAATCAATTGATCCGTATTAAAATATTTTGCTTCGGTATGATAGATAATTTCATCTAATTGAAGATTCAACTTCTGATTCAATAGAAGTGAAATCCTATCTAGATTGTCATTGATATTTTCAATTTGCTCCATTATCTCTATAGAATTAATCTTTTTCTTTATATAATCATAGGCTACTGTTCCTTTTTTATATTCCATTTGTTCAATTAAATCATTGATATTGGACACTTGAATAACACTGAATTCTGACCGGGAAACCATTATATCGTCTATTAGTATTTTAGGCTCATTTTGTTCAAATAGAACTAAATCTTCCTCACTATATTTTTTTCCTCCAAAATACCATAATAGTATCTGCCAAATATAATATTTTAATTGCTGATCTTGACCTACAATTTGAGTAAATTGACCAAAACTTAATGAAATTTTATCCTTGTATGGATAACTAATGTTCATGTTCATATAACTACCAACTTATTATCACTGACTACTTCTTCTTGCTTTGTTTTTCCACCAATTATTAAAACCATTTCAGAAAATTGTTTTTCAGTCACAGCTAGCAAACGGACATTCCCACTTGGTAAATTACTCTGACTTAATTTTTTATAGAATTTACTTGCAAAACTTCGATTAGGACAGGTTCGATAATAAACAGAAAACTGCAACATTTCAAAACCATTGGCAATTAAATCTTTCCGAAAGTTACGATAGACCCTTTTTTCTTGATTAGTTTCCATTGGTAAATCAAAAAAACACAATAATCTCAATGCTTCATACCTCATTTCTTTAGCTCCATTCTATACTCGACACCACCGGACAGTAAAATTTACTAGTATCCTTATCAGAGATACATTTTAGAAAGCCTTTGACATATTTATCCATTGCTACTGTTACAGAACACGTTTCTTTCCCATAACGAATCTTTGCATTTAATGTATCTGTTAGCGCCAAGCGAAACTCGTACTTCAAATATTCTTCATCTCGTAAATTTTGATAGACCCAGACATCGATAATCTGCCGAAAAGGTTCCATTAGATCATCAACCAAGTTAAACTGGTTATATTCATTCTTATGGAAAATGCCAATCAAAGGATTCAAACCATAACCAGCAATAATACGTGCCATCTGCGCTCTCATGATTGCATAACCATAATTTAGGCCAGCATTGATGACATCCGTTTCCTGTTGTGTAAGACGTACGAATTTCTTTCCAAATAATTCATTGAAATAAACTTTAGCAGCATGACCTTCACGATTGGTTTTATCTCCATATTCAATATGATCTTTATAGTCTGCTAATAATTGAATGCATTCAATATTTTTCTCAAACATTGCAAGAACATCTTGCTGATTGTTTATTTTGAAGTAGGTCACTATCTGCCATAATTTATCTTTTTGCTCCTGCGTCCACAATAATTGCTCCTGTAATTTTTTATAGGCTCTAAAATGGCCATTTTGAGAATGATAAATTCCAGTAGGCAAGTGCTCATTATCACAGACAATCAAGGCAATATTGTACTTACTTAAAGCACTTAATAACCTTAAAGTTACAACAGTCTCCCCTCCTTCTGCTACAATTATCGAAATATCACTCAGTGGGATAACATAGTCTTGACCCATTTTCTTAATTAAAAGGTTATCCAACTTCAATTGCATTTTTTCACTCTGACAGACATGCACAATTCTCCAAGTCATCGTATTTCCCTCTTTCACAAAACGAAAACACCCCGCCATAAATGACAGGGTGTTGAATTCGGCATGAAGCCTTATCTTTGTAGCTTCTGCAAGATTTAAGTAACTGTGCAAGGCGTCCCTTACATTTACTATTATAATACATTGTACCAGCGTTTGCAACTCTTTTTTTAATATTTTTTAAAATTTGAGTTTTGGTTCGTCACCCTCTTTTTTAATGATATGTTTTTTACCCAAAACATCTGTTTTGACTTTAAAAATAGAGATATTTGATTTATTTAATCCTTTCAAACACCGTCCTCCTTTCGCAACATTTCCAAGTATCGTTATCAATTCTTGTTCTCCATCAAATTTAGCTTTATCATAAGGTTTTAATTCGATATAATGTTTTGCCGTATCATTCCTTGAATTAAATCTAAATAATTTTTGTTCATTGTTTTCTGAATCTTTTATTAATATCAAATCATTTTTATAGAGAGTAAATTTAAATTCAGACTGCTCATCGATACCTTCAATTCTCTTTATAGAATTATACTTCTGATTAGAAATACTATATTTCCCACTACCTTTTTCAAAGGATAAATCAGAATATTTCAAACCCATCAATTCATATTTTTTAGTCTGATGATTAAAATAAACATCTGTCCTCCAAGGCTTAAGTGACTGAAGAACCACTTGATTATCACTACTTTCTGGTGTGATATCAATGTGATTACCTAGTTTATTATCATAGTATTTAAGACTTTTAATTTCTGGACCATTACTTTTTTTACTGTACTTTCGAATAGGCCCATTTTCTTGTCTATATTTCTCAAAAGGATTGCAAGGGATCTCTTTATTTTTATCGTTCAATTCTTTAGAAGGATAGGTTCTTAAAATTTCTTCAATCACTTTTTCAAATGTTTGTGGATCTTTGTGATACATCAAGAATTTACTCTTATCTTTATTATAAATTTTAATGAAAGCATCATATCCTGCTTGACTATAAATATCTTTAATCTTACCTAAAACATAAGTTTCTTCAGACTTCTCTTTATCCAATTTCGCTTTTCTTGTTGCATAAATTGTAGCATCTGAAATTTTTCGATTAAATTTTGAATCTACTTGATAAGAAAATAGAATACTATCCTCAAATGTCTTGCTACTTAATGTATCAACAAAATGGTCATAAGGAGCTTTAAACACTAACTCTTTGTATTCATCATCACTTAATGAAATAATTTCTCCAGTCTCTGAATCAACAAACTGTCCTTCTTTATAAGCAATCAGAGGATTATTCTGTTTTTTCCATAATCTTAATTGACTCGAAGCGGCAATAATTAAGGCATCAACAGCATGATGATGGTAAGTCTCACGAGACTTTTCAAGTCCCCACTTTCTTCTTAGCTGAGAGGTAAATTGTCCACGTACCACCGAAATAGTTGTATCGAATTTATGCGCTTTATAAAAATCTTGTAGAGCATTTAAAACAACTCGAGAAGAATATCGAGTGTCAATTAAATTCCGTTCGATGAATTTCTGCTTCACTTCAATTTTACTAATATCTTCTTCCGTTAAAAGGTACTCTTTCTTTTTATTACCTAATAATTTAGACTCTTTTACATAAGATTTAAACTCACGGTAGGACCAGGCATCATCCATACTATCTAAAGCCTGAAACGGAGTACGTTGGCCTTTTTCTTGGTTTGCTGTAGCTAGAACCAATACTTTATTAGATAGACTATCATCAAACGATAAAGAAAGAGGTAAAATATGGTCAATTTCGTACTTGTACTGATTGTGAATTAAATCTGAAATTGGAATGTTCTTCCCAGTATAGAGACACTTCTCTCCCTGCTGGTGCCATAAACGAATCTTAGTAGCCAATTCCTTCTGCCCATGAAAAATACTATCTGGTAACTCTTTTTTCCCATTGTATTGGAATGCAGCCTTTTCCATAGCTGCATTTTTCTCATCTTGGTTTGCCTTTTGACGTTTTATATAATCTTTCTTAGCGTCTTCTTCGTTATTTTCACGCGCCATTTCGATAACGATATTATCAAAGATACCATGTTTTTTAGTTGCTTCATTGATTATCTTTATGGCCTGTCTGACAGATTTTGCTACTACAGGGTTATAAATTTCTTCTGTTAATTCTTTTTCATCAATATACTTGGTTCTTTTTGATATTTCTTTAGATTTTTGTTTCCCCAATCGTGTTAGAATTGTCATTTGCTCTTCTGAAGTTTCATAGAGTTCTGGTATCAATTCCATCATGAGTTTAAGAGAAAAATTATGCCATCCCTTACTAAATAGACTGCTATTATTTTTTCTAAATTGAACTAATTCAAGTACTTGGTCTTGACTAAAAGAATCCTTTAACTTTGTGTTAATCGCTTCTTCTATACCTTCTCGTTCAGTATTTAGAGTTAAAATATGGGCAAGCTCATCTAGAACATTTCTAGACAATTCCCCAACTGAAATTGTTTCTAGCGATTGCATTTTTCGATATGCTTCAAAAGTATGTATTTCAGGTTTATTGTTTACATCAACTCGATAACCACGTATCTGATCTACTGAAGCATCAATCATTTTAGCAATGTACTTCAATAAGGTTGAGGCTCCTAAGGTTTTAGCTTCCTTAGCATACTCAACAATAACTTTCTTTTGTTCCTCACTAAGTTTCTTCGTTTCTGTAGGAACTGTTAAATTATTTAAATCATTTAGTAAATTAAACTCTTGAGCAGTATAGGAAGCTTTTGAAGCTCTGTATTCATCCGGATAAAATGTACATTTCCCAATTAAAATACCAAAAATATTATCTAACGTCGTACCGTCTGTTCTAAAACGTCCATAATCCGTCCGAGATTTTTCATTACCTGGTCCATGATAATATTTTCTTTTCCCTGTAAGGATTTTTAGACAATCCTCTATAAATTCATCTGTAATTTTACTATTGAATTCCTGCTGTTTTCTAAGAATTCTTTCAGCTTCTTTTCTATAAGCAGATGTTGAAAAAACATTGATCAATCGGCGTTTCTCACCATTTTCCACAACAGTGAAATCTCCTCTTACCTGACCATATTTTTCGAAACGTTCTAGTTGGATTTGACCAGGTGTTTGTTCAGCAAGTAATTTTCTATTTTCTTCAACTGCCTTACCATAATCAGATGATACTGTACCCCCATCCTCAGAAGCATCATCTAAATAGCTAATACCACGTCTCTTAACAATGTTCTTTAAAGCTATGAACAGCTCTTCATTCGTTAGTTGCTGATTCAAGCCATCTACACGAAGTCGATATGGATTAAGATTAATGGATACCTTAGAAAAATCAGTTAACAAACCATAGTCTTCAAATAGATCTTGAAAGCGAACACCACGGTGTTTTTTCCTACGATGTAATCGTCGAGCCTGTCTATTTTTTCTTCTTTCAACATTATTATCAGCTGTTGCAGCTGGAAAAAGACGAGAATTCGCATGGATAATCTTTCCAGAATTTTTTTCTAGAATTCCCACTCCTACGGATGCAATACCAATATCCAATCCTAAAACTAAACCGTTCATAGTCAATCTCCTAACTAGTTATCATATCAACTAAATTTTACTCTTTCCTTCCTAAAAAATCAAATAATTATAAGCAATTACTTAAAATCTTTTACTATATATAATTATATTCAAATTCTCCCACTTCCATCATTCACCACAAACAAAAAAGCGTGGTCTCACGCTTTTAGATTTCTATTTTAACTTGAGTGATTTCTACATAAAAAATCAATAGTTTATATGCCCCCTGCAGGGATCGAACCTGCAACTACTCCTTAGGAGGGAGTTGTTATATCCATTGAACTAAGGGAGCTAGAGAAAAACCCTGCTGGGTGAGCAGAGTTTTTAGTCGAATTAACGACGGATTTCTTTGATACGAGCTGCCTTACCTTGAAGAGCACGCAAGTAGTACAATTTCGCACGACGTACTTTACCGTAACGAACAACTTCGATTTTTTCAACACGTGGAGTGTGAATTGGGAAGATACGCTCAACACCTACACCGTTAGAGATTTTACGAACTGTGTAGTTTTCTGAGATGCCAGCACCTTTACGTGCGATAACAACACCTTCAAAAATCTGGATACGTTCACGGTTACCTTCGACAACTTTCGCGTGTACACGAACTGTGTCACCAGGACGGAATGATGGGATATCTGTACGAAGTTGACCTTCAGTCAAGCTTTGGATTAATGGATTCATTTTATTCTCCTATCTTTGTCAATCTTGAGGAACCTTCCTCAGCGGATAAACTGTATTTTTGTGCGTCCATTACACACAAGATACAGTTTACCAAATTTCCACCTAAAAGTAAAGAAATTTATAGCAGAATTCCTAAAAAAATCGCTAGAAAACCGCCTATGTAAGTTAAGAGAAAATAGCTATAAAATACCTTCTTGTCACTTAACAGTCTTTGCAGCTCATCATTCAAGGTTGAAAAGGTCGTCAACCCTCCACAAAAACCTGTCGCTAGGATAGCATAGATTTCCTTGGACTCCACATGATTGTAGAGTAAGCCAATTAAAAAACATCCTATAAGATTGGCTATGAGAGTTCCTAGAGGTAATTTTGAAGCTTGATTATAGCGGGAAAAGAAATAACGCACCAGGGCTCCAAGTCCGCAGGCGATTGCAAGATAGACGATTACCATTTCTTCCTCCCTAGACAATAAGCCAAGAGCAGGCCTCCGCCAATACTCAAAAGTAGGTAGATGCCTAAACTAAGATAACGCTCGGTATCGAGCAACTTCACAGCATCCAAAAGCAGGCTAGAAAAGGTTGTTAAACCACCGCAAAAGCCTGTACCCAGCGCCAAAACCAAACCTTTACTGCTTCCCTTATAGACCAGATAGCCTTTTACCAGATAGACCAAGCAGAAAATTCCCAGATAGTTGACAAGGAGGGTTCCCCAAGGAAAGTCAGGACTGGCTGGCAACTGACTAGATAGAAAATAGCGGACAAGTCCACCCAACATAGCAGCTAAAAAAATCCCTAGCGGATAGAATTGTTCTTTTTTCATTTGATGTTTTGATCCTGATAGTCACGCGAACGTTTGAGAATATCTGAAAAAGTCGCAACAATGGTTTCTTGATAATTCTTATTGGTTACACGACTTCTTACCCTTTCAAAAATGACTTCTTCTCGCTTGCTATCTAAAATAGGTTTTCCTGAGGCTTTCTTATAGGCAACTACTCCCTCAACCAAATGCATCCGTTCTTCTAGGAGCTTGACGATTTGGTCGTCGATTTGATCAATTTCTTGCCGAATACTAGCTAAATCCATAGTGTCTCCTCCTTTATTTGAATTATTGTATCAAAAAGCCAGCAAATAGGCTAGTAAAATCTAGTTTAACTACTAAAAACTGCACTGACTCCTTCCAGTCAGTGCAGTTTGTTTCTTATCCTACTTTTGCAGCCAATTCTTCTGCGAATTGTTCCAAGCGTTCGATGTCTTCTTCTTCGGCAGAAAGGTCTACTTTAACGCACTCTGAACCTTTTTCAGCTCCTGTCGCTACAAATACACGATCAAAGTCATCAACAGCCTTACAGAATTCGTCGTAGAAGGTATCTCCTGAACCGACCACTCCGTAGATTTTGCCATTCAAGTTGAGATCAGCTAGGTCTTCGTAGAAGTCCATCATCTCATCTGGCAATTCTCCATCTCCGTAAGTGTAAGTCGCAACGATTGCGATATCCGCTTCCAAGAAGTCTGAAGCGTCAACAGTCGTACATTCATCAACATCGACATCCAAGCCCAAATCTCGCAATTTATCTGCTACAATATCTGCAATTTCTTCGGTATTACCGGTCATACTGGCAAATACAATTTTTGCTAATGCCATATCGTCCTCCTCAATTTATCTTTCTCCATTATATCATATCTTTTTCATTTTAAAAATAAAAATTCTTGTGCTACAATGAAATGAGAAAGAATTGAGGTTATTTATGGAAATTTGCCAGCAAATATTAGAGAAAATCAAAGAATACGATACCATTATCATTCACCGTCATATGAAACCAGATCCAGATGCCATAGGGAGTCAGGTAGGCTTGAAAGCTCTTCTCACACACCATTTTCCTGAAAAGACCATCAAAGCCGTCGGTTTTAACGAACCAACTCTAACTTGGATGGCGGAAATGGATACTGTCCAAGACAGTGACTACCAAGGAGCTCTTGCTATTATTTGTGATACAGCGAATCGTCCTCGTATCGATGATAAACGCTACGAACAAGCTGATTTCACCATCAAAATCGATCACCATCCAAATGATGATATCTATGGTGACCTATCTTGGGTGGATACAAGTTCAAGCAGCGCCAGTGAGATGATTGCTCTATTTGCTCAAGAAAATCAGCTAGCTTTATCTAGTGAAGCGGCACGACTTCTCTATGCAGGAATTGTTGGAGACACAGGGCGTTTTCTCTACCCGTCAACTAGTGCCCGTACCTTTAGAATAGCTGGCCAGCTCCGAGAAATTGATTTTGACTTTGCTGGATTGTCTCGTCAAATGGATACCATGAGCTTCAAGATTGCAAAATTGCAAGGATATGTTTATGATCACTTAGAAGTTGATGAGAATGGGGCTGCACGCGTTCTGCTTACTCAAGACATCTTGGAAAAATATAAGGTTACGGATGCTGAAACAGCGGCAATTGTCGGAGCACCTGGTCGAATTGATACTGTTAAGGCTTGGGCTATCTTTGTTGAGCAAGCTGATGGTCACTTCCGTGTGCGAATGCGCAGTAAAATTACCCCTATCAATGAAATTGCCAAAGAACACGACGGAGGAGGACATCCATTAGCTAGTGGCGCCAATTCCTATAGTCTAGAAGAAAACGAACAAATATACAAAGAACTGAAAGAGGCTCTACAGGTTCACCAAGGCTAAGAAAGAATTTTGTTGGCCTTTTATATGCTAGATTCTTAAAATATACGGTTTCTTTGTACCTCAGTTTATGGTATAATAAATCAAACTGAATAAAAGGAGACTTAATAATGGAAAAAAATCGTTTGTTTATCCTCATTTCTGCTGGAGTAGCAATCCTTGGTTCACTTTTGCCATGGGCTAGTTTAAATGCAGGTGCTTTTGGGTCCTATAGTGTGAATGGTTACCAAGGAGATGGGTGGTTTGTCATTATCGCAGCTATTGTGTCTATTGTTCTTGCGTGCTTGAATAACATGAATAAAGCAATGCCTAAAGGGTTCTCAATTGGTGTCATTGTTGCGGGTGCAATTGCAACTCTCGTTACACTAAATAGTCTCTTTAATGTAAATAAATACATGTCTAACTTTGGTGGATATGGCATTTCAATCGGCTTTGGTTTGATTTTAGCTATTCTTGCTAGCATTGCACTAGTTGTAACTGGTCTCTTGGCAATGTCAGGTGGTAAAATTACCAAAGAATCATTTACTGAATTAGCTGAGTCTGGTAAAGATTTTGCTCAAACTGTCGGACGTGTAACAAGCTCTACCGTTAAAACTGCAGTCGAAGAAATCAAAAAAGAATCTCAAGAACGTAAAAAAGAAGAAACTACAGCTGAAAAAACAGAGACAGCTAAAGAGGAAACCGAGCAAAAAGAGGAAGCTAAGGAACCAGCTAATGTAGAAGCTGAATCAACAGCAGAAAACGCAGAACCAGTAAAAGAAGAAACTACAGAATCTGAAACAAAAACAGAAGCTGAGCCAGTAAACGAACCAACAGAAACAGAGGCTGAAGCTGAAACTGAAACTGTAACAGAATCAACAGAAACAGAACCTACTGAAACTGAAAAAGAGGCTAAATCAGCAGCAGAAAACACAGAACCAGTTAAAGAAACAGAAGTAAAAAATCAACAAGAAGAAAAAACTCCAAATCAAGAGAACTAATCATTCTTCTACCCTCACTCCAGTAAACACTGGAGTGATTTTTTATCAAGATTTTTAATAAAATCAGGGAAAAGACTTGCCAAACTTATCAGAATCTGATAGACTAGTATGGTAACAATCTATGGCTCGCAAAGAGACCATGGCAGAAAGGAAATATTGCAAAATGAAAAAAGATATCCATCCAGAATATCGCCCAGTTGTCTTCATGGACACAACTACTGGTTACAAATTCCTTAGCGGTTCAACAAAACGCTCTAACGAAACTGTTGAGTTCGAAGGCGAAACTTACCCATTGATCCGTGTGGAAATTTCATCAGACTCACACCCATTCTACACTGGACGTCAAAAGTTCACTCAAGCAGATGGACGCGTGGATCGTTTCAACAAAAAATACGGTCTCAAATAATCAAAAAAAGAACAGTTACCACTGTTCTTTTTTTGTACTTCTTTTTATGAACCAATCACTACTACTTTCTATTTGTCAACCTTCACGCTAACACTATGATTGATTTCAAACGAGTTTAAAAAATATCGAAAAGAAGCTTGATATTGAGAATGGTCAAGATGATTGAAACTGCGTAACCTAGGATGGTGTTCCACTTAGCATTGGTGAATTCTCCCATCAGTGACTTCTTAGAGGTCAGATAGATTAAGGGGAAGATTGAAAACGGAAGAGCAATTGACAGAAAGACCTGTGAATAGACCAATAACTGATCTAAGGTTTTTTCTTGATGTCCAAACAAGACGGCTACAATAATCACAGGAAGCAAGGCAAAAATACGTGTACCGATACGGATAATCCACTGTGGCAATCTTAGATGTAAGAAACCTTCCATGACAATCTGTCCTGTCAAGGTACCTGTAATGGTCGAATTTTGTCCACTTGCTAAGAGGGCTAGGGCAAATAAAGTTGACAGAGTTGAACTAGCTATCGCTCCTGCTATCTTCGAATCTTGTAAAGCATTGTACATTTGAGAAAAAGCTGAAATTTCAGATGCATGCCCAAAAAAGAGAGATGCACCCAAAATGAGCAACAAGGAATTGACAATAAAGGCTAGGGACAGCTGAATATTTGAATCCCAGGTCATAAAACGCACGGCTTTTCGAACATCCTTCTTATCTTTGTGATTGATTTTCCTTGTTTGGGATAGGGAAGAATGAAGATATAGATTATGGGGCATGACTGTAGCTCCTACAATTCCTAGAGCCAAGGTCAATTGGCTTTCATGACCTGGCAATGGTGTTTCAAATAAAGTTGAGGTTGGTAAATAACCACCAATAATCCCCTGGATACTTGGATTGGATAAAGCTACCAGATAGGTAAAGATGGCTAATATGGTTAAAATAAGGGTCGTAACAATGGCTTCAATTTTTTTGAAGCCAAATTTCATTAACAACAACAAAAGAAATACATCTAAAACGGTTAAGAGGATAGCGACCATAATCGGTATTTTAAATAAAAGATTTAAGGCAATCGCTGAGCCTAGAACCTCAGCTAAGTCTGTCGCCATTAAAGCTAATTCTAAAATCACCCAAAGACTATAGCGAAGCCACTTGGGAGCATGATGTGCAGTTGCCTGTGCTAGGTCCATCTTAGTTACGATACCGAGCTTTCCAGCCATCTGTTGTAACTGCATGGCGATGATGGATGAAATCAAAATAACAAATAAGAGACTATATTTGTAGGAAGCACCACCAACCACACTAGTAATCCAGTTTCCAGGATCCATATAACCAACTGCTACAAGGGCTCCAGGTCCTAAAAAAGCTTTTAGATTTTGCCAAAAATGATTGTTATTGGGAGTTTCAATAGATTGATTGATCTCAGAAAGAGAGACTTTTTTATAAGAGGACATAGGGATTTTACACTTTCTAATCTGTCTTTACATATTTCTTAATAGAATATTTTTTGAAAGAATGATGAAAATAGTTTACCTATTTCCAATTCACGCTTATTATATCACATTTTAGAATGATTACAAATAAAAAAAATGATAGTTGAAATAAGCAATATCAGTATTGCAAAAGCCAGCGTTTTCTGACGCTGGCTTTAAAACTGTAAAAATTCTTTCTCAACTAGATCGCTTCTGTGACAAAACTACGGCTTTCTAGCACCTTAAGCATGGCATTAGCTGTATCTAGGGCTGTAAATAGTGGCACACCGTGTTCAATAGCTGAACGGCGGATTTGCTCACCATCTTCGTCAGCAGTTCGCTTGGTTCCGACAGTATTGATAATTGCTTGAATTTTCCCTTTGCGAACAAAGCTTGGGATATCCTGTTCATCGTCACCGATCTTACCAACAGGTTGGGCTTGCAGTCCATGACTAGCAAAGAAGGCTGCTGTCCCTTCTGTCGCGAGGATACCGTAGCCGATATTTTGGAAACGACGAGCCAAGTCCAAGGCTTCATCTTTGGCATCATCAGCGATGGTAAAGACCACATTTCCAAAAGTTGGCAAGTGCAGGTAAGAAGCTTCAAAGGCCTTGTACAAAGCTTTTTCAAGAGTAGTATCAGAACCCATAACTTCCCCTGTTGACTTCATTTCAGGACCGAGCAAGCTGTCTACCTTAGCTAGTTTCGTAAAGGAGAAGACTGGCGCCTTGATATGAACGCGAGTGCTTTCTGGATAAAGTCCATCTTGGTAGCCAAGTTCTTCAAGACTTTGACCAAGAATGAGCTTGGTTGCTACTTGAGCCATAGGAATATTAGTTACCTTAGAAAGGAATGGCACCGTACGGCTGGCACGTGGATTGACCTCAATAACGTAGACTTTTTCATCCTTGATGACAAACTGGATGTTCATCATCCCAAGACAGTTAAGGCCGATTGCTAGGCGTTTGGTGTAGTCTGCGATAGTTTCCTGAACCTTTCGCGACAAGGTTTGTGGAGGATAAACAGCCATGGAGTCACCTGAGTGGACACCAGCACGCTCGATATGTTCCATGATACCAGGGATAAGGACATTTTCTCCATCTGAAATGGCATCAACTTCACACTCTTGCCCAACGATGTAAGAGTCAACAAGAACTGGGTGGTCTGGACTAGCCTTAACAGCGGTACGCATGTAAGAACGGAGGTCTTCTTCGTTTTCAACGATTTCCATGGCACGTCCCCCCAAGACATAAGATGGGCGAACAAGGACTGGGAAACCAATCTTGCGAGCTGCAAGCACGGCTTCTTCTTCATTGGTAGCCGTTTGTCCTGGTGGCTGTGGAATATCCAGGTCTTTTAGAGCTTGCTCGAAGAGGTCACGGTCTTCTGCACGGTCTAGATCAGCGACTTGCGTACCAAGGATGGTCACACCAGCTTTTGCCAAGGGCTCTGCAAGGTTGATAGCTGTTTGACCACCGAACTGAACAATAACGCCTTTTGGTTGCTCCAAATCAATGACATTCATGACATCTTCAAAAGTTAATGGCTCAAAGTAGAGCTTGTCAGACACAGAGAAGTCCGTCGAAACAGTCTCTGGATTTGAGTTCATGATGATGGCTTCATAACCAGCAGCCTGAATCGCCTTAACAGAGTGAACAGTTGCATAGTCAAACTCAACCCCTTGTCCGATACGGATTGGACCTGAACCTAGGACTAGGACGGATTCCTTATCAGACTTGATAGACTCATTTTCCCATCCATAGGTTGAATAGAAATATGGTGTTTCAGAGTCAAACTCCGCCGCACAGGTATCGACCATCTTGTAGACTGGGACAATCTTGTTTTCCAAGCGAAGTTGGCGAACTTGCTCAGCTGTCGTTTCCCAAAGCTCCGCAATCTTGCGGTCTGAAAATCCATTGAGTTTAGCTGTTTTCAAGACTTCTAGATCTTGTGGATGGGCACCTAATTCTTGCTCAATTTCAAAGATGTGCAAGAGTTTATCAAGATAAAAGATATCAATTTTCGTAAGCTCAGCGATTTCTTCTGGTGTGTAACCACGGCGAATAGCTTCTGATACGTAGAAGAGACGGTCATCTTGGGCCTTGACAACCTTTTCAATCAAGGCATCATCAGAAACGGTTGCCAATTCAGGCATTTCATTGTGGTGAACCCCAATTTCAAGTGAACGACAGGCTTTAAGAAGAGACTCCTCAATGTTCCGACCGATGGCCATAACTTCTCCAGTTGCCTTCATCTGGGTACCGAGACGACGTTCCCCTTTTTCAAACTTGTCAAATGGGAAACGTGGAATCTTAGCAACGACGTAGTCAAGAGCTGGTTCAAACATAGCATAAGTTGAACCTGTAACTGGGTTGATGACCTCATCCAGAGTCAAACCAACGGCAATCTTGGCAGCCAATTTGGCAATCGGATAACCCGTCGCCTTAGAAGCAAGGGCAGAAGAACGCGATACACGAGGGTTTACTTCGATAACATAGTACTTAAAGCTATGGGGATCAAGGGCTAGCTGAACGTTACATCCACCTTCAATCTTGAGAGCGCGGATAATGCTCAAGCTGGCATCACGAAGCATTTGGTTTTCATAGTCTGACATGGTTTGCGCAGGGGCAAATACAATAGAGTCCCCTGTGTGAATTCCAACTGGGTCAAAGTTTTCCATGTTACAAACAACGAGGGCATTGTCAGCCGAGTCACGCATAACTTCGTACTCGATTTCCTTGAAACCTGCAATGGAACGCTCAATCAAACATTGGGTAACAGGTGACAGTTTCAAACCATTTTCAGCGATTTCACGCAATTCTTCCTCATTGGCACACATACCACCACCAGTACCACCTAGGGTAAAGGCTGGACGGACGATGACAGGGTAGCCGATTGACGCCGCAAAGGCAACAGCTTCTTCCACTGTGTTGACAATTTCAGATTCAGGGATTGGCTGCTCAAGCTCTTCCATCAATTGTTTAAAGAGGTCACGGTCCTCCGCTTGGTCGATGGCCGATAATTTAGTACCGAGAAGTTCTACTCCCAATTCATCTAGGATACCATTTTTAGACAATTCCATGGCCATATTGAGCCCTGTTTGGCCTCCAAGAGTTGGAAGCAAGGCATCTGGACGTTCCTTACGGAGAATACGCGTCACAAACTCAAGTGTAATTGGTTCGATGTAAACCTTGTCAGCAATCTCCTTGTCCGTCATGATGGTGGCAGGGTTTGAGTTCACCAAGACAACCTCATAACCTTCCTCTTTCAAAGACAAGCAGGCCTGGGTCCCAGCGTAGTCAAACTCAGCAGCCTGACCAATAATAATCGGACCAGAACCAATCACCATAATTTTTTGAATATCTGTACGTTTAGGCATTTATAAGATATTAAGGGCGTCAAGCGGACAAAGCTAAAATAGGAGTTATGACGAAGAACTATCAGTTCTAGGAATAACTATCTTTTTAGCACCGTCCGTAGCCCGTATTCAGTTCAGCAAATACGGACCACCCTTCTCCTTTCTATTCGGCAACTCTCGGGTTGCCATTAAATAAATTCTCCGACGATTTTTTAGAGAAACGATATTTTTCGATAAAAAATCTAGTGCAGGGAGTTTTTAGTTCGCCTGATAGCGACTAAAAGAAACGACCTGCCTTTCTATTCGTCGCCTCACAGAGCGACATTAAATAAGATACAAAGGACGAATAGAAAGCGATTGAATTTTAGGAAATCAAGGAAGGATTGACAATCCAAGTTGGTTTCTCTAAATTCCGAGCTTTCCGTCCGTGTTCAGTTACATAAATTCTCCGACGAGCTTTTACTCGTTCTTAGTTTGCTTGTTTAAAAGCTTCCATCATCTCGATAAACTCGTCAAATAGGTAGCTTGCGTCGTGTGGACCAGGAGCTGCATCTGGGTGGAATTGAACAGAGAAACCTGGTTGGTATCTGTGACGCACACCTTCAACTGACTTGTCATTGATTTCTTCGTGAGTAATAATCAAATGCTCTGGCAAGTCCTCACGGCTGACTGCATAACCGTGGTTCTGGCTAGTAAAGTCTACACGGCCTGTAGCAATCTCACGTACTGCATGGTTAAATCCACGGTGTCCAAATTTCATCTTATAAGTCTTAGCCCCGTTTGCCATAGCAAAGAGTTGGTGCCCCATACAAATTCCGAAGATTGGGATTTTTCCTTGCACACCACGAATCATGTCCAGTGCTTCTGGAACATCTTCTGGGTTACCTGGACCATTTGATAACATAACTCCATCAGGATTGAGGTGGAGAATTTCTTCTGCCGTTGTTGAATACGGAACAACCGTAACGTTACAGTTGCGCTTAGAAAGTTCACGTAGAATTGAGTGCTTGAGCCCAAAGTCTACTAAGACCACGCTCAAACCAACTCCTGGAGCTGGATAGGAAGTTTTAGTAGAAACTTGTTTGATATTGTCTGTCGGCAAGACTGTTGCTTGGAGCTGGTCCGTCACATGGTCCATACTGTCCCCAACGTGAGTCAAGGTTGCACGCATGGTACCATGCTTACGGATAATCTTGGTAAGTGCACGCGTATCAATCCCTGAAATACCTGGAATTTTCTTAGCTTTCAAAAATTCATCCAAGGTCATTTGGTTGCGCCAGTTGCTAGCTCGACGCGCTTCTTCGAAAACGACAACTCCCTTACAAGTTGGAATGATGGATTCGTAATCATCACGATTAATGCCATAATTTCCTACCAAAGGATAGGTAAAGGTCAAGATTTGCCCATTATAAGACTGGTCAGTAATGGATTCTTGATAGCCTGTCATCCCTGTATTAAAGACGATTTCGCCTGTTACATCTATATCTGCTCCGAAGGCCTTGCCTTCAAAAACTGTGCCATCTTCTAATACTAGAAGTCTTTTTGTCATATTTTCACCTCTCGTGGACGCTCACTGGCGTCTTTTAACGTCTTGTGTTTTAGTTGGCGTTTCTACTCGCCAGTACGGATTCTAAGATTGCCATTCGAACAAAGACACCGTTGGTCATTTGTTGGACAATGCGTGATTTTGATGCTTCAACCAAGTGGTCAGCAATTTCCACATCTCGATTAACTGGAGCAGGATGCATTATGATTGCTGTTTCTTTTAAGCGATTATAGCGTTCTTGGTTCAAACCGTGTTGAGCATGGTAATCTTCTTTTGAAAAAACGGCTCCACTATCATGGCGTTCATGTTGAACTCGGAGTAACATCAGAACATCCACCTGATCAACAATCTCATCAATAGTTACAAACTGTCCATAGTCCGCAAATTCTTGACTTCTCCATTCCTCAGGTCCTGCAAAGTATAGTTCAGCTCCCAAGCGTTTCAAAATCTGCATATTGGACTTGGCAACACGTGAGTGGTCCAAGTCGCCTGCAATAGCAACCTTGAGACCCTCAAAGTGCCCAAATTCCTCATAAATGGTCATCAAATCAAGCAAGCTCTGGCTAGGATGTTGACCTGAGCCATCACCACCATTGATAATGGAAGTCGTAATCGACGGACTCGCAATCAACTCTCTGTAATAGTCAACCTCTGGGTGGCGAATCACACAGACATCCACTCCTAGAGCAGATAGGGTCAAGATGGTATCATACAGTGTCTCACCCTTATTGACCGAACTAGTCTTCACATCAAAGTCAAGTCGTTCCAGCCCCAGCTTAATCTCTGCCACTTCAAAGGACTTATGTGTCCGTGTAGAATCTTCAAAGAAGAGATTCGATACGATAGGTTTGTTCTCGTAGGGAAGTTGGGCTCCGTTTTTAAACTCGATCCCTCGTTTGATCAATTTCATCACTTGATCAACTGTAAGGTCTTCCATGGAAACCACATGGTTCAATGCTTGTTGATTTTCTGACATGGCTACTCCTTCAGCTTTCTAAGCTTCTTCAGTAATCAGAACTCTGTCTTGGCCATCAAGTTCTGTCATCTCTACGATGATTTCTTCAGAACGACTGGTTGGGATATTTTTCCCAACGTAATCTGGACGGATAGGCAATTCTCTATGTCCACGATCAACTAGCACCGCAAGACTCACGCGCGCAGGACGACCATGGCCGACAATGTTATCAATAGCAGCACGGATGGTACGGCCTGTATAGAGTACATCATCCACCAAGATAACTTCACGGTCTGTCACATCAACAGAAATCAAAGAAGTATCTTCTCCGCTTTTAACATCATCACGGAAAGGTTTGGTGTCCAATTCCACAACAGGAACAGTGATGTTTTCCAACTGCTCCAAGCGTTCTTTGATACGATGAGCGATGAAAACACCACGCGTTTTTATCCCAGCTAGGATAATTTTATTCAAATCTTTATTGCGCTCAATAATCTCATAAGTAATTCGCGTAATCGCTCGTTTGACAGTCAATTCGTCTACAACTTCTTTTGTCTTCATGACAAACCTCCAAAAAGAAAAGTCTCCTTCTACAAGGAGACTTGAAATGTATAGCTAAGCGAGCCCTACTGTATACAGTATAGACTTCACCCTTCTACTTTATCGCGCTCCTTGCCTGCCTCACGGGACAGGTTTAAAGGACTATTTAGTTATCATTTACTATAGCACAAAGCACCCTTAAAATCAAGCAAAAACTTTTTCAGAGTCCCCTTAAACATTACTAAAATCATACAGTTGGGGATAGTGGTCACATTCTGGATTTTTGGGATGGCAGATAGCTCGTCCAAAGTAAATCATAGCCTGGTGGGCTGCTAACCACTCTTCTGGTGGCAAGACATCCATAACACGTTTCTCTACTTCAAGTGGCGTAGCCGATTTTTTTACGATATCGTGATGCTTACAGATACGCTCCACATGAGTATCCACTGCAAAAGCAGGAATCCCAAACCCCACACTCATGACGACATTTGCTGTTTTACGACCAACACCCGCTAGACTTTCTAATTCCTCTCGTGTCTGAGGCACTTGACCATCAAAATCGTCTAGTAACTGTTGGGCACATTTTTTAAGGAATTTGGCCTTATTTCGATACAGTCCCAGGCGAGAAATGTGTGAAGCAATTTCACTCTCTGTCGCGACAGACATGGCTTGTGGCGTTGGAAAAGCAGCAAAGAGACCTGGCGTAGCCTTATTTACCGCTGCATCTGTCGTCTGAGCTGACAACATCACCGCAACCAAGAGTTCAAAATGATTGCGAAAATCTAGACTTGGTTTGGCATCTGGAAAAAGGGCAATAATTTCCTCTATGACATGACGGGCACGTTTCTTGGATAAAACCATCTACTCGTCTCCATCAAACAGTCCTTGCAAGCCAGCAAATGGACTGTTTTCTTCTTTCTTGACTGCTTGTTGGGCTTGGTATTCTTCCTCAGTCATGATTTGCCAGTCATTTCCTGACACAAAACCTTGGCCCGCCTCTTCTTCTGCCGTCAAGACTTTGATTGGGATATTGAGCAAGATATTATCTGCTACGCTCTCTGCAAGGTTGATTTCCCCATTTTCGATAGGCAAGACCAAATCATCATCTAGAACTTCCTGGTCCAGTTGGTTGGTCGCTCCTTCCATGAAAACTTCTGTCACTGGATAAGACTCAGCTAACTCAACCGGCTCCATACTGCGGCTGGAAGCAAGGACAATGGTATATGACAACTGATAGTCTAAGAAATACAGACGGTCTTCGTACTGTACCTTCCCCACTGCAAGGATATCTTTGACATCTAAAATCTCTTGGTTCCGTTTACGCAAGTCTGCTGCCAGGTCTAAAGCTTGTTCAAAATGCAGGCCTTCAGGTTGCTTACGAATTTCTTGAATATTTAACTTCATATTTCCTCCATAAAGATGTACTCACTTGATTATACCATGAAAAGGCTATAAGTCAGCTTTCCAAACTTTGATATTAAAATCTCATTTTTTAACATATTTACTATGACAAACTTTCCTATTAGTGCTATACTATAGGCAAGAATACACTAGAGCAAGGAGGATGCTCATATGGAAGATAAAGCACTCATCACTGAAGCTTACCAACTCCTTTCCGAGTTAGATAAAAGCTACCAAAGTTGCAAACAAGGAACAGCCGATGATCTTCGACTGCAAGAGCTGCTGAACACCACTCTTACGGAACTAAAAAAAGCAGAAAAGCTGGACAACAGTATCTTAATCGACCTTGAGAAATTTTACCAACGCACCAGTCTTCTGATTGGACTAGGGAGCCTAAAACTGAATGATCAAGCACGCACCGCTTGGCGCAACTATGACAAGTTCCACTACGAACATGTCAAACACGTACTGACTCTCTATGGGCCTGTTTTTGGTTTCTGATACTCTTCAAAAATCTCTTCAAACCACGTTAACTTCGCCTTGCCGTTGGTATGGGTTACTGACTTCGTCAGCTCTATCTGCAACCTGAAAGCTGTGCTTTAAGCAGTCTTCGGGTCGCTTCCTAGTTTGCCCTTTGATTTTCATTGAGTATAAAAACTAGAATTTCCTGTTTTCTATTGACAAAATTTCCTGAAAGGTATAGGATAGAGGTACTAATACTCGGAGGTAAGGGAGACATGAACAACTAATCTATCAAATAAAGAACCTTTATTTAGTAGATCTTGTTTTTGTCTCTTTTTGTGTGCTCTTTTAATACTAGATTTTCTAGTATCTTGTCCTCATTGAAAATCAAAAAACTGGAAAGCTAATCATCTGCCCCTCTTGGGTTAGGCAGCTCCAAGCTAGTTTGACGACCTTTTCAACGAGGATAATAGAGTTTTGACAGTGACTTTGGGCTCTACTAGATAAAGTAGAGCTTTTTGTTATGCACTATGGACATTCTAGAAAGGGCAACAATATGATAAAAATCAATCATCTGACCATCACACAAAACAAAGATCTACGAGATCTTGTATCTGACCTAACCATGACTATCCAAGACGGAGAAAAGGTTGCTATTATTGGTGAAGAGGGAAATGGCAAATCGACTTTACTACGAGCTTTAATGGGGGAAGCTTTGCCTGATTTTACTATCAAGGGCGACATTCAGTCTGACCTTCAATCACTGGCCTACATTCCTCAAAAACTAGCTGAGGACCTGAAAAAGAAAACTCTACATGACTACTTCTTTTTGGATTCTGCTGATTTAGACTACAGTATTCTTTATCGTTTGGCGGAGGAATTGCACTTTGATAGCGACCGTTTTGCTAGCGACCAAGAAATTGGCAGTCTATCAGGGGGCGAAGCTTTGAAAATTCAGCTCATCCATGAGTTGGCAAAACCCTTTGAGATTCTATTTTTAGATGAACCTTCAAATGACCTAGACCTTGAGACGGTTGATTGGCTAAAAGGTCAAATTCGAAAGATTAGGCAAACTGTTATTTTCATTTCCCATGATGAAGACTTTCTTTCTCAAACTGCGGATACTATTATCCATTTACGCCTTGTTAAACACCGGAAAGAAGCCGAAACCCTAGTGGAGCATTTAGACTACGATCGCTATAGTGACCAGAGGAAGGCTAGTTTTGCCAGACAAAGCCAGCAAGCTGCTAACGACCAAAGAGCCTATGACAAAACCATGGAAAAACATCGTCGCGTTAAGCAGAATGTAGAAAATGCTTTGCGAAATACTAAAAATGATGTTGCCGGGCGCCTATTGGCTAAAAAGATGAAAAATGTACTCTCTCAAGAAAAACGCTTTGAAAAGGAAGCCCAGTCCATGACCCAAAAGCCACTTGACGAGGAACAAATCCAACTTTTCTTTTCAGACGTCCAACCATTACCGGCTTCTAAAGTATTAATCCAACTGGAAAAAGAAAATTTGTCCATTGGAGAGCGCGTTTTAGCTCAGGGGTTACAACTAACTGTCCGTGGCCAAGATAAAATCGGTATCATTGGGCCAAATGGTGTTGGGAAATCAACTCTGTTAGCCAAGTTTCAACAACTGCTCAGCGCCAAAAGAGAGATTTCGCTTGCTTTTATGCCACAAGATTACCATAAAAAACTGCAATTGGATTTATCTCCAGTAGCCTACCTCAGCCACACTGGACAAAAAGAAGAACTCCAGAAAATCCAATCTCACCTAGCCAGTCTCAATTTCAACTATCCAGAGATGCACCACCAAATCCGCTCCCTATCTGGCGGGCAACAAGGTAAACTCCTACTTTTAGATTTAGTGTTGCGCAAACCGAACTTTCTTCTTCTGGATGAGCCCACACGAAACTTTTCTCCCACTTCTCAACCCGAAATCAGAAAACTATTTGCCTCCTATCTAGGCGGTCTGATCACTGTTTCGCATGACAGACGCTTCTTAAAAGAGGTCTGTACGAGTATCTATCGTTTGACAGAAAATGGTTTGGAAGTCGTCGCTTTACAAGATTTATAATTTTTGAACATAGCAAAAATCCAGAGAAATCTCTCTGGATTTTTTTTACATGTGTTTCAAGCGTTCGATTCGTTCTGAGATAGGTGGGTGGGTATAAAAGAGTTTTTGAAGTCCCCCACCTTTCTTGGGATCATTGATATAAAGAGCGCTGCTGGCATCATCAACATGGTGATGCATTGGCTCGCTATTCTCCAACTTGCGCAGTGCATTGATCATCCCTTGAGGATTGCGAGTCAGCTCCACACTGGATGCATCCGCCAGAAATTCCCTCTGACGGGAAATTGCAAGTTGCACCAAAGTTGCCGCGAGAGGTGCTAGAACAATGGCTAAGAGAGAGATAACAAGCATGATAATCTCCAAACCATTTCCATCGCGATCATTATCACTCCGTCTGCGACCTGCGCCACCCCACCACATCATCCGTCCTGCCATACTAGACAGAAGGGTAATAGCACTGGCAAGGGCAACAGCAATGGTCGAAATGCGGATATCGTAGTTTCGGATATGACTGACCTCATGCCCCATAACAGCTTCCAGTTCCTCGCGATTCATGATAGCCAGAAGGCCCGAAGTGGCTGCGACAGCTGCATTCTGCGGATTCGAACCTGTTGCAAAGGCATTTAAAGAAGAATCCTCAATGATGAAAACACGTGGCATGGGAATCTGAGCGACCATGGCCATATCTTCTACTACATGGTAGAGGTCTGGGGCTGTTTGCTCATCAACCTCACGCGCCCCATTCATAGACATGACAATCTCTGTCGATTGAAAGATCATGGTCAGAGCGTAGATAAGACCAATAATCAAGGCAATAATCATGCCCCCAAGACCTGAGCGCATGAAGAGATAGCCAACCGCATAACCAACCAAGGCTAAGAGTAGGAAGAAAACCAGCAACAAAATCCAAGTTTTTCGTTTATTGCTCGCAATTTGATCAAACAACATCTTAGTCACCTAAACCGCTAAAGTCAACTTTAGGAACTGCCTTTTCCTCTTCAGGTGTTTGAAGGAAGTCTGCAGCTTTAAAGCCAAATAGCCCTGCGATGATGTTACTTGGGAAGCTTTCAAGTTTTACATTGTAGTTGCTGACAACACTGTTGTAGAGTTGGCGTGAATATGAAATTTTATTTTCTGTATTGGTCAACTCTTCTTGCAATTTGATAAAATTAGCACTAGCTTTCAAGTCTGGGTAATTCTCTGCTACTGCAAAGATACCAGAAATCTGGCGGGTAAGGGCATCACTGGCCTTCATAGCTTCTGCCGGTGAAGTTGCTGCGGCTACTTGTCTACGAAGTTCTGTTACTTTTTCCAAGGTAGAACCTTCATATTTGGCATAGCCTTTGACTGTTTCAATCAAGTTTGGAAGGAGATCATTACGACGCTTCAACTGAACATCGATCTGGCTCCAAGCCTCCTTGGTCTGCATACGATTTTTAACCAAACCGTTATAGCTAACAATCACAAAAATAACAATCAGAGCCAAAACTCCAAGAATAATCCAAGTCATAATCTTATTCCTTTCTGCTTTTAGATTACTACCAGTATATCAAAATTTTAATGAATATGGTAAAATAAGATGATACTAGAGAAGGAAAGTACTATGAAACCAGAAACATTTTACAGCTTGCTCGCTGAGCAAAATCTTCCACTTTCTGACCAGCAAAAGAACCAATTTGAACGGTATTTTGAACTCTTGGTCGAGTGGAATGAAAAGATTAACCTGACCGCTATTACAGATAAAGAGGAAGTTTATCTCAAACATTTTTATGATTCGATTGCACCCATTCTGCAAGGCTTGATTTCAAATGAAACTATCAAACTTCTTGATATCGGAGCGGGGGCAGGATTTCCTAGTCTGCCCATGAAAATTCTCTATCCTCAGTTGGAGGTGACCATCATTGATTCGCTCAATAAGCGCATCAACTTCCTTCAGCTTTTGGCTCAGGAGTTGGATTTGGATGGTGTTCACTTCTACCATGGACGGGCAGAAGACTTTGCTCAAGACAAGAACTTCCGTGCCCAGTTTGATGTGGTGACGGCTCGTGCGGTTGCCCGTATGCAGGTTTTGTCTGAGCTGACCATTCCCTATCTTAAGGTTAGCGGCAAACTATTGGCACTCAAGGCCAGCAATGCTCCTGAGGAATTGCTAGAAGCCAAGAATGCCCTCAACCTCCTCTTTAGTAAGGTAGAGGACAACCTCAGCTATGCCCTGCCAAATGGAGATCCGCGCTACATCACTGTGGTCGAAAAGAAAAAGGAGACGCCTAACAAGTACCCAAGAAAGGCTGGCATGCCCAACAAACGCCCACTTTAAACAATGGTGCCCCCTTGTTTAAAATTCAGAAAACCATTTACAAAATCAACCTCGCTCTCTTATTTCAAGGCTCGGGAAAAATTCGTTTACAAAACGAACCTCGCTCTCCTATTTCTAGGCTCGGGAAAAATTCGTTTACAAAACGAACCTCGCTCTCCTATTTCTAGGCTCGGGAAAAAATGATTTACAAAATCAAACCTCGCTTTCGCATTTCTAGGCTCGGGAAAAATTCGTTTACAAAACGAATTTTTTCTGCTATACTATCCTAAGCAAAGGTTTTTAATGTCATCCTGTGAGGTGACGAAGGCGCAGATTTATATAAATTTTTAAAAGATAGCTATTTTTTAAAAAGTCTTACTCTGAGGGCCTATTGCTGCAAAATAATGGGCTCTTTTTTGGTGCCCAAAAGTGAGGTTTTTATGAAACAGGAATCAACTGTTGACTTGTTACTAGACGTTGATCAACGTCCTTCTGCTGGTAAAGGTATTCTTCTCAGCTTCCAGCACGTATTTGCCATGTTTGGTGCAACCATTCTCGTTCCCTTAATTTTGGGAATGCCCGTGTCGGTTGCTCTCTTTGCTTCCGGTATTGGAACACTTATCTACATGATTTCTACTGGCTTTAAGGTTCCAGTTTATCTAGGTTCTTCATTCGCCTTTATCACAGCTATGTCTCTAGCCATGAAAGAAATGGGAGGCGATGTCTCTGCTGCTCAAACTGGAGTTATCTTGACTGGTTTGGTCTATGTCCTTGTAGCAGCAAGTGTTCGTTTTGCAGGTACGAAATGGATTGATAAACTCTTGCCACCAATCATTATCGGACCTATGATTATCGTTATCGGTCTTGGTCTTGCTGGTTCTGCTGTAACGAATGCTGGACTCGTAGCAGACGGAAACTGGAAAAACGCTCTTGTAGCTGTCGTGACGTTCTTGATTGCCGCTTTTATCAATACAAAAGGAAAAGGGTTCCTTCGTATCATTCCTTTCCTCTTTGCCATCATCGGTGGGTACATCTTCGCTATGATGCTTGGTTTGGTTGACTTTACCCCAGTCCTTCAAGCCAATTGGTTTGAAATTCCTGGTTTCTACTTGCCATTTAGTACAGGTGGAGCCTTTAAAGAGTACAACTTGTACTTCGGTCCTGAAACAATCGCCATCTTGCCAATCGCTATTGTAACCATTTCAGAACACATCGGAGACCACACAGTTTTAAGCCAAATCTGTGGCCGTCAATTCCTGAAAGAACCAGGACTTCACCGTACGCTTCTTGGTGATGGTATCGCGACATCTGTATCAGCCTTCCTCGGTGGACCAGCTAATACGACTTACGGCGAAAATACAGGGGTTATTGGGATGACTCGTATCGCTTCTGTCTCTGTTATCCGTAACGCGGCCTTCATCGCCATTGCTCTTAGCTTCCTAGGGAAATTCACTGCCTTGATTTCAACCATTCCAAATGCTGTGCTTGGTGGCATGTCCATCCTTCTCTACGGAGTTATCGCCAGCAATGGTTTGAAAGTTTTGATTAAGGAACGCGTTGACTTCAGCCAAATGCGTAACCTTATCATTGCAAGTGCTATGCTGGTACTTGGACTTGGTGGAGCAATCCTTAAACTCGGTCCAGTAACCCTTTCAGGTACTGCTCTATCAGCCATGACAGGAATCATCTTGAACTTGATTTTGCCACACGAAAATAAAGACTAATCATCTATACACAAAAAATCCACTCGATTGAGTGGATTTTTTAATTACTTACTCTTTATTTCCAACAGTAAATCTTTCAATGAAATAATGGTCACGGCTAGTAAAATCATAGCCATACCTATAAAATCAATCGCATAAAACTGTTCCTTCATAATCAGAAAGGCAAAGAAAACGGCAGAAATTGGCTCTATGGAAGCCAATAAACTAGACTTAACAGGGCCTATCAGACTAGCTCCCTTTAGGAAAGCTGTATAGGCAAAGACCGTTCCGATGATGATAATCCCAGCAAATGCAAAGAGAAAATCTAAGCTGGTTGGTATGCTGGCCTGTAAGACTCCTGTGAAGGGAATAGCCACTACACCAGAAATAACCATCCCGACACCAATCACCAAAATACTGCCCCACTTCTTAATCAAAACGATGGGAAGAATAATATAGAGGGCATAGGTCAAGGCTGAAAAGAGGCCCCAGAACAGACCTAGGGGTGTGACAGACAACTGGTCGACTTTCCCATGCGTCGCGATCAGAAAAGTTCCTCCTATAGCCAATCCAATCGAAATAATCTCAGCCAGTGTCGGAGCTACCTTATCCTTCATACAGGTATAAACCAAGATCCCAACGGGGCATACATACTGGAGAACTGTCGCCGTTCCAGCATTGGTTTCCTGAATGGCAGAAAGATAGGCAAACTGGTTTAAGAAAAGTCCAAAAACTGCAAATAGCAACAGAGATAGCAGACTTTTTTTGTCTTTTAAAAAAGAAAGGAATTTATCCTTTGAAGTCGTATAGGATAAGAACACCAGTGCCAAGCCTGCAATGATAAGTCGCAAATTGGTCAAGACTAAAGCAGAAATCCCGTGTGCCATCAGGTATTGGCCACTGGTTCCAGACAAGCCCCAAGCAATCCCTGCCACTACTGTATACAGAGTTCCTTTTACGGTTTTCGACATGCTTCCCCCTACTCCTCTTGACGAATCATTTCCATGACTTGGTTTCGATCGACTATCCACTGGGCACGCTCATCCTTCTCATACGTTCGATTGGATAAAAAGATAGCCGCTTCCTGCTTCTCCCGATTCCACATAATGAAGGTACCTGTATAACCCGTATGGTCGAGCCAAGCTCCTTCCAGATTCCAGGCTAGAGACCGCTCCTTATCATTTAAGGGAGCGTAATTTTGGCTCAAATCTGCAGCAAACTCATCTTTCAAGTAATGTTCCAGAAAAATTTGCAAATCCTTAACAGTCGAAAACAAACCAGCACTTCCTGCGTGTTTCCCTAATAGACGGGCTTTGGGGTCGTGAATGATTCCGGACTCTACTCCTCTCACTGTTGGTACAGCTTGCTCAATGGGGCCGAACTGGGTTTCTTTCATCCCCCATGGTTCCAAAACTTGTTCTTCTATAATCTGATCCAAGTCTTGGTTAAAGATTTTTTCCAAAAGAAAGCCCAAGAGTAAAAAGTGAACGTCTGAGTATAGAAAAGCAGGCTGACTTCGTCTGTTGAGGTGAAACATAGCTTCTCTCAATTCCTCTGCACTTAACTTGTCACGTTTGGGAATGAAGGGGTCTAAATCTGTAGCATGGGTCAGAAGCTGCCGTATAGTGATATCAGGATAATCACACTCCGGTAAAAAATCCGTCACCGGTCGATCAATATCGAATTTGCCCTGCTGCCACAAGAAGGTAAAAACCGTCCCCACTCCCACGACCTTACTCACACTTGCCAAATCATAAACCAAACCGGTCTCTGTCTTCAAGCCTCGTTCTGGATCACTCAATCCTAGATAAGACTCTTTCCATTCACCATCCTTATAATACGCAAAAGAGGCCCCGGGATATACCCCTGCCTCGATTTGATTTTCTATTTTTCTTAGAATTTTTTCCAACTTCATGCTTCTTCAAACCACAATTCAATGTTATTGGCATCTTTACCAAGGAAGAATTTTTCAGACTTAGGGACAAAGTAGCCTGTCTTTTCAAATTTCTGACGAAGGCTGGTTAGATCAAAATTCTTGACTAAAAATTTCAACATCGTCAGGTCCCAAGTGACATTGTTTTCAACAGCCAAATCTGCTCCTTGCCCTTTAGTAAAGGTGATTACTTGCGCTACTCTTTCAGAATCAAGTAAACTCTCTGTTCCTTCAGGCAAACGCAACTCCATAGAAACATCAAATTGACTCACGTATTTTATACTTGTATTTGAATAAAATTCAGGAACAGTTTCCAGTGGAACCAAATCGCTTATATCATTTTCTGCATGAACAAGGATCACATCCTCTTCAGGAGAAACAATCTCAAAAGCATACCCACGGTTTCCTTTAAATAGGCGTGGAAGAGACTTCATCTGAGAAAGAAGGCCCTCGATTTCAGAAGGATTTTCAACCTTTATCAAGAGTCTAGCTAGCTTCTTAAGTCCTTCAACTCTGCGCGTTCGCATACTTGGAGCCTCTTCTAAAATCAATCTCTCCGTACCTGTCTGGTCGCCTAATGAAAGAAAGGCAGACTCTTCTAGCAAAGGTTTCATCCCCAGGGTTTCAATGTAAAATCTTTCATTTAATTTTCGATTATTAACTTTCAAAGTCGGAACGATCCGAACAATCTCATTCACACTCATAAATTCCTCCAACTCTTTTATTTTAAAGGATTTTCGAATATTTTACAAGCCATATCTATTTTATTTAGAAATTTTACAAGAAAAAAACTGGGATTCCCCAGTTTCATTTCTTATAGGTAAAGTAGTTTGAATACTGCTACTGCTGCAATAGCCGCTGCGATTGGAGCTACAACTGGTACCCATGCATACCACCATTTTGAATCACCCTTGTGTTGACCAAGAACTGATTTTGGAAGGAGTTCGTGAAGAAGACGTGGTCCGAAGTCACGAGCTGGGTTCAAAGCAGGTCCAGTAGGTCCACCAAGTGAAGTTACCAAGGCCATCACTAGGAAACCAAGTGCCAAGTGCGCAACTGAGATCCCAGCAGCTGTATGTGGAGCTACTTGAGCTTTCACTGCCAATTCACTTAAATCAACAGTTTGTCCAGCTTGAGTAGCCATTTGTTTCATGTATTGAAGAACCTCAGCACCAAAGAAGTTTTTAGTCAAACCAAGTGCTGCAAAGAAAAGAACAAATGAACCTACAAACTCATTGAGGAAGCCGTTAACAGTAGCTGCAAAACGTGATTCTTTTGTACCGTGGTCGATGCTTGAAATCGTTGAGAAGGTACCCAAGATATTGTTTGGGTTTTCTGTTTTCAAGTAGTAAGGACGGTGAGTCGCTACAACCAAAGCTTGACCAAAGATTGCTCCCAAAACTTGTGCTAGGATGTAATATGGTACTTGCTCCCAAGAGAAAAGACCACTAACAGCAAGTCCAAGAGTGAAAGCTGGGTTGATGTGGTTTCCTGATACGTTACCGAACATCAAGGCTGGGATCATAACCCCCATACCGTAACCAACTGCGATAACGAGCCAGCCACTTTGGTGACCTTTCGTACCTTTAAGTTCAACGTTAGCAACTGCACCATTACCAAGAATGATCAAAATAGCAGTTCCCAAGAATTCTGTGGCATATTTAATAGCCCATGTAAAATCCATTTGATAGATTCTCCTTCAATTTTTTTAGACAATCCTTATTCTATCAATTTTTAGGCCTTTTAGCAACAGATTTTCTAAAAGAATCTCTGGAAAACGCTTTATTTAACTTATCTTTAAGAAAAGGACAAAAGGAGTCAAACTCCTTTCATCCTTTTTATTAGTCTTGACGTTGACCAAAGTCTGCAATCATCTGCTCCATCTCTTGACGACTTGGAGTTGTCAGCATATAAAGGTAATCCCCTTGTAGTTCTGCAAAAGCTGCTGGCATGATTTTTTTGACCTTGAATTGTTGGCTATACTTGGCAAGCAAGTCTTCTTCTGAATAGACATAATTTGCATTGGCACGACGTGAAGTTGCCAAGCAATACTGGGGCTCAAACTCTGAACTTGGAAACTCTTCTCCTGCGACAATAGCTGCGTAGCCTCTATAAAGGTCCAAGGAATGAGCAAAGTTATAAACATCTATGGTAAAACCACCTGCAGGACGGTTATTGTACTCAATGGCAATGTAGTCGTCCCCGTCACGGAAGAACTCGATATGGAAAAAGCGTTCTCTCATTCCAAATTCCTTGACAATGGCCTCACCATACTTGCGCAGTTTGGGATCCATATCCTTGAGGACATAGTAAGAATTGTCCATCTTATATATCATCAGATCAAGTGGTGTATGGGCATAATCGAAAGTCGTTGAAAAGACGATATTGCCATCCTTGTCCACAAGCCCGTCAAAGGTACAGATTTCGCTAGAAGTGACAAATTTTTCAAAGAAATAAACGGTTGAATGATCCCATGCTTGCTTGAAGTGATGGATATCGTCTTCTGTCTCAAGCTTAAAGGTTGCGGCCGCTCCCACTCCGTTATCAGGTTTGGCAATCATTGGTAGACCAATCGTCTCAACTGCTCTATCCACATCTGCTTCCGTCTGGATAACAGCACCAGGTACCACAGGGACGCCTGCTTTTTTGAAAAGTTTCTTCATCTCAGACTTAAACTTGGTCTTTTTGAGATCCTCTGGTTTGGCACCAAAGACATTGAATTGTTCTCTGAGTGTTGCGTCTAGCTCAAGCCAGTATTCATTGTGGGACTCGATGCGGTCGATTGGGCCATGCTTGTAGAAAAGAAAGGCAACTGCACGTTTGACTTCGTCTATGTTCTCAAGATTGTCCACACGGAAATACTCAGTCAGACTATTGCGCAAAGGTTCATCTAGTTGTTCGTAAGGTTCTTGACCAATTCCCAAAACGGTGATGCCTTTATTAGCTAGCTCGATGGTAAACTGTTGGAAGTTTTGCGGATAGTAGGGAGAAATAACAAGGTAATTCATAGGCAACTCCTTTTATAGATACAGGTGTCCAAGAAAATAGGGCATTTGTTTACGCCACCATTCCCAGTCGTGGGCGACATCGTGTCCCCATTCAGCAAACCAGGCTGGAATTTGTTTCTGGTCAAAGGCTTCTTTGAGCTTGTAGAAGGATGGCAGACCATCTTGTTCCCAGGCACCAAGGCCCGTACAAACGACAATCTCCGCCTGACGGTAACGATCAATAAACCAGCCGTCGTTTTGATTCCAGATATAATCTACAGGTGAGTTTTGGTAAATTGCATCGTCATTGTAGTAATCGCCAACGAAGAAACGTGCATCGTAAACACCACTGAGGGCAATCACCTTGGTAAAGACATCTGGATGCTGGAGAAAGAAATTGAGTGCATGGTAGGCTCCCATCGAGCAACCTGTCGTCATCATTCCGTCAAACCAACCTGTCTTGTGCTTGATAAAAGGAATGGCCTCCTCAATCACATAACGTTCGTAAGCTCGGTGCATCTCCGCCTGGTCATGACCATTTTTCCAAGTGGCTAGCCAGCTCTCACTGTCAACACTGGAGAGAGTAAAAAATTGGACGCGCCCTTCCTCGATAAAGGAAGCACAGGCGTCAATCATGCCAAAATCATAGTATTCGTTGTGACTGCCACCAGATGAAGCAAAAACAACAACTGGAATCCCAGCATTTCCATAACGGTTGAGGTACATTTCACGGTTGAGATTGCCACTCCAGTGGCTGAGGTTTTCAATATGCATTGGCTTTCTCCTTTCTTAACTTACCATTTTTCTGCAAAAAATCGGAGACAGTCTGGCAAATTTTCCGACCAAGGGATTTCACTATGGATGGCACCAGACTGAACTTTCAAGACAAGATTATCCAAGTGTACTCCACCTGAAATCAAATCACGGTAATAATGAAGCGACGAGTCGATATAGGCTTGTTTAATATTGCCAGCCATCAAGGTCTTGTCCGTATCATCTGCTTCTTCTGTTCCTACATAGATAAAAATGCGCTGTTCAGGCGACAATTTCTTGCGCTCGATATAGCGGTTAAAGGCTTCTTGGTGAAGCCAGTTAGCAGATGAAAAGACACCAAGACAACCAATTCGGTCTTGGTACTCTAGTCCGATAAACTGGGTGATATTGCCTCCTAGTGACGAACCAATCATAGCCGTGTGCTGGCGATCAGCTTTGGTACGATAGGTTTCATCGATAAAAGGCTTGACCACCTCCATGACAAACTCAGCATACTCCACACCCTTACCACCAAACTGCTGCCCTGGGATAGGAGATTCTTGAAACTTCCAAGCCGCATACTCATTCATCCGCCCCATGCCATCATTATCTATAGCAACGACAATCATGCGACTGATGTCAGGATTTCGCTTAATAGCTGGAATAATCTTCCAAGAGTGTCCGATATAAGACTCCTTGCTGTAAAAGACATTTTGCCCATCATGAAAGTAAACAACTGGGTAAAAACGGTCTGTGTCTTTCTCGTAGTCCTTAGGCAGAAGCACACGCACACGACGCTCTTTTCCAGTATAAGGAACCTTGAGTTTATGTTCTTTCATTTTTAAGTAAAAGTAGGAATGATTCATTGTCAGAAAACTCTCTATATTCAAAATTTTATCTTATTATACCATAAAAATAGAAAATAAGTCAGTTAATGTCCATTTTAAGGATAAATAACTAACTTTTTTCATTTGTTTTTCTGAATTCTTCTGGATTTTCTGATTAGAGGAGATTGTCAATTAACTCATCGACAGCATCTTTTTCAACCAGGGGAGTGATTTCAGTAATCATAATCCCAGCCACTGCTCGCTCAACCAAGCCTTCAACATCCATGCGTTTTTCATACTGCTCTGCATTCTCTATCTTAGGATTGGTCTTAGGACGGTCAGGCGCAAAAATGGTACAGCAGTCTTCAAAAGGCTGGATTGAAATTTCAAAGGTATCGATTTCCTGCGCGATGTCAATGATTTCCAACTTGTCCATCGTAACCACGGGACGAATAATTGGAGTGCTGGTCACAGCGTTGATAGTCTGCATGCTTTCCAAAGTTTGGCTAGCTACTTGGCCAAGACTTTCCCCATTAATGATAACTAAACCATTTCGTACCTCACGGATACGGTCGGTAATGCGCATCATAAAACGACGTGTCAAGGTCATAAGGTAGGCTTCTGGCGCTTTAGCCTTGATTTCCTCTTGAATCTCTGTGAAAGGCACCTCGATAAACTGGATATTGCCCCCAAACTTGGTCAATTTGCGGGTCAAATCTTGGGCTTTCTTAAGGGCACCAGGACTAGTATATGGTGGGCTGGCAAAGTGAACGGCCTCAATATCTACCCCTCGTTTAAGAGCTAGATAACCTGCCACGGGTGAATCAATACCCCCTGACAACATGAGCATG
This sequence comes from Streptococcus sp. KHUD_016, assembly GCF_051106465.1. GTDB lineage: Bacteria > Bacillota > Bacilli > Lactobacillales > Streptococcaceae > Streptococcus. The sequence continues at coordinate 699,915 of NZ_CP193663.1, read as the reverse complement.
CCTTTACCAGAACTTCCCACAGGTAATCCTCCTGCTCCACGGAAGGTTTCATAGGAAAGGTAGGCCGCTTCCTCACGAATCTCAACTTGAAGATTAATATCTGGATTTTTCATCTGAGCTTGCACGTTTGGAATAGCCTCGAAAACAGCTCCACCAAGAGTTTGATTGAGTTCACGGCTGTCCAATTCAAAGTTGTGGTCGCTACGCTTGCTAGTGATTTTAAAGGTCATCCCTTCCTTGTAGATTTCCTTCATAATCTCTTGGACAGCAGATTTCAGAACTTCTACAGACTTTTCAACCTTATAAACGGGAGAAAAATTTTGGATCCCAAAAACTTGTTTGAGAGATTCTGATACTGCTGTATAATCAGCTCCATTCAGGTAAGCGTGGGCACGGTCGCGATCTGCGGTTACCTTAACTTGGGGATAGATGGACAAAACGTCCGAAATATTATTGCGAAGTTTATTGATGAAACGCATACGATTTTTGTGCTTGGTTGACAATTCTCCATAGCGAATCATAATTTCTGAATACTGCATAAATGCTCCTATCTTACTTTTCTAGTTTGATTGTAAATTAATTTTAGCTTGGTCAAGAACTGCTCGACTTGACTCATATCATTTTCCAAGTCTAGGCTTAGGCGAACAGCTGACTGGGCCTTATCTTTGTCCACTCCCATGGCAATCAAGGTGCCTGCAGGTTTCCCTGCCTTGGACGAACAAGCAGAGGTTGTGGAAATGAAAATATCATAGTCTTCAAATGCATGAACGATGACTTCTCCACGAACCCCCTTCATCCCAAAAGTCAGGATATGAGGGGAAAAGTCTTCCTCATCCGAAAAGACAAAAATATCTGGATAATTCAAAAGCGCTTGGCGAATGACTGATTTCATCTGTCCAGTCTTACTAACAAAGATATCTAACTTTTCCATAGACAAACGGAGGGCCTTGGCTGTCGCTGCAATCCCTGCCACATTTTCAGTTGTCGAACGATAATCACGCTCTTGACCACCACCTGTCAAAAGAGGCGTAATTTTCTTACCAGACTTGATATAGACAAAGCCAACACCTCGGACACCATGAAATTTATGACTTGAGAAGGTCGCAAAATCTACACGATCTGTTATATATTTTTCAGTCGGAATCTTAGCGAGTGCCTGAACTGCATCAACGTGGAAGGAAATAGTTGGCTTGTCTGCCAACAGTTCTGAGATGGCCTCAATAGGTTGGATAGAGCCAATTTCGTTGTTAACTGCCATGATGGAGACAAGGATCGTATCAGGTCGTGTCAAATTCGCTAGAGCCTCAACATCCACAAATCCTTTCTCATCAACTGGAGCAAAATCTATCTCAAAACCTTGACTTTTCAGCCAAAGGGCTGATTCCTTGACTGCTGGATGCTCAATAGCTGACACAATGATGTGCTTGCCAAACTGGGCTTTTTCAAAGGCCACACCCTTGATGACCCAGTTATCTCCTTCTGTTCCACCAGAGGTAAAGAAGATTTCCTCACTCTTCTTCCCAATCAAATCTGCAATTTGCTGCCGGGAAGCATCTAAAATTCGTGTTGCCTGATCTCCCAAACGATGGAGACTAGACGGATTTCCTACAATTTTTGAAGCGACCTGCATGTAAGTTTCAAGTGCTTCAGGATAAGGCTTGGTTGTCGCCGAATTATCAAAGTAGATCATGTTTTCTCACGCTTTCTAAAATCACTCCTTCTATTGTATCACGAAAAGAGACCTGCGACAAGGAAGGGAGGTTTCTCTTTTTTTAAGATTTTTTTAAAGAAATGAGGTATAATAAATCATAATTAAAGGAGAGTATCATGTCTAACTATCGTAGAACTTCAAAACCAAAAACAGAACACATCAAAAAGGGATTTACTGTCTTTCAAAAAACGATTGCTACCATCGGTAGTATCCTTGGCCTCATCACCGCTACTATTACCATCATGAACGCTATGGATAATAACAAAAACAACAAAAAAGAACCGACGACAACCCAAACAACTGTTGTCAAGGAAATTCAAAAGGAAGCCCCTCAGGAAAATACTACTCCTAACAGGGACAACACTTCTACTAAAGAAAATACCACGCAAGAAGAAACTTCTCAATCCAATAAAAAAGAGGAGAAAAAAGAAGATCAGAAAACAACAACTCAGGATCCTTCTACACCTTCCTCAACAAAAGAAACTAGCGATAACGGAACACAGTCAAATACGACGAGTTCTGAAACTAAAACGAACCAGTAATCACAAAAATAACTTCTTTCCAAATTTGGAAAGAAGTTATTTTTTTATTGTTGCAATACTTTTCGTGGTTTGGTTCCCTCAGCTGGACCGATGACACCTGCCATTTCGAGTTCTTCCATAAGGCGGGTCGCACGATTAAATCCAACTGACAAACGACGCTGAATCATCGAAGCGCTAGCTTTCTGGGTTTCGATAACCAAAGCCTTAGCTTCTTCAAAAAGCGGATCGCCACCAGCTTCACCATCAGAAAAATCTCCTTCATTTTCAGGAACATCTCCTGGGTCAAAGCTGTCATCGTAGTCCGCATCTGCCTGAGCCTTGATGAAGTTTACGATGCGTTCGACATCATCATCTGAGATAAAGGATCCTTGTAGACGGACTGGGTGATTTTCATCAATTGGTTTAAAGAGCATATCTCCTCGACCGAGCAGTTTTTCTGCTCCATTTTCATCCAAGATGGTTCGTGAATCTGTACCTGATGAAACTGCAAAAGCCACACGAGATGGGACATTGGCCTTGATAAGACCAGAGATAACATCAACCGATGGACGTTGCGTTGCGAGAATCATGTGAATCCCTGCAGCACGCGCCTTCTGTCCAAGACGAATGATGGCATCTTCTACTTCCTTGCTAGCCACCATCATGAGGTCTGCCAACTCATCCACAATGACAACAATCAAAGGCAGGGGTACTTGTTTATACTCAGATTGGCTATTAAATTCCTCGACCTTGGCATTGTAACCAGCGATATTTCGCACACCAACCTTGGCGAAGAGTTCATAACGGTTTTCCATCTCATCCACAACCTTTTGCAGTGCCTTGCTGGCCTTGCGTGGATTTGTCACAACTGGAATCAAGAGGTGAGGAATGTCATTGTAAACGGATAACTCAACCATCTTTGGATCCACCATCATAAACTTGACCTGATCGGGTCTTGCTTTCATGAGAATGCTCGCGATAATACCGTTAACTGCGACTGACTTCCCTGATCCCGTCGAACCTGCAACAAGTAGGTGGGGCATCTTGGAAAGGTCAAAGGTGCGAGCAGTTCCATTGACAGCCTTACCTAGAGGAATTTCGAGGAGATTTTCTGGTTTAGTCTGAGACTGTTCCCAGAGTTCACGGAAGGAAACGGTCGCAATCTCAGAGTTAGGCACTTCGATTCCGACTAGGGATTTACCAGGGATTGGAGCCTCAATCCGAACATCCTTAGCTGCTAGAGCTAGCGCTAAGTCGTCTGCCAGATTGGAAATGCGGTTAACCCGTACACCAACTGCTGGCTTGACTTCATACTTGGTAACTGATGGTCCAATTTCAGCCCGTTCCACCGTCACCTTGATACCAAAGCTAGCAAAGGTTTCTTCTAGGATTTTGATATTTTCTCGAACAATCTTCTTTTCCTTGGACTGATCTTTGGGTTTATCTGGCGCAAAGAGTTGCAAGCTTGGCAGTTTGTATTCAAGGGCTTCTTTGGCAGAAAAATCAACCTGTACCTCTTCATCCTCAAAGTCTTCTTCCACATCTGGAACGTCAAAATCAGTTTGAGGGAGGATAATCTCCGGTTCGATCCACTCTTCCTCAGGAATTGGAGGGAAATCGTAGTCTGGTACTTCAGATAAGATTTCTCCCGTTTCAGGATCTACAGGAGGAAGCGGTAATGCATCCTGTTTTTCTTGTTCTCTCTGAATTCTGGCTGCTTCTTCAGCTTCTTGACGAGCCTTTTCTTCTTCTCTCTTGATGAAGCGTTCCTGTTTTCTCTGTTCCTGTTTTTCCATGAAGGATCTGAACTGAGCTCCAATAAAGGCTGCAACATCATAAATAGACCAAGGACTAACCAAGAGTGCCCCAACTAGAATCAAGAGGAATCCAATAAAGTACGATCCGATATTGGAGAAAAGAAAGGATATGGGGATATAGAGTCCAACACCAAGCAAGCCTCCACCAGCAAAGCTAGTCACTCGCATACCAGTCAGGTCCGTCATAACTTGAGACAGGGTCCCTTTTAGAACTGATTGCTCCAAACCATATTTCCAAACCAAGTAGGCCTCAAAAATCAAGAGCAAGCCAGCGAAGATACAGAGAAATCCTGATAGAAGTCCCTCTTGCTTGCGGATCCATTTAAATAGAAAAAGATAAATGAGGAGGCCGCCTATAGCCACATAGGCCAAACTTCCAACCACCAGTCGAATGAGATTATAAAGGGTGATACCCGCCGCACCGAGCTTGAGAGCTGCAATAATCAACAATAAGGCAATCCCTAAGGAAATCAACATCCTCTGGATAGCCTGTTTTCTTTCGAGTTCTGCTTTAGACGGTCTCCGTCTTGTTTTACTAGTATTCTTGTTTGCCATTCTTTTATTATACCATATTTCACAGCCATTTCGAATAGAGAAAAAGATTGCACCAAATGGTAACAATCTTTCTATTCTAATCCATTTTATGCTTGTGGCTTGCGTAGGTAACCATAAACCACACCACTTACGATTGCACCAACCAAGACAAAGGCAAGGTAGAGAAGGGCATTTGAAGTAAGAGCGATGACGAAGATTCCTCCGTGTGGCGCCATGAGTTTGATTCCTGCAAGACCAACGAGTCCGCCCGCTACTGCTGAACCAAGGATGAAGCTTGGAATCGCACGAGCTGGGTCAGCGGCACCAAATGGAATCGCTCCCTCAGTGATAAATGACAAGCCCATGATGATGTTTGTCAAACCAGAGTTGCGTTCTTCTTTGGTAAATTTATTTTTGAAAAGAAGGGTTGCGACAAAGATAGCAAGTGGTGGAACCATTCCTCCAGCCATAACTGCTGCCATTGCTACAGAACCACCTGAGGAAACAGTCGCTGCAAGCGTACCTGTTCCAAAGACATAAGCTGCTTTATTGACAGGTCCACCCATATCGACAGCCATCATACCACCAAGAACGATACCGAGAAGGACAGCTGAACCTCCTCCAAGACCACCTAGGAAGTCATTCATAGCAGTGTTGATTGCTGCCATTGGGATGTTAACAGCTAGCATGACAAATCCTGTCAAGATTGTTCCGAAAAGCGGTAGGATAAGGATAGATTTAGCACCTTCAAGTGAACGAGGAACTTTAACGTATTTCTTGATAGCAAGAACCAAGGCACCTGCGATAAATCCACCAACAAGGGCACCTAGGAAACCAGATGAGACACCTGCAAGAGTTGAAGTTGCTTCACCACCTGCGGCATAAGGAATTTTACCAAAGGCAAAACCTTCTTTGGCAATAGCACCAGCAACGAAACCAGCTACCAAACCTGGTTTTTCAGCGATAGAGTAGGCTACATATCCTGCAAAGACTGGAAGCATCAAGCCAAAGGCAGCCCCACCGATTTTCATGAACATGGAAGCGAGCTCATGGTAGGATCCGAGATTGCCAAGACTATCTTGTGGCACACCAAAAGCTCCGTCGATTAAGAAGGCAAGGGCAATCATGATACCACCACCGATAACGAATGGCAACATTTGAGATACACCACTCATCAAGTGTTTGTAGAAAGCTCCACCGATACTTTGTTTTTCATTAGATGCTGTTGCAGATTTTGCTCCATTAGCAGCACGATAAACTTCAGCATCTCCTGAAAGAGCCAAATTGATCAATTCTTCTGTCTTACGGATACCGTCTGCAACCGGGCGATTGATCAATGGTTTCCCATCGAAACGATCCATCTCAACAGCCTTGTCTGCTGCGATGATAACAGCTTTAGCCTTGCGGATGTCTTCCGCAGTCAATTGGTTCCCAACACCGCTAGCACCATTGGTTTCAACCTTGATCCCAACACCCATTTCAGCAGCCACTTTTTGAAGGGCTTCTTGGGCCATGTAAGTGTGGGCAATACCTGTCGTACAAGCTGTAACAGCTACGATAAAGTCGCCAGATTCATTGGCAGGTGCTTGAACAGGCTCCTCAGCTTTTTCTGAAGCTTGGTCAAAGAGTTCGATAACTTGATCTGCAGATGTTACTTGACGAAGTTTGTCAGCAAAACCGTCTTTCATCAAGTATTGAGACAATTCTGCCAAGGCTGCCAAGTGAGTATCATTGGCACCTTCTGGAGCTGCAATCATGAAGAAGAGGTCTGTTGGTTGCCCATCCAAGCTTTCATAGTCAACACCCTTGTTTGACTTAGCAAAGAGAACCGTTGCTTCTTTGACAGCAGAATTTTTACTGTGAGGCATAGCAATTCCGTCACCCAAACCAGTGGAAGTTAGAGCTTCACGTGCTAAAATTCCTTCTTTAAAGGTTTCAAAATCTGTCACATAGCCATGCTCTACTAGACTATTAATCATTTCTTCAATAACTGCTGTTTTTTCAGTTGCCTGCAAATCCAGCAACATAACATCTTTTCTCAATAGGTCTTGAATTTTCATCGTTTTTCTACCTCAACTTTTTCATATGTTTCTTTAATAAAGTCCGCTGTTGCCAAGTCATCTGAGAAGGTGGTTGCTGTTCCACAAGCCACTCCCCATTTGAAGGCTTCTATTGCGTCTTTTGATTTGACAAATTCACCTGTAAATCCAGCCACCATAGAGTCACCAGCTCCCACTGAGTTTTTGACTGTTCCCTTGATAGGTTTTGCGAAGTAAGCTCCCTCAGATGTGACAAGAAGGGCCCCGTCCCCAGCCATAGAGATAATAACGTTTTGAGCACCTTTAGCCAGTAACTCTCGCGCGTATTTCTCAATTTCATCTAAACTATTGAGTTCAACTCCAAAGATAGCTCCCAGTTCGTGATTATTTGGCTTCACCAAAAGTGGCTGGTAGTCTAAACTATCAATCAAGGTCTGTCCTTCAAAATCACAAACGACTTGCGCACCAGTCTGGCGTGTCAAGGCAATCAAATCCTTATAGATAACATTGCCTAGGTTCTTAGCACTCGAACCTGCAAACACAACCGTATCTTCTGCGGTCAAACTAGACAAAATAGCTTTCAACTCTTCTAGCTGATCCGGTTCCACATTTGGACCCGTTCCATTGATTTCTGTTTCTTGGTCTGCTTTAATCTTGACATTGATACGAGTATCTTCTGCTACTTGAACAAAACGTGTCTCAATTTGCTCTTCAGCCAAAGTATCTGTGATAAATTTACCAGTAAAACCTCCGATAAATCCAGTCGCAGTATTTGGAATACCCAAGCGTTTCAAGACACGACTGACATTGATTCCTTTCCCACCAGCAAACTTATCATCACTGTCCATACGATTGACACTGCCGACTTGAACTAGGTCCAAGCGCACGATATAGTCAATGGATGGATTGAGTGTGACTGTATAAATCATACTTCTATTACCTCCGTTTTCTTCTTAATAGCCTGCAAGAGCTCATGCCCTTGACTTGTGATGACAATAGCGCGTTTAAGTGGTGCTACTTTGGCAAAGCAAGTTTGACCAATCTTTGACGAATCCACCAAGACATAGGTTTGTTTGGCATTCTCTAAAATAGCACGCTTAACGGCTCCCTCCTCCATATCAGGAGTCGTATAATAACCATCGTCCACACCATTCATCCCGATAAAGGCACGGTCAAAGTGCAATTGATTGATTTGGTTAAGAGCAACACCACCGATACATGCATCTGTTGCCATTTTGACACTTCCTCCAACCATGACAGTTGGAATCTGTTTTTCAACCAACTGAACCGCATGGTGAATGGAGTTGGTCACGACTGTGATATTCTTATTAACCAATTCCTTGATTAAAAAAGCAGTTGTCGTTCCAGCATCGATAAAGATAACATCTTGTTCCTTAATAAGAGAGGCTGCTTTCTGAGCCAGTAGCTTCTTCTCTTGAAGGTTTTTGACAGATTTTTCTTGGATGGTTTCTTCTTCCTGCAAGGAGTGGGGCAATTCTGCTCCACCATGTACACGGCGAAGCTTGTTTTCCGCCTCCAACTCGTCCAAATCTCTTCGTACTGTCGATTCTGATGTTTCTAATAGACTAACCAATTTTTCTAGGGAAACTACATGATGTTGATTTAACTCCTCTAAAATCAGTTGCTTCCGCTCAGTTTTTAACACCAAATCACCTCCTGTTATCGTTTACACTATTCATTCTAGCACATTCTCTACCAAAGTCAAGCATTTTTTGTCATTTTCTGTCAAATTCTATCATTTTTCTTATTTCCAAAATTTTTATTGCAAGATAAGTGGCTTTATGGTAGACTATTTGAGTAAGTATTGGAAGATTACTCAAGAGGCTTAAGAGGCCGTGTTGGAAACGCGGTAGGCGTGTAACAGCGTGCGTGGGTTCGAATCCCATGTCTTCCGTAGAAAAAAGAAAAACTGCACCTCAATGCAGTTTTTTTATCGTTCTAAGAACAATATATAGGAATGAAAGGCTGAGTTACTCTAACTATCACACCACATTTTTGTATCCTAATTCATAAAAAAACAAGTAGTTTATTAAGACTACTTGTTTTTCTTTTAAATCTTAGGATTAGATATTGCTTTTATCTTTCTTATCTGAAGATTTGTCTGTTGATTTATCAGTGGATTTGTTTGAAGATTTATCTGAAGACTTGTCTGTTGATTTATCATTAGACTTAGTTGAGTTTTTACGGACAATTTTATCATAACCTTCTGTATCATCAAGCAACTCTGTCGCCAAAGTACGGTAATCTTCTTGAGAAATCAGCCAGTTTCCATCCTTATCCTTTGTTAATTTGATTTCAGTATCAAAATCACCAGTAGTGAAAGGTGTATGAGCTAAGTTAGGGTCAACGTCACTGTAGGTTGAGAAATCTTTCTTGAATAGATGCTCAAAAATCCAGTAAGAAACCAATGTTTGGTAACGCTTGATGTCAACGTTTGAACCAGCTTGATTGTATTTACCTAGGTTATCAACACCTCCAATAAGAGTAGTGAGAACTTCCCTTGTAGATGAAGCCAATCCTTTAGAGTGTAACTTCTTAGAGTTGAAAGTAACAGTTGCTGTATTTCCTGATTCATCAACCTTCACATCTTTAACAGTGTAAGAACCGATATCTTGATATAATCTACGTCTCATCTTCAAGAAACCTGAAATGGTTTCTTCTGGAGTTTCTACAGGGAAATCTTTGTGCCATTGTACTGAGTATGTAGATGCAGGTGAAAGCCCTTCTTCTTTGATTTTTTCACTTGTTTGCACTGCAAAAATGGCCTCAGTCCATTTTTCATAGGTTTCACCATAAATTTTCTTGAATCGTGCAGAGTCGCTAGTGAGAACAGAGTCTAGGAGAATTTCAGCATCTTTTGTGACTTTCTCTTTAACTTCCGCTGCTTCATCCTTCTTCTCAACTTGTTCCGTTTTCTCTTTGTCATCAGAAGAAGCTTCAGATGACTGATTAGACAATGCAGAACATGCACCCAAGACAACTGTTGAGAGTGCTAAGATACTTAGTAACTTAATCTTTTTCATGTTTCACCTCTTTATGAAAAATTTACTCTTGGAGACCACCTCCAAGGATAGTTGTTTAGAAAAACACTGGGTTCATCTAACGGAGAATGGGGGATTCGAACCCCCGCGCCAGTTACCCGACCTAACGATTTAGCAAACCGTCCTCTTCAGCCTCTTGAGTAATTCTCCACTAACACACTAAAGTAATTGGATACAATTTGGAAAAAATCTACTGTATACCTGTTCATAATGGAGCCGGTGGGAGTCGAACCCACGTCCAAACACCTGCTAACATATTCGTCTACAACCATAGGTTATGTATTGTTTTAACAGTCCCTCGACACATAACTCAAGCCTAGGAACTGCGAGTCTATTAATCTCTTATCAAACCACTAGACAAGGCTTGATCGTATCTCGCTAATCATAAGACCTGTCATTGAACACGAGCAATCCAAATCAGGTCACGCCTGCTGGTTTTTAGGCAGCTAGAGCGTAAGAAGTGTTATTTTTTGCAGTTATATTTAACTGAGCGTTTACGTCGCCACACGGGTTGCAAAATATGCCTCATAATGCCTGTCGAATCCGTAACGACCCCAGGATGTTAGAACTATTATAACCTATCTTCAAAAAAAATGCAAAATCAAGCCAATTCTTTAGAACAGATACGTTTTCAAAGCATCTGATAATGCTTGATAACCGGCTACACTTAGATGGAGGCCATCCGTTGTATAGGCTGATTGAAGTTGCCCTTCTGAATCTGCCAAACTATCATAAATCGGCACAAAATCTACCTGCATATAGGCGGATGCTAGAGCCTCATAGGCTTGATTCCATTCTCTAATCTTTTCATTGGTTCGGATATAAACTGTCTGCTTGTATTCTTCTCCCTCATTGACTGGCAAAATGGAAAGGAGCTTTATTTGTGACAGCGGATAATCTCGGGCAATCGATTGGATTACACGCTCAAGATTATCCAAAGCATCATTCATGGGAATATCTTTTCCAATATCATTTGTTCCTATTAGGAGAACAATTTGATCGACAGCATCACCATAAAGATGGGCATCCAAATTCTCTAATAACAATCTCGTCTGGTAACCTCGGATGCCACGATTAACAATCGTCTTGGTAGTCCCGAGTAACTCTTGCAAAGGGTAGTATTCTACAATCGAATCGCCGATAAAAATCATATCTGGTTCTAGAACAGATACTTGATTCAATTCACGATACTTGGTTTGAATTTTTTCCTGCTCCTTTAAGAGCCAATTCTCTAATAACTGTACTGCCACCCTATCCCTCTTTCTCTAACCAATTCTCTAGAACTTGATAAACGCCCGCCTGGCTGTTAGCTGGAGCTAGGGCAGTTGCAACTGCCTTGGCCTCATCATCAGCATTTTCCATAGCATAGGCGATTCCAGCCATCTCCAACATCTCAACATCATTTTCGCTATCACCAAAAGCCATAATTTGTTCTGATGTCAAATCCCAGCGCTTGAGTAATTCTTCCAATCCCCAAGCCTTGTGAACCCCAGCCTGCAGGATATCGATACAGCCATAACCGCTAGAAACAGCCCTTACACGACCATCAAAGAGGTCATTGATTTCCTGCAAAACTGAACTAGAACGTTCTTCACCAACGACCATGCTCATCTTTAGAACTCCTCCAAAGAGGTCTGAGTTTAGCTCATCCACAAAATTTGTCCTTTGGTAAAGTTTTTCAATCATCTCTGGAGTCATAAATTTTTCCAGGTCTGTAAAAACCGTTCCTTCCTTGACAAAACTCCCATTCATACTGGTAACGACGAACTGATCTCGACACTCCCTCCCTTTAAAATGAACTAAAGCCTTGTCAACCATAGCATCATCCCAGGTCTGCGCTTGAATCAGTTTATTGTTTTCAAAAATACGCGCCCCATTGGCAACGACTAGAACTACTCTACTCGCCAAGTGTTCTAGTAATTGCCTCATACGGTGAACTTCATTCCCTGTCGCAATGACAAAACGGATATCCCTTTGATCCAGCTGATCTAAAATCTTTTCCAAGCGGGGCAGATCCAGCTGCCCCCTCTGGTCTAGCAAGGTTCCATCCATGTCTGTTGCAATCAATTTAATCGTCATCATATCTCCTTTAGGGTGAGCACCTACCACTTCAACCCTACATGTTCATTCATTTCTTTATAGGCCGTGTCAATTCGTTCCTTGGTCGCCTCGTCCAACTTGTCACGATGACTGCCTCCCTCGATGAAGTCCTCTAGGATATAGGTCTGATAGAGGAAAAGCGGATAGCCTTCTGGAGAGTAAATCCCTTTGGGTGTTCGATTGACCCAAGTAGGATGCGCTTTGGCAGCTTCAATCCTTGTCTTTCCATCTTTTTTCTTAATGGTCACATCCATGAGAACACCGCGCTCCGTCCACTTGGCATTTTCCTCATCTTGCATGGTTTCAATGCGTTGATTTGAGAGGAAATTCCCCATGGAATAGATGATCAGTTTTTTGTCACCATCTTTTTTAACCGTTTCAGCAGGTTCAACGACATGAGGATGCCCTCCAAAGATAATATCTGCTCCCCAGTCAATCATCTTATGGTACAGTGTTTTCTGTTCTTCCGTTGGTTCTAGCTGGTACTCAATTCCCATCTGAGGCATGATGACAGTAATATCCGCCTCCTTCTCTGCACGCTCGATTTCTGCCTTCATCTTATCTTCATTCAAATCAGAAAGATAGCGATTATAGTCCTCTTGAGAGATATACTGCTCAATGCCATTAAAACCGTAAGAATAGGCTAGGAGAGCTACCTTGATACCATTGACTTCCTTTATGACTATAGGGGCTTGGTCTCGGGATTCATGCGTGTAGACTCCGATGGGTGTCATTCCAGCCTTTTCAATAGCTTGAGCCGTTGAAACCACTCCCTCAATTTGAGAATCCAAAATATGATTATGAGCCAAGTCTAGAACTTGGTAGCCTGCATCCTTGATCGCATCCATGACTTCTCCTGGTGCATTAAAGAGAGGATAACCTGCCAAATAGTGGTCCTTGTTCACCGTTCCTTCAAAGTCACCAATCACCAAATCCGCTTGTTTGAGCCAGGGTTTTACATACTCAAAATTTTCATGGAAATCATAGGTCCCATCTTCTTTAAGAGCTGTTCGGTAGATAGGGATATGATAAAGAAGGTCACCATTTGCCATGATACGTGCCGTTGTTTCACCAGACTGATCTTCCTTGGATTGACCAGATGTACTAGCAGAATCAAGAGTTTGGCTACCAGGGCTTGTTCCCTTACTACCTTGTACTGCTAGAACTAATAAGTTTCCCCCCATGGATAAGGCAACTGCAAGCAATAACACAATAATAAACTGGGCATTGGTCCAGGATTTATAATTCTGAAAGAAATCCACACTAGTTCTCCACATCCCATAAAGAGAGCCCTGAGACCATCTATCTTGTCGCTTTTCCATCTTTATTCCCCCTTGTCTTTTGGTGCAAGTCTTTTCTTTTATTATACCACAGACAAAAGAGGAATACCGTTTATTATATTATTTTTTAGGAACTTCTGCGACTTTCTTTCTCGCCTATTTTGTGTTATCATGTAGAGGTAATGAAAGGAGAGAAAATGTCTGCAATAGAACGTATTACAAAAGCTGCTCACTTAATTGATATGAACGATATTATCCGCGAGGGGAATCCGACACTTCGCGCAGTTGCTGAGGAAGTTACTTTCCCACTGTCTGACCAGGAAATCATCCTTGGTGAAAAGATGATGCAATTCCTCAAACATTCCCAAGATCCTGTTATGGCTGAAAAGATGGGACTCCGCGGTGGAGTTGGATTGGCCGCTCCCCAGCTGGATATCTCAAAACGCATTATCGCCGTTTTGGTCCCAAATATTGTAGAAGAAGGTGAAACTCCTCAGGAAGCCTACGATTTGCAAGCTGTTATGTACAATCCAAAAATTGTCTCTCACTCTGTTCAGGACGCTGCTCTTGGCGAAGGAGAAGGTTGCCTTTCTGTTGACCGAAACGTTCCAGGCTATGTTGTCCGTCATGCCCGTGTCACTGTTGATTACTTTGACAAGGATGGCGAAAAACACCGAATCAAGCTCAAAGGTTACAACTCTATCGTTGTCCAACATGAAATTGATCATCTAAACGGAATCATGTTTTACGATCGTATCAATGAAAAAGATCCATTTGCTGTTAAAGATGGTTTACTGATTCTGGAATAAAGAAAATCCCGTTGCAAGACGGGGTTTTGTGTTATAATAGATGCATGAAAACAAATGATATTGTCTATGGCGTCCATGCCGTTACTGAAGCCCTCCTTGCAAACACTGGAAATAAACTTTACCTCCAAGAAGATCTTCGAGGTAAGAATGTTGAGAAAGTCAAGGAACTGGCTACAGAAAAGAAGGTATCCATTTCTTGGACTTCAAAAAAATCCCTCTCTGAGATGACTGAAGGCGCTGTCCACCAAGGTTTTGTTCTACGAGTGTCCGAATTTGCCTATAGCGATCTGGATCACATCCTTTCCAAAACACGACAAGAAGAAAATCCTTTGCTATTGATTCTGGACGGGTTAACTGACCCCCATAATTTAGGTTCTATCTTAAGGACTGCTGATGCGACCAATGTTTCAGGTGTCATTATTCCCAAGCACCGTGCTGTCGGAGTGACTCCTGTCGTTGCCAAAACGGCCACAGGTGCTATTGAGCATGTACCGATTGCCCGAGTGACCAACCTCAGTCAAACCCTAGACAAACTCAAGGCTGAAGGCTTCTGGACCTTTGGAACGGATATGAACGGTACCCCTTGCCACAAGTGGAATACAAAAGGGAAAATCGCCCTCATCATCGGAAATGAAGGAAAAGGCATCTCCAGCAACATCAAAAAACAGGTCGATGAAATGATTACTATTCCCATGAATGGGCATGTTCAAAGTCTCAATGCCAGTGTCGCTGCAGCCATTCTCATGTACGAAGTTTTCCGAAACCGACTATAAAAAAAGTTTCCAATCACTTGATTGGAAACTTTTTTCTTAACTATGTTCTGTAATAAATTTGTAGGCTTCTTGACCAGCGATAGCCCCATCTCCAACTGCTGTTGTTACTTGGCGAAGGTCTTTCTGGCGAACATCCCCAACCGCAAAGATACCGTCAACTCCAGTTTTCATGTGGTTATCTGTCACAATCCAGCCTGCCTGGTCTTGAATATTCAATTCTTTAACAAAATCGCTAACAGGATCCAAACCAACATAGATAAAGACACCACCGAAGGCTTGCTCTGTCACTTGACCCGTTTTTACATTTTCAAATACGACAGATTCTACTCGGTTTTCACCTTTGATTTCCTTGACAACAGAATCCCAGATAAAGTTGACTTTCTCATTTGCAAAAGCACGGTCTTGCAAAACCTTTTGGGCACGAAGTTCATCTCGACGGTGAACAATAGTGACGGACTTGGCAAAGCGAGTCAAGAAGAGAGCTTCTTCTACCGCTGAATCTCCACCACCAACTACGAGCAAGTCTTGATCACGGAAGAAAGCTCCATCACAGACCGCACAGTAAGAAACACCTCGACTGTTCAGTTCTTCTTCTCCGGTAACTCCCAAAAGACGGTGTTTAGAACCAGTTGCTACAATGACAGTACGGGTTTCGTAAACTTGATCATCAGTGATTACCTTCTTAAAGTCACCCTTGTCTTCAATGTTTTCAACATAGCCATAAAGATGCTCCACTCCAAGGTTTTCAAGTGGTTCAAACATCTTTTCAGCCAATTCAGGTCCACTGATATTAGCATAACCTGGATAGTTTTCAATATCAGATGTGTTATTCATTTGCCCTCCTGGCAGACCACCTTCAATCAAAGCCACTTTCAGATTGCTTCGAGCAGCATATAAGGCAGCGGTCATTCCCGCAGGTCCAGCACCGACAATAATCGTATCGTACATTTCTATTCCTTCTTTCTTGTTGTAACTATCTTTATTCTAACTCATTCTTGCTAGTCACGCAAGGATTATGCCTTGAAAACCAAGAGCAAACTCATGACGGCAAAGGATAATACCGGAACGACCAAAACTCCAATCATAATCATATCATAGAGATGAGCTTGGCGAGCTTTGGCTGTCTTGTCCACACCAGACATGGCTCTCAATCCGATCCAAATCCCCAGAAAAATCACGACAAGGATGGTCGTTAAGATCAAACTCTCGAAATACAAAGAAAATAGATGCAGTAGCATGATCTCTCTCGTTTCTATCTTTTTTAAAGAGTAAACTCAGCTAGTCCAACTAACTGAGTTTTCCTTTTTCTATTATATCAAATATAAGTCCGTTTGTAACTAGCGAAGAATTCTTTTGTTCGTTCTTCTTTCGGATGATTGATGATTTCATCCGGTGTACCAGACTCGATGATTTTCCCTTTATCTAGGAATAGAACCTTGTCTGCCACTTGGGCTACAAAAGACATATCGTGACTGACCAAAATCATGGTCTGACCTGACTTGGCAGCATCTGCAATAGACTTTTCTACTTCACCGACCAATTCTGGGTCGAGTGCCGACGTTGGTTCGTCCAAGAGCAAGACATCTGGTTTCATAGCAAGCGCACGCGCGAGGGCAACCCGTTGCTTTTGTCCACCTGATAAGTGGCGAGGGTAATGGTTTTCACGGTCAGAAAGACCAACCTTGGCCAACTCTTCCTTGGCGATTTTTGTTGCTTCCTCGTCCGATAATTTTTTAACGACAACCAAACCTTCCCTGACATTGTCAAGAGCTGTTCGGCGTTCAAACAAATTAAACTGTTGGAAAACCATAGACAACTTGCGACGAAGGGTTAGGATCTCTTCTTGGCTAATCTTAGAAAAATCAACTTTAAAATTGTCAATCTGAATCGTTCCACTATCTGGAGTTTCAAGGTAATTCAAACTACGAAGAAAGGTTGATTTCCCAGCTCCAGATGAACCAATCAAAGCCACTACCTCACCTTTTTGAATATCCAAGTTCAGATGATTCAAGACTGTCTGTCCTGAAAAGGATTTGCTTAAATTCGAAATCTTAATCATTAACGAAGGTCTCCTTTCACATCTGTAGATACTGTATCCGGCGCTGAGATAGCCATTTTTCTCTCGATGAAACGGCCGAGGCTTTCAATTCCGATATTGACCACCCAGTAAACGAGAGCAACAGAGATAAAGCGCTCAAAATAGCGGTAATCAGCTCCACCCAAAATTTGAGCCTGGGCAAAAACCTCCACAACACCTGCGCTAAAGGCTAGAGAAGTTCCTTTGGTCAAACCGATTAGGGAATTAATCAAGGTTGGAGTCGCCACAACGGCCGCATTAGGAATAATCACGCGACGATAAACTTGAGCTCGCGTCATACCCAAACTACGCGCCGCCTCAATTTCACCTGGATTAACAGAAAGAATAGCTGCACGAATCGTTTCACTTGCATAAGCCGCCTCATTAAAAGCAAAGGCCACAATCGCAAAAAGCGCTGCTGGAATCGCATTGATATTGAGACCAGTTCCCCATTGTTGGTTGATAGCTTTCAGCGCTAAAGGTATTCCGTAGTAGGTCAACATAAGTTGGACTAGGATTGGGGTACCTTTTAAGAAGCTGACGAAAAAAGCCTGCAAGGGATATAGAATCTTAACACGATTGATCTTAACAATGGCAAAAATCAGGGCAAGTAGCAAACCAAAGAGTGCACCTCCAAGCGTCAACATCAAGGTTGTAGGCAGTTGTTGGACAATCCTTGGAATTCCATCAAAGACCGAACGCAAACTAAAGAGCTTACCATCCGGAATGAGTTGCATCAAACTTTGGTACCAATCTGATGCTAAAAATGTTGTAACAGTCATAAAAACATCCTCTCCTGATAATGATTCATTCTATCATACTTCTGCTCGCAAGCAAATTATTTGCTACGGGCTACTCAGACTTTGTCTATCTTCTAGTTTATCACACTTTAAAACAGGGAGGCTATATATTTTACCTATCAAGGAGATAAATAAAAACTATCTCAAACCTAAGTCCTCATAGGTTTTTCTATAGCCGATTTGTTTAACAGCACCATTCTCCACCAAAATTGGACGTTTCAATAACATACCATCACTCGCTAGAAGCTTGGCTGCTTCTTGTTTTGACAAACTTCCCACCTTATCTTTCAAGCCCAGTTCACGATATTTGATCCCGCTGGTATTGAAAAATTGTTTCACTTCAAAACCGGAAGTTTCCAACCAGTTTAAAATCACGTCTTCACTTGGTGTTTCTTCTACGATGTGGACATCTTGGTATTCCAGTCCAAGTTGATCTAATTCATTTTTTGCTTTCTTACAAGTTGAACACTTTGGGTATTCGATAAATTCTAACATCTTCTTTTCTTTCTATTTTTTATTTTCTTGAAATGCTACACCTTCATGTTGCAAGAGCCAGGCTTTCTTTTCGACTCCAGATGCATATCCTGTCAGACGATTGCCTGACCCCAGCACACGATGACAGGGTACTAGTATGGACCAAGGATTACGCCCCACTGCTCCGCCAATCGCTTGAGCAGAAGCTACTTGCAAGTCTTTCGCTATTTGTCCATAAGTCACTGTCTGACCATAAGGAATGGCCTGTAAGTAAGTCCAGACTCGCTTTTCAAAATCTGTTCCAATAGGAGCCAAAGGTAAGTCAGATAGATTCTGAACACTGCCTTCGAAATAGGTATCTAAATAGGAAATAACCTGGTCTAGGACGGGATGTTTCTTAACTACTTCTATACTATCTCCAGCGATTCCCCTCTCAAAATGAGTTTGGTCCTGTACCCAAATTCCATACAGATATTGCTTGTCAGCAATTAAGGATAAGGTTCCAATTGGCGACGGGTAGAGCATTTTTGCGTACTTTTTCTGCTTCATTTTTTTAATTTCTGATAGGCCAAACGTTCCCCATCAACTGGAACCTTACCAACCTGTTGGAAGCCTAGCTTTTCAAAGATATGCTGCATGGCCTTGTTTTGTGCATGCGTATCTGAACGAAAATCTAGATAATCAAAACCTTCAATCAAGCCTTCTAGGAAAGTCTGAGCAACACCTTGTCCTTGGACATCTGCTGCCACAGCGATACGGTGAAAGACCAGATATTCTGATTCTCCCCCCTGCCAACTCCCTTCATAAATGGCTTCATAGTATTTCTCTGGACTCTTGGTCACAGCAGCATAGGCTAACAGTTCTTCCTCTCCCAATGCCACATAAGCTTGACCAGAGATGATATCATCAATAATGATATCTGCATTTGGATAGCCATTTTGCCACTGGTCGCTACTAGACTCAGCTAAGCACTTTTTAGCATCCTCCATCACCTGCATAATCGCATCTACTTCGTTTGGAAAAGCTAAACGAATCTCCATCTCTTCCCCTCATTTCTAACTAGTTTCTCTCATCATAGCATAATTTAAAGCTTTCTACAAGCAGTTGAAACTTGACTTTTGTTTTTTATTATTTTATAATCTAGTTATTGAAACTAGATAAAAAGGAGTTGGAAATGAATTCTATCTTTTCCTACCCAAAATGGGAAGACATTCCAAATATTGACCTCTATCTGGATCAGGTTTTGCTTTATGTCAATCAAGTCTGTGCCCCTATCTCTCCAGATAAAGACAAGGGACTAACAGCATCCATGGTCAATAACTATGTCAAACATGGTTACCTGACAAAGCCAGACAAGAAAAAATACCAACGCAAACAGATTGCCCGTTTAATTGCCATCACCACTCTCAAGTCTGTCTTTTCGATCCAAGAAATCGCTCAGACCCTCAATACTCTACAAACTCAAGCGAGCTCAGACCAGCTCTACGACGCTTTTGTGGACTACATGAACCATGGGATTGATCCAGAAAATCCTATTATCCAAACTAGCTGTCAAACGGTTAAACTCTATCATCAAACTCTAGACTTAATCCTTATCAAAGAAGAGGAGGAAATCCAATGAATACCAGTCTAAAACTCAGTAAAAAGCTCAGTTTCGGAGAGGAAATTGCTAATAGTGTGACCCATGCTGTGGGTGCCGTTATCATGCTCATCTTGCTCCCTATTTCATCCACCTATAGTTATGAAGCACACGGATTTTTATCATCTTTTGGCGTTTCTATCTTTGTTATCAGTCTCTTTCTCATGTTCCTCTCATCAACCATTTACCACTCTATGGCCTACGGTTCGACCCATAAATACGTCTTGCGAATCATCGATCATTCTATGATTTATGTGGCTATCGCTGGCTCTTATACGCCGGTCGTATTGACTTTGATGAATAACTGGTTTGGCTATCTGATCATTGCTATTCAGTGGGGAACGACCATCTTTGGCATCCTCTATAAAATCTTTGCTAAAAAGGTCAATGAGAAATTCAGCCTTGCCCTTTACCTGATTATGGGCTGGTTGGTTCTGGCTATCATTCCTGCCATTATCAGTCAAACAACGCCAATTTTCTGGAGTCTCATGGTAACTGGTGGGCTCTGTTATACAGTTGGAGCTGGATTTTACGCTAAGAAAAAACCTTATTTCCACATGATTTGGCATCTCTTTATCCTAGCGGCGTCTGCACTCCAATACATCGCCATTGTTTATTACATGTAAAAAAGTTGAGAATCTTTTCTCAACTTTTTTCTTTACACATATTGATAAAATACTGGTGCAAGCGAGCATCATCTGTCAATTCTGGATGAAAAGAAGTTACCAGCATATTTTTTTCTTGGGCTGCAACGATTTGATCATCAACTGTTGCTAAAACTTCCACACCCTCTCCAACACTGCTGATAATCGGACCACGGATAAAGGTCATGAAAATCTGACCGACTCCCTTACATTCTGCCTCTGTATAAAAACTTCCTAGTTGCCGCCCATAGGCATTGCGCTCAGCTACTATGTCCATAGTCGCTAGATGACTTTCTTCCTGAGAAGTGATTTCCTTAGCCAGCAAAATCAAGCCTGCGCAAGTACCAAAAACTGGAAGGCCAGATAAAATAGCTTCTCGGATGGGAAGCAACATCTGTTGGTCACGCAAGAGCTTGCCCATGGTTGTAGACTCACCGCCAGGTAATATCAAACCCACCAAGTCACTCTGATGCTGTTGAAAATCGTCTAAATTTCTGATTTCAACACTAACAACACCTAACTTTTCTAGCACTTTAGCATGTTCTTCAAAGGCACCCTGCAGGGCTAATATTCCGATTTTCATCTATTTTCCTCGCTCTGCCATAAGAATTTTGATTTCATTCTCATTGATACCAACCATGGCTTCCCCTAGATCTTCAGAGATTTGAGCTAGAATTTGAGGATTTTTGTAGTTGGTTACGGCCTTAACAATAGCACTTGCTCGTTTAACAGGATCTCCTGACTTGAAAATACCTGAACCAACAAAAACACCCTCTGCCCCCAGTTGCATCATCAGCGCAGCATCTGCTGGCGTTGCCACACCTCCAGCTGCGAAGTTTACAACTGGCAATTTTCCATGTTCATGAACGTATTGGACCAATTCAACAGGAACCTGGAGTTCTTTTGCTGCGACATAGAGTTCATCTTCGCGTAGATTTTGAATACGGCGTATTTCTTGATTCATCATGCGCATATGACGAACGGCTTGAACGATGTCTCCTGTACCCGGTTCTCCTTTTGTCCGAATCATGGAAGCTCCTTCAGCGATACGACGCAAGGCTTCACCCAAGTCCTTAGCTCCACAGACAAAAGGAACTTGGAATTCCTTCTTGTCCACATGGAAACGGTCGTCTGCTGGAGACAGCACTTCACTCTCATCGATATAGTCAATCTCAATAGCCTCTAAAATCTGAGCTTCAACAAAATGCCCAATTCTAACCTTGGCCATCACTGGAATGCTGACCGCTTCTTGGATTTCCTTAATCATCTTTGGATCACTCATACGGGAAACCCCACCAGCTGCACGAATATCAGCTGGAATTCGCTCCAAGGCCATAACAGCTGCCGCACCAGCAGCCTCTGCGATACGAGCCTGTTCAGGGTTCTGAACGTCCATGATAACCCCACCTTTGAGCATCTGTGCCAAGTTTTTATTTAGTTCATAACGATTTTCAGTCATTTCTTAATCCTCATCATTTGTATTGGTAGCTACCATTTCATTTTAAGCCAGATTAGAATGAAGTACAAGATAGAAAAAGGATAATTGTGTGGGTACAGATTGACACTCAATGAAAATCAAAGAGCAAACTAGGAAGCTAGCCGCAGGTTGCTCAAAGCACTGCTTTGAGGTTGTAGATAGAACTGACGAAGTCAGTAACATATATACGGTAAGGCGAAGCTGACGTGGTTTGAAGAGATTTTCGAAGAGTATAACTAAAAAACTATCTGACCTTAACTTAAGGCCAGATAGCTCAGCTATTGTTATTTTTCAGCTGTAAGTGCAGCCATTGTGATGTAATTGTATGGTTTGTTGAAATGTGGCAAGAAGAATAGGTCTGTCAAAGCCAATTTATCAATGGTTACATGCTCTTGGATAGCAAGTGAGAACATGTGGATTCCCATGCTGATAGCAGAATCGTGTGAAACCATTTGCGCACCAAGGATTTCGCGGCTGTCTTTGTCAAAGACAATCTTGATGGCAACTTCGTGGTTGTCATGTTTGATAAATTCTGGTTTTTGAAGATCGTTAAAGCCAGTTTCAGTTGCATTATAGCCTGCAGCCTTGGCTTTTTCAAGAGTCAAACCAGTCGAAACCATGTGAAGACCGTAGATAGAAATACCGTTTGATCCTTGAACTCCGATTCCTTCCAATTCATGACCACAAGCGTTATAAGCACCAACGATACCAGTACGTACAGCATTAGATGCAAGAGCGATGTAGCTTGTATCTTTACGAGCATTGTCATAAACAGTTGCACAGTCACCAACAGCGTATACACCTGGGATAGATGTTTCTTGTTTCTTATCTACAAGGAAAGCACCGTTACGGAAGAGTTCAATCTTACCGTCAGCAAGAGCTGTGTTTGGACGGAAGCCAACAGCAAGAACCACCATATCCACATCAAATGTTTCTTTGTCTGTTACCAAGCGTTCAACTTTTCCATCACCTTGGATGGCTTTAACTGTTTGACCAAGAGCCAAGCGAATGTTGTGGTCTTCCAAGTTCTTCGCCATCATTTGAGTAAAGTCTTTGTCATAGTAGCCGTTCAAGACAGTGTCTACAATATCTACAAGCACTACTTCTTTTCCAAGACGCTCGAAAGCTTCAGCAAGTTCTACACCGATGTAACCACCACCAACAACGGCAATGCGCTCAAGGTGTTTGCTCTTGTCTTCAAGTTTTTCAATAACTTCTTCAGCGTTTTGGTACAATTTAACAAATTGTACATTTTCAAGAGTCGCTTTGAATTCGCGGTTACCCTTAACGATTTCAACACCTTCGATTGGAGGCAAGATTGGAGTTGAACCAGTTGCAAAGATCAATTTATCATAAGACTCTTTGTGTTCTTTACCTTCAACTTCTGCAGTCACAACTTTGTTATCGTAGTCAATTGAAAGAACTGGTGAGTTCATGTAAACTTTAGCACCTTTTGCTTCCAATTTTTCTTTATCAGAGTAGAAGAGACCTTCTGGGCCATCAATTTGTTCCCCGATCCAAAGCGCCATTCCACAACCAAGGAATGAAATATTTGAGTTTTGGTCAAATACTACGATTTCGTTCTCATGTCCGAAGTTGTCCAACATCGTATTAATACAAGCTGTACCAGCGTGGTTAGCACCAACTACAACGATTTTACTCATAGAAAAATTCCTACCTTTAATTTTTGATTTACCTTTCTAGTATATCATTTACTGTTAGCGTTTACAAGATATTTGCTCAGAATTCTCTTTTTTTCAGAAAAAAATACACTTAACATTGATAAATCCAATTTTTCTATCGCTTTCATATTAGTTTTGAGCATATTTCTTGACTTTTTGTCAAAATTCATTTGTGAAAACGCTGACTTTATGATATGCTAGATACATGGAAAGAAAATGTAAGGGGTTTAATTTTTCTTTAACGACCTTATATTGAATGATTTCCTATAAAGAGAAAGGAGCTGGTAGCTTGCCTCTTCATTCACGTTCTGAACGGCTAATGGGAACAACGATTACGATTTCATTAGTAGGTGAACAGGCTGATTGCCTACTTCAAGGAGCCTTTGATTTGCTCAAGGAACTCGAATACCGCTTTAACGCCAACAGTCAAGAATCCGAACTGATGGAAATCAACTACCAAGCTGGAATCGCACCTGTTAAGGTTCATCCTGACCTGTTTGAACTGATTGCTCTTGGACTGGAGCATAGCCTAGCTCCGTCTAGCCATCTAAATATCAGTATTGGTCCCTTGATTCAAACCTGGCGAATCGGATTTGCAGATGCACGGCTTCCAGACTCTAAAGAAATCGAAGCTGTCTTGCCACTAGTTGACCCGCATTTTATCAAGTTGGATCCGACTAGCTCTACTGTCTTTTTAGAGAAGAAAGGAATGAAGCTTGATTTAGGTTGTTTAGCTAAGGGCTATAGTGCAGATAAGGTTGCCCAGTATTTAAAAGCACACGGTGTCACCTCTGCCTTGATCAATCTCGGAGGAAATATCCTCACCATCGGGAATAACCAAGCCAAAGAAGGGAAAGCCTGGCAGATTGGGATTCAAGATCCGCGAAATCCTCGTGGCAATCATCTCCTAACCATTCCTGCTTCTAACAAATCCGTTGTCACTTCAGGTATCTATGAACGCCACCTGACAGTAGATGGAAAAGACTATCACCATATCTTTGATAGTAAGACAGGATTCCCTGTCGAAACCGATCTCGCTAGCCTAACGATTATCTCTGATAAATCCGTTGATGGTGAGATATGGACAACACGCCTTTTCGGAGAGCGAAGCGCTTCTATCCTCTGGCAAGTCGAAAGTATAGATGGTATTGAAGCCATCCTCATCGACAAAGAAGGACGCCTTGCTTGTTCTTCAGGCCTTCAAAATTGTATTATGTAAAAAGAGAAAGGAAATCTCATGCTAAAACTTATTGCCATTGTTGGAACGAACTCTAAACGTTCTACAAACCGCCAATTGCTCCAATACATGCAAAAACACTTTGCTGATAAAGCTGAAATTGAACTCGTTGAAATCAAGGATATCCCTGTTTTCAACAAACCAGCAGATAAGCAACTTCCTGCTGACATTCTTGAAATTGCAGCTAAAATTGAAGCATCCGATGGTGTCATCATCGGTACTCCTGAGTACGACCACTCTATCCCTGCGGTATTGATGAGCGCTCTTGCTTGGCTATCTTACGGTATCTACCCACTTTTGAACAAACCAATCATGATCACTGGTGCTTCTTACGGTACACTTGGTTCATCTCGTGCCCAATTGCAACTTCGTCAAATCTTGAACGCTCCTGAAATCAAGGCAAATGTTCTTCCAGATGAATTCTTGCTCTCACACTCTCTTCAAGCATTTAACCCAAGTGGTGACTTGGTTGACCTTGATGTCATCAAGAAATTGGATGCCATCTTTGATGACTTCCGTATCTTCGTGAAGATTACTGAGAAATTGCGCAATGCACAAGAATTGCTTCGCAAAGATGCAGAAGAATTTGACTGGGAAAATTTGTAAGATAGGAGACCGAAAGAATGAAATTTGTTGGACTTGTTGGATCAAACTACGATCAATCATATAACCGCAAACTCTTGGAATTTATCCGTCGCAATTTCAAATTCAAATTTGAATTAGAAGTACTTGAAATCGACGAAGTTCCAATGTTTAACCAAGACGAAAAATGGGACGAAAGCTTCCAATTGCGTTTCTTGTATAACAAGATTACACGTGCTGATGGTGTCATTATCGCTACTCCTGAGCACAATCACACTATCTCAGCTTCTCTCAAATCTGTACTTGAATGGCTTTCATACGAAGTTCATCCATTTGAAAACAAGCCTGTTATGATTGTGGGTGCATCATACTATGACCAAGGAACATCACGTGCCCAAGTTCACCTTCGTAAAATCCTTGATGCTCCAGGTGTCAATGCCTACACGCTTCCAGGTAACGAATTCCTTCTTGGTAAAGCTAAGGAAGCTTTTGATAACAACGGAAATATCACCAACGAAGGAACTGTTAAATTCCTTGAAACTTGCTTAGATAACTTTGTAAAATACGTAGGAGTCGTTTCGAAATTGAAAAAACCAAAACCAATCGAACCAGAAGACTTGGATTGTGGAAAACCAATTGCTACAACCATTACTGAAGTTGATCCTGACGATCCAGAATGGGTAGAAAAAGTTGCAGCAATCACTGGCGCTGTTTCTGGTGATACCTATGTCAAATTGGACCACGGTATCTTGACAGTTAATCAAATTGATATGTTCTTGAAAGCTATGCCATTTGAATTGACATACGCTGACGACAACAACCAATTCCTATACTACAACAACGCTCACCAAGATCCAGACACCATGTTTGCTAAACGTGTACCACCTCAATCAGGTAGCCGTATGTCGACTGTTCATGGTTCTCTTCCACCAGCACGTATGAAGAACGTAGAGTGGGTTATCGGAACACTTCGCAACGGAAACCAAGAATACGTCCGTACGATCGTTCCAGGTTCTCCTGCAGGTGTCATCAACACACACAACTACCAAGCAATGTACTATCCTGATGGATCATACGCTGGTATCAATGAAATCGTCTTTAACTTCCAACCATGGCTTGACTGGTACCTAAAAGAGACTGGTCAACGTTTGGTAGGTGGTAGCGGACCATTTGCTCCTGCTGCTGGAGGTCATGGAGACGCCGATGCTACTTCCGGCGCTTCTGATTCAGGTGATGCTGGAGGCCACGGTGGTGACGCTGACGCTACTTCTGGTGCAAGCAACTAAGAAACCAAAAGGAGCCATTTGGCTCCTTCTTTTTTATTACAACAGAAAAGGGGAATGTAAATCATCTACACCCCCTTTCATTTTATGAGTTAGGATCATCTATACTACGGCCGTGCAAACCTTTTTCACGTTGTACCTGACGTAGTTTTTCTGGTGTGACGTCATTGCCTTCCTCGTCCACAATTTTGATTCCCTCGATGTGGTGACGAACAGATCGACGATAGCCTTCGATGTACTCCTCACGAAGTTTAGCTTGTTCCACTTTTTCAGCAGAAGTTAAGCCTTCTGTTTTTTTCTTTTTGGCAAGCTCATTGATACGAGCGATTTTTTTCGGATCCATTTCCTCTCCTTTGTGATAAGATACAGTCCGTTTGACTGAGTTTATTTAGTATTGATTTGGTTAAAACGAGCGAGCTTAGCTGCTTTCTTGGTTAATTGCGACAAGATTGCCAAACGATTTTGTCGAACAGTCTGATCTTCAGCCATTACCATGGTATTTTCAAAGAAAGCATCAATAACTGGGCTAAGCGCAAAGAGTTGTTCTAATTGCTGACTTGCAGTCCCTGACAAAACAAGTGATTCTACGGCTTCTGCCAAGGCTTTCTCTTCTTCATTCTCAAAGAGAGCAGGATCAACAGTATCAGTTCCTTCGGCTTTTTCAGCCAAGTTGAAAGCACGTGAGAGGGATTCGACAGATGGTTTGAAGTCTTCTTTCTTGCTTGCTTCCACAAGAGCACTTGCTGCTTCTAGCATATCCGCCACAACAAAGTTTGAACTTGCAAGAACTGCTTCCTTGATATCTTTTGGAGTTGAACCCATCATCTTATCAACACGAGCCTTGATAAAGTCCATAACCTCTGCTTTATTTTCATAAGTCAAGCTGTCAAATTTCAAGCTGTAAAGGCTATCGATCAGCTCATCCATAGCAATATGCCAACCAAAGGCATCCAAGATACGAACAACACCTTGCGTCGCACGACGAAGGGCATAAGGGTCGTTAGAACCTGATGGAATCAAACCTACTGAGAAGAAACTCAAAATTGTATCCAATTTGTCTGCAATGGCTAGAATGGCTCCGACCTTGCTCTCTGGAAGTTCTCCTTCGGCTGATATCGGCATGTAGTGTTCACGAATAGCAGCTGCAACTACTGGAGTTTCTCCAGCAAGAAGAGAATATTTCTCTCCCATAATTCCTTGGAGTTCATCAAACTCACCAACCATCCCTGTCAACAAGTCAAACTTGTAAATGGATGCTGTGCGGGCAAGATCAATCGTTTCATCCACTGATAAACCAGCTTTTTCCGCCAAAAGGACGGCAATCTGACCTGTACGAATCATGTGTTCACGAAGAGAACCAATCTTTTCATGGAAGGTCACATGGTTCAATTTTTCAACAAGATCTGAAATGACCAATTTTTGGTCTTCACGCCAGAAGAATTCTCCGTCTTCCAAGCGGGCAACTAAAACTTTTTCATTTCCCTTGATGACATTTTCCAAATGCTCTGCGTTTCCGTTACGAACAGAAATGAAGTTTGGCAAGAGTTTACCTTCTTGATCACGAACAACGAAGTAACGTTGGTGTTCCTTCATCGAAGTCACCAAAACTTCTTCTGGAACTTCAAGGTATTTGGCATCAAAACTTCCCATAAAGGCAGTTGGGTATTCAACCAAGTTCAAGACTTCATTAAGCAAATCAGCATCAATTTCGATACGTACACCATGTTCAGCTTCGATTGCCTTGATTTGGTCAACAATCATTTGCTCACGTTCACGAGGATCCGCAATTACAAATTGTTTACGAAGGTCTTCTTCATAGCTCAATGCTGACTGAATCTTAGTTTCTTGTCCCAAGAAACGATGACCACGACTCACACGACCGCCCTTAATATCAAGGAAATCCAAGTCAAACTCTTCTTCATCTAAAAGAACTGTCAAAGTGTGTACAGGGCGGATATATTCAAAAGTGTTGTTAGCCCAGTGCATGCTGACAGGGAAAGTTAGTGACTTCAAGACGTCTACTACACCTGGAACAATGGCTTCAACTGGTTGCCCCACTTCTTCCTTGGTAACATAGACATATTCTTCACCTTTGATTTCACGGAATTCAATATCTTCAACTGTCAAGCCTTTTCCACGGACAAATCCTTGAGCTGCTTTGGTGAAGTTTCCATCACTATCCAAGGCGATTTTCTTTGCTGGACCCTTGAAATCTTCTGTCAAATCAGACTGTTTGTCTGCAAGACCAGTCACACGAACAGCCAAACGACGTGGTGTTGAGAAGGTTTGAATAGCTTCAAAGGAAAGACGATTTTCTTTGAGGAAGGCTGCCATTTTTTCACCTAATTGTTTTTCGCTTGGAGTTACTACGTAGGCTGGTAACTCTTCAAGACCGAGTTCTACTAATAAGTTTTTTGTCATATTTTTTCTCCGAAAAGTATCTTTTTATTTTCCAGTTTGCCTTATGTGATTGGCACGCAAGCAACCAACTTCGTTGTTTCATTGCTAAAATTGGAGCCGAAAGTCTCCAATTTTGCCTAGTATCCTTAGCTTCGCTAAGGATACCTTCATCACTACGGCAACTGGCTCAAGGCTCACTCTGTTCGCCCATTTTCGTAAACTGTCACTCTCTTTATTCTGCGTCTTCTGCTAGGAGTTTAGCTCGTGTTGCTTCATCCAAAAGTGGGTAGCCTAGGCGTTTGCGTTCTGCGACAAAAGTTTTAGCTACGACACGGGCCAAGTTACGGATACGAGCGATATAGCCAGCGCGCTCGGTTACGGATACAGCACCACGCGCATCAAGCAGGTTAAAGGTATGTGAACATTTGAGAACATAGTCATAGGCAGGGTGAACCAAGCCCTCTTCCAAGGCACGACCAGCTTCCTTTTCAAACTTATCAAAGTTTTCAAGCAACATTTCTTGATCCGAAATTTCAAATGAATATTTTGAGTGCTCGTACTCAGGCTGGATGAAAATTTCTCCATATTTTACGCCATCGGCCCACTCGATATCATAGACAGAGTCCACTTCTTGAATGTAAGAAGCCAAACGTTCCAAACCATAGGTAACTTCCGAAGTCACAGGTCCAGTTGCCAATCCACCGACTTGTTGGAAGTAAGTGAACTGAGTGATTTCCATCCCATCAAGCCAAACTTCCCATCCAAGACCAGCTGAACCAGTAGAAGGATTTTCCCAGTTATCTTCAACGAAGCGGATATCGTGTTCCAAAGGATTGATACCCAATTTTTCCAAAGACTCAAGGTAAAGTTCTTGGATATTTGATGGAGAAGGCTTCATGACCACTTGGAATTGGTGGTGTTGGTAGAGACGGTTAGGGTTTTCCCCGTAACGACCGTCAGCAGGACGACGTGATGGCTCTACATAAGCTGCATTCCATGGCTCAGGTCCGATAGCGCGAAGGAAAGTGTAAGGACTCATTGTCCCCGCACCTTTCTCATTATCGTAAGCCTGCATGAGCATACAACCTTGGTCATTCCAAAATTGTTGCAAAGTCAAAATAATTTCTTGAAATGTTAATTTCTTAGACATTGAATACTCCTTTAATTTATATTATCTTTTTAGCTTTATTCATCAAGCAACCAAGAAAAAGCTGGGTCTTGAAAAATATGACGTTTGGGAACCGTTTGTAAATTCTGATCGCATTCGTCTATTGTACCTAGTTTCAAAGCACAGACTTCTGGTATATTTTCTTGAGCAGTGAAAATTTGACTATGACAGTTCTGACAGTAATAGCGTTGTTTTCCTGGAGATGAACTATAGGTAACCAACTGTTCTTTTCCATGCAATACTAGGTTTTTACTGCTAACTTTGGCATTCACTGTATAGGCAGACGCAGTTGCTTTCCGACAGAATGAGCAGTGGCAAAAAACTAATTCCGACAATTCCTCATCTAAAGTGTAGGTCACTGCTTTGCATAAACAAGATCCTTTAAGCATTATGCTCCTTTCTACTTAGGCATTAGACGAAATTCAAAAAGAACCGAATTTCAACACCCAAGCCTTGCGACTAGGGGCGTCAGAAACGCGGTTCCACCCTAATTTATTACTTCATTGTTTTTAAAAATATGACAGAAAGCGCCAGTTTCTTACCTTGTTCTACTTGGCTCCCACTACCCCAAGCTCGCTTGAAGAACGCCATAAGACTTTCTTTCCTAGCTAGTATTATAGCAGATTTTCTAGCTAGTGTAAACCAAAAATGAGTCTGAAAACAAAGTTCCAGACTCATTTAATAGTAAAGCTTCAGAAAGTCCTGTTTAAGGATGTCTTCTTGCTTTTGGTTTTTTGCCATGTAGATTTCTCTTGGCTTGTTTCAATGCTGTAATGGCATCTTTGACATCTTCTTGGCTCGCTCCTGGATCTTTAAGGAGTTCCTGTGCCTCTTTAAAAGTTAAAAGATAAGCTGCTTTTTCTTTCTTGTCTGCATAGATAAATCTCGCGTTCTTTTCTTGGAAAAGGCGTTCATCTTTGACCAGTTTCTTCAGACTAGAGAAGTCTGTTGCCTTGCCATTCAGTTTGCTTTTAGCCGTCGCTAGGGCAATGAGAGATTGGTCAATTTGATCCTGTTTAACTTTAGGATCCACAGCTAGTAAAGCGATTTCTTGGAAGGCACGATCATAAGCTCGACGTACTTTTTCCTTGGCATTAGCATATCGTCCAGTTTTAGTCGTTGCGTAGTAAGCTTTCATAGCTTCTTTCAAGGCTGTAACGTTCGAATCTTTTCCATCCAAAGCTTTACCAGCAGCTTCAAGACTAGCGAGAACGCCATCAATCAATTCTTGTTTCAACTTGCTTGACAAGGCTGACTGTGCCACTTGGAAAGCTTGGTCATAAGCTTTTCTCTTATCTGCACTACTATTAAAGTAGCGAGACGTTTCTACCAGTTCTTTTTGTTGATTTACCGCAGCAATCAAAGCCAACTTAGACACAACAGATAGACGCAAAGCATTATTTCGACCTGGCTGAACGAGCAAGGAAACGAGATCTTCAAGGAGTTCATATCCAGTTGGCAAGGTGACTTCTACAGTATAACGACCTGTAGCAACTTTCTTACCAAAGGCGTATTGACCGTATTTTTCAGCAGGAAGAGTGATACTTGTCCCATCTTCACCTTTCAGAACCACTGTAGTCGTCTTTGGAACGGCTTGATTGAAGGAAACAGACACTGGTGCATATTCTAGGAGATTTGCTAGGAAGGTAATGGTTTGGAAACTATTTTCTTCCGTCAAGTCAAACTCTTGGGACAAGGCACTGATAAATTTCAATTCTGTTCGGTCATAACTGAAAATTTCTGCTGTATAATGACCAAATTGTAAGAAATGAATCGCTTTTGTCTTGTCAACATCAACATATTGCCCCTTGCTATTTTTGATTCGATAAACGTAGAGGGTATCAATATCTTGGTTTGTTTTTGCATCCTTCAAGTCAATTTTAACTCGACCACTATTTTGATCGCGGACAAGTTCAGCAAGCGAGATATAGTCTACATTTCCTGCATAGTCCTCAACAAGATAGTAAATATTAGCCTTATCAACATCCTTAGGAAGTGTATAACTACCGTCAGCATTGGCCTTAATCAGATGGGTGTTCTCAAGCGCACGAGTTCCAGACTGGTCTTTCCCAGTTAGAACCATGGTCCCTTTCTGGTCAAACGGTGTGAGGTAGAAAACTTTTTCTGAAAGGATACCGCCTTGACCCACATCTTTTGGTTTGCGAGCTACGAATTCTTGATTTCCGTCTTTAAAGCGAATATAACCACTTGTGATGACAGGTTTTTGAGTATCAATCTGAATTTTAAAGGTCGTGTATTGTTCTTTTGCTCCTGGAACATCTGGTGTGTAACTGATAACATAGTCATATAAACCATCCGCAACAGTATTGCCATCAAAATCCTGACCTCTCCAAGCAGTATTATCTAGAATATAACTCTTCAGATTTCTACTGTCACCATCAAAATAATTTTTACGAAGATCCTTTGCATCGCCCTCCCAAATAGGATGTTCATGCTTGGTATCCGTAGCCGCATAAACTGTAGCCCGAAGATTTACAAGATTTCTCAAAGCAACCGTTTTGTATTCAACTAGGTCTTTGTTTCCATCATCATTTGGAGAAATGGCAATACGGACATTCCCTTTTTCGTCCAACTGAAGAACATGCTTACCTTCAGCATTTTGTTCAATCCCAAGAACAGTAATTCGGCGTCCTTGGCGTTGACCTTTAGACACTAGAAGGTCATTTTGCAAGGTAGCTAGATAGGTAGCATCATTAGAGTAGTTAACGGCGGGATTTTCTTTGTCTACTTCCGTGTAAAATCCATTTTTCCCTTCTCGGACAAGATTGTAAATTGGTTTTTCGACAGCAGGGAGATTTTGGAATTCACCTCGGAAGCCCATAAATGCAAGACTTACAATATCCCCATCATCTGCTGGATCTACAAAGCGAACAAAACCTTCAAGGAAATAGCCATTTGACATTTGTTTGCTGAGTTCAGCAGCAAATTTTCGAGCATCCACTTTAACAGTGACTGTTTGACTGCTGTGGGCTTTGACCGTCACTTCAGGCCAGACTGTCTCCGTTAGTTTTCGAGGTCGAAGGGTGAATTTTCCATCTTGGACTTCGTCTGTATTGGTATTCACCACCATCTTGAGAGTGCGGTCAGTATCTGAAATGTTGTGTACAGTGACCTTGAAAGTAAATTGATCTCCAACATTTCCTAAAGTCACGCTTGGATAACCATTTTCACCCGTTACATAGAGGTCTGTTGACACTGCAGCAGCTGTATCCACAATACCAGAACCTTGCTGACGAGGAGAGGTATAAGTGCCTGTGTCCTTATTAACATGTGGTTTTGCAGTTGACATGATCAAGGCCTTGACAGTCTCTGATACTTGCTCAGGAGTCAATTCTGGATGGTGTTTTTGAAGGTATTCCTTAACCAGAACTGCAACACCCGTAACGTGAGGAGCCGCCATACTGGTTCCGCTGATACTACCGTAGGTATTGTCATTAAAGGATGAGTAGATATTGCCACCAGGAGCTGTCACATCTGGTTTCAATTGTCCATCGGTAGTCACTCCCCAACTTGAAAAGTCAGATAGCTGATTGGCTACATCAGAAGGACGATTATCCATCTTACCATTAAAAACAATCTTGTAGTTTCCTGATTTTAAGGCTTCACCATACTGTTTAGAAATAAATACAGAAGGAATTTTCTTTGCTTCATCATCAATAGCCATATTGATGTTTGCACCTTCTACATTATTGTAGATCAAAGCACCAACTGCACCGTGTTTTCGTGCATTTTTGATCTTCTCTGAAAAGTTCATAGCTCCTCGCTGAATGAGGGCAAGTTTCCCAGTTAAATCCAACTTCGCAAAGTCTTCTTCACGACCTAACCCTGCTTCGACGTATTCGTACTCTTTTCCTTTTTCAAAGTCCTTATCTGCTTCAGGTTGATTATAATCAAATTTTCCGTTATGAAGGCCGGCATTTCCCTCTAGACCTTTAACTTCAAAAACGGCTGTTGTCAATGTTTTATTGTTGACAGAAGCAACTGAAATTGAGTCTTCAACAGTGGATGGATTTCCAACCAAGCCATAGTCTGGGTTTTCGGCTAGCGGTTTTGAATAACCATTTCCAAATGTATTGCTGTTTCCTGCTGAGATAAGAACAGATACTCCCTTGGCACGAGCCCGTTTGATGGCATCCACGATATCGGAACCAGCATCCACCATAGAACCAGTGCTAGATCCCAAACTCATATTAATAGCATCTGCTCCTAAGGCAACTGCATCATCAATCGCCTTTACATAAAGGGCAGAACTGGTCGTTTTTTGGCGGTCTGAAAAGACACGCATAAACATGACTTGGGCTTCTGGCGCCACACCATAAACTTTTTCGCCATTCGGTGCTTCTTTATCAGGATTTCCAGCTGCAATCCCTGTTACGTGCATCCCATGAGAAGTTCTTTCTGCTTCTTTGATTTTATCTGTTCCGTCAAAGTAGTCATAGGCATAGACAACCTTATCGCTATACCATTTACCGTAATCGATTCCAGCAGCCTTTTTAGCTGCTTCGATAGCTTCCTTGTTTTTAAATTTTGCTTTTGACGGATCCGAAATTCGAAGAACCTCATGATTCAAATCAAGCCCTGAGTCAATAATGGCAACAACGGTCCCTGTCCCCTTGTAACCAGCCTTCCAAGTTTTCGGTACTGTGATGATATCATTGCTTGAAAGACTATTTGGTTTTGCAGACTCAGTTTTTTCTTGTTCTTTTTCTGTAGTTGCTGTTTCTCCATTAGTTTTAGGAGCTGTCGTTGCTTTAGCCTCTTTTTTCTCTATGGTAGAGGACTTCTCAGTAGCAGGCGCTGTACTGGTATCGACTGTTGTTTCTTTTTGAACGACACCTTGATTTTCTTCTTTTGCAACTGCGCTATCTTTTCCTGATTCTTGGGCTTCGGCAGTTTTATCAACCGGAGCATCTACCTTAGCATCTTGTTTACTAGCATCCTCTTTAGAAGTTTCAACTTCTTGTTTCTCTCCAACTACTGGTGCTATCCCATTAGTATTGGTTTGGTCAGTCGCAGAGTTTGAGTGTTTATCGTCTTTTAGCTCTGTCTTAATTTCCTGAGTTTGAGCTTGATTTTCACCTGTACTC
The DNA here is from genome assembly GCF_051106465.1 of Streptococcus sp. KHUD_016. Taxonomy (GTDB): domain Bacteria; phylum Bacillota; class Bacilli; order Lactobacillales; family Streptococcaceae; genus Streptococcus. The sequence goes on along the minus strand of NZ_CP193663.1, from coordinate 664,698 downwards.
TGCTCATTGGCACTGACTTGACTTGCTCCAAAAACCAATGCAGTTCCCAATAAAACTGAAGCAAGACCAAATTTGTATTTCCGTAATGAAAAACGTTGTCGTCTATTCATAAATAATCTCCTTTTTCTTTAAAGTATACCTATTATAACGCAAATAATCATAAATTTTCATAAAAATCTGAATTGTCACAAAAATGTAATATTTACGTATATATTTTACTTATTTAATTTTATCATTCGTGTTATTTGCTCCATCAAACCACAGTTTTTTTTAAATTCATTCCTATATTTCAATCCATAAAATTATTTCATTATACAAACAATTTAGATTTTTTATACACAAAAAGACTAGAATTTAAAATTCCTAGTCTTTGTTATTTCAGTATAAATAGATTTCACAAACTAAAAATCCATCTCATCCACACGAGGTGCGCCCGAAGTCACTAAAATTGTCTTTAAGACTTCTCGCTCGTCTTTGCTGAGTTCAATTCCAAAACAGTCAAGATTGCTCTGGATACGAGAGGCTGTCACTGACTTAGGTAGGGGTAAAAAATCTTCTGCCAAACTCCAAGCCAAGGCAATTTGAGCCACTGATTTCCCATGCTTCGCAGCAATTTCTTGGACTTCTTTCTGTTCAAACAACTCTCCTTGTCCAAATGGCCCCCAAGCCTCTAAGAGAATTCCTTTCTCTCTACAGTAGTCAACCACTTCCTCTTGATAAACTCCTGGTGCCAAGCGCACCTGATTGACCGCTGGAATGACTCTTGCTGTCTCAAGCAAGGCATCCAAATGATGAGGAAGGAAATTACTAACGCCGATAGCACGGATTTTGCCTTCTTGGTAAAGATCCTCCATCGCTCTCCAGACTTCAGCATTGCGAGTTTTCCATTCGTCATTTTCTCTTAAAGGTTTTGGATTTGGCCAATGGATAAGGTACAAATCTAGATAATCCAATCCCAGTTTTTCCATTGATTCTTCAAATGCTTGGCGAGCTTCATCATAGCTGTGATTGGTATTCCAGAGTTTGGTCGTTACAAAGATTTCTTGTCTTGGAATACCGCTATCTCGAATAGCACGACCAACACTTTCCTCATTTTTATAGATAGCTGCAGTATCGATATGTCGATAGCCGGCCTTTAAGGCTTCTAAAACGGCTTGGTAGGCCACCTCTCCATTTTCAGCTTTCCATGTTCCAAATCCTAGTACAGGAATTGAAACTCCATTATTAAGGTTGTAAGATTTCATCGTTTCTCCTTTCTATGTGAAGAAAATCTAAAGAAACAAAATCCTGATTATCAGAACACTTGCCCCTTTAGATTTTAACAATTATTGATCACGATCGTAATAGATCTCGTGAGCTTTTAAGCGAGAATTGAGCAATTCAGGAACGGTCACAAATGTATACCCTTCACCCTTTAAATACTCAATGACACTTGGTAGGGAATTAACTGAAGGACCATGGATATCATGCATGAGGATGATAGAACCATTGCGAACCTGACGTTGAATCTCTGTCAAAATGGCTGTCTCGTTTTTACTCTTCCAGTCCAAACTATCCACGTCCCACATGATGAAGCTTAAATCAAGGCCGTTTCGAATATCATCAGTGATGGCACCATAAGGTGGGCGCATCAGTTTAGAGCTTGATCCTAAAACTTGAGTTAACAAATCTTCTGTATCAGTAATTTGCTTTTTAGCATCTTCGAGCGAAAGTTGTGAAAGAACAGGATGACTCCAGCTGTGGTTTCCTACAACATGACCTTCAGATTTCATTCGTTTCAGAAGATTTTCATTACCTGCAATGTTTTTACCAAGTACAAAGAAGGTTGCTTTTACACCATATTTAGCTAAAGTATCCAAAGCCTGCGTGGTTGTAGTAGGATTTGGACCATCATCAAAGGTCAAGGCTACAACCTTTTTGTTTTTCTTAGCAAAGTATGCTTGGTAAAGTTCAGCATCCTTTTCTAATAGATAAGAAGACTCAATGACATCAAAGAAACTGGATATGGGCAAAGCAATTTCCTCAACAGTCTCTCCAGCATTAGCAGGATAAAGGATGATTTGACTATCCTTATAATCAAAGCTCCAAGATGTCAATTCTTGGTCTGTGAAGCTCTTTATAACTTGATCAATTTTTGCCTGGTCAAGTTTCTTATCTTCTAGAGTTGATTTGATTTGACTCAGTAAGAGTTCCTTAGCCTTACTTGCATCTTTGAAGAGTTTACTGAGGTCAAAAGCTTTCCCATCTTCGGTCAAGAAAATTTTCCCTAAAGAAGTCTTTTCTTTTTCTTCAACCTTTGATGCAGACAAATCGTAGACTTGCTTGCTGATATTACGAGCAACAACTCCCTTTAAGACGGGATCCAATTGCTCACTATAATAAAAGACCAAGTCCTCTTTATCTTCCAGCTTTTCTTTAATATCCTGGTTGATTTTTTCTCTAACAGACGCAATGACTTCCTCTCCTTGCAGAGGGTAGTAGGCAATCACCTCAGCTTGACCTTTTCGGAAATGGTCCTTCTGACTACCTGAGTTGAATTGCTGGTCCTTTTCGCTTTTTAGCGCTTCAATTTTTTGTTCGTAAGATTGCTTTTGTAGTAGCTTATAACCAATAGCACTTCCTAATAGAATCGTAGCAATTCCTAAGATTCCAACAAGGGAAAGCAATAGCCTTCTCGTTTTATCGTGAGAAACACGTTTCGCTCTATTTTTTTTCATATTTCCATCATATCAAATCGAGGCTATTATTTCAATGATAAACAAGAATTCTGATTTCTTTTTAGAAAAATAAAAAAGCTTAGAAATATCTAAGCTTCTCGTTTAGAAACGAATCGTTTCACGTGTTTTCTCATATGAAGTTACAAAACGGTTTGTGACTCCTGGTTCAGCAACTTCCAAGGCTTGTGAAATTTTTTCAAATGACGCCTGGTAGTCAAACTCTTTTTCAAAAATTTCAAGCGCTTCGTTGAAGGCCTCTTGGATACGCTCATCAAATGAACGGTAACGGTTTGAGTATTGGAGTAGTTGCTCAGTCAAGGTTGCATATTGAACGATATCATAGGTTTCTGTTTCAAGTGCTTCCATATCATTTGTTGCGACTTCAAGAATTCGTTTAACCGATTCAATATTCACTTGTGGTTGTTCTAACTCTGCCATCAAATCTTCTGTGTTATGACTTGCAGTAAAGAAAAGCTTCAAGAAACTTTGAGGAATACCTGGCAAGTTTCTCTTCTCCATGTAACGTTTGATAGTATGCAAACGGTTCACATAGACATTTGCTTTTTGGCGAGCATTGAGGTCGTCTTTTTCAATTTGCGCAAGTCGTTCGCTAACAGAGATTTGCTCATCCTCTATATCCTTGAGGTTGCTTTGAAGCATTTCCAACTGTTCTTCAAGAGCAGAGTAGGCTTGTGTTGACTCACCTTTATCCTCTGTCACTTCCATGATTGCCGTATCAAGTGCAGCCAATTCTGCTTGAAGACGACGAACATGATTGCCATCACTTTCAGGAAGAAGGTAGGTTTTAGTCAAACGTTCAAGATCTTGAACAAGCACCTGATTATTTTCTTTCAAGTGGTTGAGATAAGTTGGTAATGTCGAAAGAAGACTTTCAACCACTTTTTGAGCTGCAATTTCACGAGTGAAGATATCATAAAGTGCGTTGATTTCTTCTTGGATGCGATTATTTTCATACTCTGCATTGTCCAATTCCAACTGACGAATATTTTCTTGATTATTTTTCAAAGACTCATGCAAAAGTTGGAAACGGGATTCAATATCTGTTTCTGTAAAGTGGTAGTTGGCATCCAACAGCTTGCGATAACCTTCTTCCAAATCTGCCAATTGTTCTGGCAGTTCCTTTGTCAAGGTTTCAACAAGAGCTGGAATTCGCTCAACGATGTGTGTCAAAGCGAGAATATGATTTTCAGTTGAATCAAGAATTGCTGCCGCTTCAACCGGGTCACCTGATGAATTTAGGGTAACAAATTGAGAGAATTCAGATTGGATGTTTTCCAATTGTTTCTCAATCTCAGGAAGGGCCTTCCCATATTTCTCCGAGTCTTCTGCAACGGTATGTTGAAGGGATTCAAACAAGTCCAAGGCATGAAGGACACGGCCACTATTCTTAGATTCTTGTTTTTCAAGATCAGAAAGGGCATTGCGAATAGCTGCAATATCTTCTTCAATCAAGCCGATTTGGCTTTCAATTTGATCAATCTTGTGAGCAGCTTTGAAAAAACGGAAAGAATTGTTGTAGCTTTCAGCTTCAAAGAGGTGATTTTCGATATCAGCAAATGAGTTCAGAGATAAATCAACCCATTTTTGGTTCCATTCACGGAAGGTCACCTGACTTTGACCAATCAAGTGCATGTTTTTAACGGCTTCAACCTCATCATTTACAGGAAGGTTGTAGAGTTCTTCTTTTCTTTCTTCAAGGGCCGTTAATCTGCTTACATTACGCTTACGTAAAAAGATGGCTGTTACATAAGCTAAGATCAGAATGACTGCAATTGCAACCATTAGATAAATTAGTTGTCCATTAGACATATCAAACTCCTTTTATACTAGAAACAATCGTAATGATTATATCATATTTTTTAAACCAAGGGAACTATTTCCCACATTTTTTAGACGTCAAGTGTACTGTAAACAGCGTTTTCTTCGATAAATTCGCGACGAGGTTCTACTCGATCTCCCATCAACATATCAAAGATTTTATCTGCTTCGGCAGCATCATCTACCGAAACACGCGCCATCAAGCGATGTTCAGGATCCATGGTTGTTTCCCACAATTGGTGGTCATCCATTTCTCCCAAACCTTTATAACGTTGGATGGTTGGTTTTGAACGCCCTTCACTATGACGTGCTAAGGCTTCTTGGAGTTTAATTTCTTGATCCGCACCTGGCTGGATGTATTCTTTAATCTCACTTCCAACTTTTACTCCGTAAATTGGCGGTTGGGCAATGTAGACATAACCAGCCTCTAAGATTGGTTTCATGTAGCGGTAAATCAAGGTTAGCAGGAGTGTTCGAATGTGGGCTCCATCAACATCGGCATCGGTCATCAAAACGAGTTTTTGGTAACGAGCCTTAGTGACATCAAATTCTGCCCCAAAACCTGTTCCCATGGCTGTGAAAAGGCTCCTAATTTCTTCGTTGGCAAGGATTTTATCCATACTAGCCTTTTCAACGTTCAAGATTTTACCACGAATTGGAAGGATAGCCTGAAACTCACGGTTACGACCAGATTTAGCTGATCCACCAGCTGAGTCTCCCTCAACGATGAAGAGTTCTGTTTCAGCAGGATTATTTGAAGAACAGTCTGCTAGTTTTCCAGGAAGATTGGATATTTCCAAGCCAGATTTCTTGCGTGTGACTTCACGCGCACGCTTGGCAGCCACACGAGCCTTGGCAGCCAAGATTCCTTTTTCCACGATACGCTTGGCGATCTGTGGATTTTCCATGAGGAAATCAGAGAAGGCATCGCTGAAGAGGCGATTGGTAATCTTAACCACTTCGCTATTTCCCAGTTTGGTCTTGGTTTGTCCTTCAAACTGCGGATTTGGATGCTTGACAGAGATAACAGCAGTCAAACCTTCACGGACATCTTCCCCTGTCAGGTTGTCTTCATTGTCTTTTAGCAATTTATTCTTGCGGGCATAATCATTGATAACACGAGTCAGAGCCGTACGGAAACCTTGCTCATGTGTTCCACCTTCATGGGTATGAATGTTATTGGCGAAACTCATGACGTTTTCGTGGTAGCCAGTTGTGTACTGCATAGCTACTTCAACAGTAATGTCATCCATTTCACCATCTGTATAGATTGGTTTGTCAAAGATAACATCCTTATTCTCGTTGATATACTCAACGTAGCTAGCAATTCCACCTTCATAGTGGTAATGCTTGGTTTGTTCGAGACCTTCACGCTTGTCTGTAATTGAAATTCGAAGCCCTCGGTTCAAAAAGGCTAATTCTTGAACACGTTTGTTTAATTTTTCAAAGTCAAAAGTCGTTGTTTCTGTAAAAATCTCTGGGTCTGGTGTAAAGTGAACTGTTGTTCCTGTTTTATCTGTATCTCCAACGACCTCAAGATCAGCAACAACATGACCACGACGGTATTCTTGGTAATGAATTTTGCCGTTTTTGTGAACATGGACATCTAGTTGGGTTGAAAGAGCGTTTACTACTGATGAACCCACTCCGTGGAGCCCACCTGATACCTTATATCCGCCACCGCCGAATTTTCCTCCAGCGTGAAGAACTGTAAAGACGGTCTCAACAGCGGGACGTCCTGTCTTTTCCTGAATATCAACAGGAATTCCACGCCCATCATCCACTACGGTGATGGAGTTATCTGGCTCTATAAAGACTTGGATGTGACTGGCAAATCCAGCTAGGGCTTCGTCAATTGAGTTATCAACGATTTCCCATACTAGATGGTGAAGACCTTCTTTTGAAGTCGATCCAATATACATACCTGGACGCATACGAACAGCTTCAAGTCCCTCCAAAACTTGAATTTGACTGGCATCATAATCCTGTGCCTGTTGATTTTTGATTTCTTCTGTCATTTTTTCCCTTTTCTTACATGTCTATTGCTTGTCTCAATGTCGCAACGTTATTAAAAAGATAGGCATCTAAGCCAGCAGCTTTACCTGCTTCTACATCTATATTTCTGTCACCAATGACCAAACCAGATGTAATATGATATTTATCACGTAAATAAATCATGGACTCAGGATCTGGTTTTCGTTTAAAGCCAGAACTGGCAGTCACCACCTCGGTGAAGTAGTTCGCTATCTGGGTCTTAGCAAGAAGTTCTAGAACTTGGTCATTTCGATGAGAAACCAAGAAATGGCGACCACCCTTGTCCGAAACGTCTTTGAGTAATTCTGGAATTCCCTCAAACAAAACTGGATGTTCTAGCTCACGCGCTTCATTTTCTTTATAGTTCTCTAAAAAATCCTCGATATCTGGTGCAAACTTCTCGATGGCAAAAGCTGTCGAAACCTTCAAAGCTTCGTAGACTCGGTCGTGTTCTTGCTCTATTCCGTATTGGGCTAAGGTTTCTACAAAGGCTGCAGTAGAAGTCTCATAATTATCCAATAGGGTACCACCTAAATCCCATATATAGTCGTGATATTTCATACCCTTCATTATACCATTTTTTTATGAAAAAAGCGATGATTTCCTAGATTTTTCGGCTCTATAATTTATATAGAGAGTAAAACACTATTGCATCTATGGAGCCTTTTTGTGAAGAATAGCTCCTCTATAAATAATCAAGCAAAATCTTTCTTATCTCAAATGTACAAATTAAAGAATAGAAACTACTAACAACCGCGTCATTGTTCACAAACGAAACGCTTTTGGATTTTCAAACTTTAAAAATAGAATACTCATTGCTTTGAATACCACAATAGAGTGCAGAAAAAGATTATTCCAATATGGAGTCCCTTGTTAATTCATTACAGTTCCCAATGATTCCATCTTTCTTTTCAATTGTAATTTATTCTCCAAACAGGCAAAAAACGATAACGTCCTTTTAAGGTGTTATCGTTTTTGTATATCATCAGATAAAGTTTGATTTTTATTGAGCTAAATTCGATTAGTTTCTTCCGAAGTTTTGACCTCTACCATCGCGGTCAAAATACATCCAACTTCCATCTTCAAGTTGAATCCATTTGCTTCGAGCCATATCCCCTGAATTGGCATCGAAATATCGACTAACCCCATTCACATCAACAACTTTTCCTTTGACTTGCTTGCCGTCTTGCGTGAAATAGAGAGTCTGTTGACCAACCTGCTGCAAGCCTGTCACTGCTTTTCCATCTTGATCAAAATAGTACCACTCATTTTGGGAACCTTCGACAAACTTGTTGGTTGCCATCTCTCCTGAGTTAGCATCAAAGTAACGGATACTCTTATCTGAAAGTGTCACGATTTTGCCCTTGACTTGCTTGCCATCTTGGTCGAAGTAAAGTGTTTGTTTGTCAATCTTTTGAAGGCCTGTCACTGCTTTACCAGTTTGGTCAAAGTAATACCATTCGTTCTTGGCACCTTCTGCAAACTTGCCGACTGCCATTTCTCCTGAGTCGGCATCAAAGTAACGGATGGATTTATCAGCCAAAGTTACTACTTTACCCTTGACTTGCTTACCATCTTGGTCAAAGTAAAGTGTTTGTTTGCCAATCTTTTGAAGACCTGTCACTGCTTTACCAGTTTTGTCAAAGTAATACCATTCGTTCTTGGCACCTTCAGCAAACTTGCCGACCGCCATTTCTCCTGAGTTGGCATCAAAGTAACGGATACTCTTATCTGAAAGTGTCACGATTTTACCCTTGACTTGCTTGCCATCTTGGTCAAAGTAAAGTGTTTGTTGACCAATCTTTTGAAGACCTGTCACTGCAACTCCATCTGCTCCGAAATAGTACCAATCACTTGGGTTATCACCTTGAGCAAAACGATTGATAACAGCATTTCCTGAATCCTTGTCAAAGTAACGAAGTTTGCCATCTTTAGCACTCACAATCTTGCCCTTAACCTGATAGCCGTTTTCATCAAAGAATTGCTGTCCATCTCCTATCTTGACAAGACCTCGAGCCATAACGCCCTTGGCATCAAAGTAACGCCAGTTTTGACCATCAGTAGTGTAGTAACGGTTGAGAACTTGGGCACCAGTTTGATCATAGTAGTACTGATTACCATTTTCATCTTCACGGATAGAATCACGAAGTTGAATACCATTCTTCAAGAAATAAACGTGCTTGCCATCAATTTCATGAGCACCTGTTACAAGATAGCCTCGTTTATCGAAGTAATACCAATTTCCATTTTCATCTTGGATAAAGGAATTTTTAGCTTGATAACCACTAGTTGAATAGAACTTAGTACCATTGGCATCACTAACAAATCCTGTGTAAGCATTCTTATTAACTAATTGCTTAGGCAATACTATCTCGCCATTTCTGTTAGTGAGATAGTCGTTGCTAGCCCAGTCTTTAAGAACATAGTAAGCACCACGACCTAAGATATTGGTACCATTGAAGTACTTAGCCGACCACTTGGTAATCTTCTCATCTGTTGTCATCTTTTGACCATTGGAAATCTGTACTCGTTCAAAGATTTCTGGATATTTAGCTTTGAGCTCATCTAAGAAGGCGCCACCGTACTTACCTTGGAAATCAGTTCCATTGGTCTTACTATTAGCTACATAGAGTTTTTCCTTGATTTCTGCATCTTCACGGTAGGTTCCGTAGTTGTTGACACGTGTTGCTGTTACCACTTCCTTACCTGGTAGGTTATAGATTTGGTCTGGTACCCAGTCCGCGATGGCTTGGATATTAACACTGTGAAGCGCACGAAGAGCATTGAGCAAATCTTTTAAAGAACCATATTTATTGTTCTTGCTCATCGCCATATCATAGCGGTCTTCAAAGGCATAACCATTCTGAATGATAGAATCTAAGAAAGTACCGTCTTGGCTAGATACATACTGAGGTGGTAGCTCAAATGAAGTTACTCCCCATTCCTTGAAGAGGTTGACATTTTTAGCAATAACTTTATTGGTATATTGGTCATCGCGGGTTGCAAAGTCTTGGAAGTTAGAAAATCCTTCGTAAATCAACTGAGAATCAAGGGCTGCGCTAGATTCGTAGACCTGACCACTAGCGTTTTTCTTCTTGCTTGCTGTTGTACGAGCATCCTGATCTGCCTTAGCGCCAACTGGTACCCAAACAGCCAGATATCCAGAAACCTGTACATTGCTATAGCCTGCAATATCATTCATATCAAAGGTTAAAATACCATTAGCATCTGTCTTCTTCCAGAGCGATTGCGGCACTTCTTCGTCAGTTAGATAGCGGGAAATGCCATCTTTGGTCGTCAAAAGCACAGGGCGATAGTATTGATTCTTGTGGGCTGCTCCCATATTGACTTGCAGTTTATCCCATTCGTTCAGTTTCAGGTTAGGGTTGTTAGAAGCAATAACAGCCATCCCTTGGGTACGGGTTTCTGCTGTTCCTTCATCTGTTGCTTCATTGGCACCAGTACCGTAGCGAACAGAAGTCAAAATACCATTGTAAGACCATTTATCAGCCTCACGAGGTACACCCATATATGTGACTTTCATGTCTTGTCCACCTGCTACATACTTAATACGAGCACGCAACAAGGCATCGATAGCATCGTGGTAAGGAGATTTTTTCTCCATGTATTGACCATCATCGGTATAGAGGTCACCATAGTAGACCCGAGTGATAGAGTCTTTATTGGAGAGCATGAGAGCATGAGCAGTTGGGATGTTGAACTGCGTATACTTCTTGTCTGCCTTGCGCATATCTTCGTTGTAGATCTTGAAGGCTTGCTTGAGTTCATCCATAGTAAAGGTCAAACCATCCGTGTTTGGATTAATATTTTCTCGGATGATGTCGGCAATAACGGTTTGTACTTCACTGTCATGAGCCCGAACAAAGATATAGTTAGCCATCCGTTCGCCATTTTTCTTTTCAGAAGAACGGTCATTTAGACTATTTGTAATCGTTGGCTCTACTCCGCTACGGATAGATAGATTACGCATGAATGAATAAAGCAAGGACAAGCGTAGCTTGTTGTCAATTGCTAGTTGAGCACCCTTAGTATCTTTGTTGTAGTCAGGATCGTTATCAGACCAAGCTTCCAAGATAGACAAATGCTTAATAGCTTCTTCTTCACTTTCTCCAACCTTGTAGCGAGACTTGAAGTAGTCAGATGCGATTTGGAGCAAGTCTGCGTTGACATTGTCCACCGCATCGACACGAACTCCATCAAAATTAGCAGTCGGATCATTGGCTACGATGCTTCCAAAGTTCATCATAAAATGCAACCAGTTGAGTTGTTCGGCCTGAACAGCTGGATTAGAATTGTCAAAGTCGTTAGAGAGCAAGAACTCATAACCACCGTTTGACTTGTCAATGAAGTACTTAGGTGTACCTGTTTGACTAGTAGGGGTACGGTTAAGCAGACGGAACTTAGAGTCAGCATGAGAGCTCTTCTCATTATTAGTATAAAGCAAAGCTCCACCCTGCAAGTGGTCCTTTTTAGTACCAGTTGTTTCAGACTCTGACTTGATATTCCAGTTTGGCTGGGTTTTGACAAAGGCACCCATCAGCGTTCTCAACCATTTGGTATCGCCTTCTTTACCAATTTTTTCCTCAATTTTGCGCTGAACCTGCTGAGAAGCTCCTGTCAGGAGAGCTTGTTCAACTTTGTTTTCAAAAGCACCTGCTCCCAGACCTTGCTGGTTCATATAGTTGAGGTAATTAATCTGAGTACGTTTATCAGGCCACCAAGCCATCAAAAGAGGACGTAAGTCTGTTTCTGTCGAAGCCGTCCATGTTTTTCCATCTTTTAAGATGAACTTTGGACGATACCAGCTATCTGCTGTCAAATAACCGTCTACAGTTTCAATATCCTTGTCAGTCGTACCATAGAAAGCATTCTTTTGGGAGAATTCATTATTGAGACTGCTGGTTCCTTGTTGGAACTGATATTCATTTGAATCAACTAAGGCACCAGTTTCTGCATCAAAATAAAGTATTCTACCATTAAGTTCAACTGCAAAGTTCTTTTTAACTGTACCATCGTCCTGAACATAGTAATTTTTACCATCAATGGTCTTAATATGAGATAGGACATCATCATCATGGTCAGCATTTACAGGTGCAGGTTGAGCCTGATCTGCCACCATTCTTTCAGCTATTGCTCCCTGTTTTTGAGCAGGTTCGGGCAAGCGATCTTTCTTTGCAACCTTTGGATTTGCAACAATCTTGTCTTCAACAGCCGATTTTTCTCGTTTGTCGCCTTCTTGGTCTTGGGCAGTTGTTGGCCCTGCTTGTTTATTCTGCTCTGCTACTTCTGTTTTAGGAGTTTCTGTGATTGCATTAGCAGCTTTAACTTCTTCTGCAACAGCAGCCTTTTCTGTAGATGCTTCTTTCGTATCTGCTGGTTTAGCAGGCTCTTGAGCATTGGTTTGAACTGTTGCTTCCGTATTTTCTGCTGGTTTAGCAGGTTTTTCACTAGCAGCAACATCGCCTGTCACCTTGTCTGCAGGGGTTGCTTTTTCTGCTTCTTTCTCAGAAGCTACGTTAGCTTGGGCTGGAGTTTGCTGACCCGGACCACTAGTCTGAGCTGTAGCAGGTTCTTGAACCACAACCTGCTTTACATCATCCGCATGGACAACGCCTGGTTCTAGACCAAGTACCTTTGGTGCTACAATAAGGGCCAAGGTAGTCAAAGCAATGGCTACCCAGTTTTTCTTAACTTTATGCATCTTATAATGAATCTTTTTCTCCATCATAAAGCCTCCTTCTGAATTTAGTATAAAGTTACGCTCTTATTCTAGTATATTTTTCAAAATGATCATTTTTTGTTGCACATCTACAACTATGAAAGGCAAATTCTTTCAAACTGTTCTTTAAGCTTTTGAGCAACACCAAAGGAATCTAAAAATTCAAAAAAAGATAGGCATTGCTCGATGTCACTGAGAGCATTGGTATTCCCAACCTTGTAGGAGTAGAGAGCCCTATGATACTTAATCAGCGTTCGATCATATAGATCTGTTTCAGGAATTTTAGAGTGGTCGAGATAATTGAGAAACCTCATAGCAACTAGCAGATGGTTTCCTTCGATACAGACGCTAATGACATTAAGTAGCATCTTGATAATACGGCGGCGATTTTCAGGTAGGTTATTATAAAACTGGGTACGATTGATCATCTCACTAGCGAAGGTTTCCAGCGTTTCCAAGGTCATCAAATCAACACTGTTTGTAAAAAGCCAGAGTTCATAACGTCCCCACTCCTCAACAGAAAAGAGATGATCCGTCAGGAATTCAATATCCTTCTTGCTAATCTGAAAATCTGAGCAACAGGAGGACAAGAGGGCCCTGACAATGATTGTATTGAGTTTATAGTTTTTCTTCTCAGGAAACTGTTCGGTCAAAGCTTCTGAGCTTGACAAAATATTTTGGAGCTTGACAACATTGTTTTCCTGATATGCATCAGCTACTTTTTTTGAGAACAGCACATCATCTGAATCAATGTAATTATGGTAAACATACTGAAACTCCTCTAGGGAAACGGCCATATTTTTTAAACAGCAATAAAAAGAATCAAGTGTGATCCCATTGACTCCCCGTTCAAAACGGGATAGCTGAGCCACGGAAATATCACCAGCAGCTACCTCTTTCAGGGACATTTTTTTTGATTCTCTAATGACTTTGAATATTTTTCCAAAAGTTTCCAACATATCACTCCCCCAGTTTCGTATATGCAAAAAATTCTTACTAATTTTAATATACTAGTAACATGTTTCAATTATATTACAGAGAAAGTACTTTATATTTCAAATTAATACAAGCAGATTAATTCGCATGATAAGACCGTTTAATATAGCATTTATTGAATATTATATCTTTTCATGAATCTATTGATTTCAGTAGAAATCTGAACTATTCTATCTAACAACTTGAAAACACTAACATTTCTAGAGATAGATTCCTTCTTATGTTAAACGAATCTTGATTGATTTATAAAAGTTTGATATAAAATCGCAAGACAATCATATGAAACATTTTTTAGACATGGAGTAAATTAAAAAACGAGAGCCGAACTCTCGTCTTACTGTTGATTTCCAAAGACATCTCGATAGAGCATGCCGTCTCGTAAACTTTCAGCATCTCCTCCTAATTGCTCTACCAATTCATAGGCAAAGGCAAGTGCGGTTGACGGTCCTCGGCTAGTTGTTAGATTGCCATCCACAACTACTGTTTGCTTTTGATAAATTCCGTCAGTAATTTGCTCCTGAACTCCGTCATAACAAGTAAAGTGCTTGTCTTTCAGGACACCTGCTTGATGAAGAGCGATTGGGGCTGCACAGATGGCAGCAATTTTCTTTCCTGCTTGGTTAAAGGCTTTAATCTGTGAAATGAGCGCTTGATTATCTCGTAGGTGAGCTGAGCCTGGCATACCACCCGGAAGAACGACCAAGTCATAGTCGGACAAATCGCCATCAAAAACACGATCAGCTTTCACCTGAATGCCATGCGATCCTGTCACCTGCTCTTCAAATCCTACCATATCACATGAAATGTTTGCTCGACGCAAGACATCAACTACTGTCAAGGCTTCAATTTCTTCAAAACCCTGGGCTAAAATAACTGCAACTTTTGCCATAGTGACCTCCTTATTTGATTTGTTTTAGGACGACTTTCTTTCGTTTGAATGGAACTTTTCCACTTTTCTCCTCCGCTAGATTGGTCTGGTAACTCATAGACAAGAGGAGACCGACACCAATGAGGTTGCTAATAATTGCGGAGCCCCCTTGAGAGATGAAAGGCAGAGGAATCCCTGTCAAAGGAAGTAAGCCTGTCACGGCACCGATATTTTCAAAGATATGGAAGAGCAACATCATGATAAATCCAGTCGAGATATAGGTGTAGAACTGGTTGTTTGACCTGAGCGTAATCTTCAACATACGATAAATAAGAAGCAAGTACAGGGCAACTACAAAGACTGAACCAATAAAGCCAAAGTCTTCAGCAATTACGGTGAAAATCATATCGCTCTCGCGTACTGGAATGAGGAGATTGGACACATTGAAACCTTGTCCAAACAAGCCACCACTTCCAATCGCAATTTGTCCCTGCGCCTGTTGATATGTTGTTGTTTGTGCAAAGTCAAAGGGATTGAGCCAAGCCAAGATGCGGTTGATCTGGTAGGTTGGCATCCCAATCTGATGCAAGAAGGCACGTCCATCCTTGCTTATAAAGATGGCCATGAAGCCTACAACTGCAGTCACTCCTGTCGCAAAAACAGGAATGATAATCTTCCACGAAACACCTGAAAGGAGAACCATACCGGAAAAAATAGCTACAAAGACCAAGGCAGTCCCCAAGTCACTTTGTAGGGCTAAGAGGATCAAGACTGGTATGGTAAAGGCAATCATCCAACCAATCAATAGGAAATCCAAGGGAATAGTTCGTCGCCATTCCTTGTGTTTTTGAGTGAATCTTACAATGGCTCGAGCCAACATCAAGATATAGGAAATCTTCATGAACTCCGATGGCTGAAAGAGTGTCGTTCCACCAATCGATACCCAGTTCTTGGCACCTGTTGACGCTACAAGATTTGGATTGTAGAAAACAAGAGGTAGGATCATCAAAGCTAGCCCTAGACCATAAAGATAGGGAGTCACCTTCCATAAAAACTCGGTATTAAAGAACATGACCACAAAACCAATGACAAGGCCCAAGGAAATCCAAGCGATTTGCTGACCTAGAATTGGTAATACATTATTTGGATAGTCATGACTAACTGCTATATAAATGGCCACTACTCCAATCACCAGTAAACAAAACACTGGTAGGAGGAGGCTATAATCGACTCGAGAGTCGAAGGAACGTTTCATATTTTTTACCTTTTCTCTTTCTTGGATTTTTCTTTCATTCTATTGCGACGAGATTGGAGAAAATCAGCTACAGCAGGCTCTAGCTGTTCTCTAGAAAGAACCTGAACAGCCCTTTCTTTTGACAAGGCCTGGGCGATTTGTTTGCCGTAACGCTTGCTAACGACACGACTGTCTAAGATAACAGCAACCGAACCTTGGTCAGATCTTCTAACAGTACGGCCCAGAGCTTGTTTTAGCCGAATAATCGCCATCGGTAACTGATAATCATAGAAAGGATTTTTCCCTTCTTGACGCAGTTCCTGGTTTAATTTTTTTGTTAACGGTTCTTGGGGATTTTGGAAAGGCAATCTCGGAATCACTTGGATCACGCAAGGATGGGTTGAAAAATCAACCCCTTCCCATAAACTACCTGTTCCAAGTAAGATCTGGCGTTCACCTTTTTCAAAACGTTTTTTCAGTTGGCTTGGTTCCCCATTTTTATACTGAGCTAGATGCGGTTGGTCGAGCAGGTCCGAAACTGCCAGCAGCATTTCTTTTGAAGTAAACAAGACCAGTATGGGTTCTTGAAAGGCTTGTAACCTTCGGATAACAGAAGCCACTTCACTAGCATAGTCAACAGGTGAAACTTCTGTCACAAGAGGAAAATCATCGACTAGAAAGACTTCTTGTTGCTCCTGTTTTGCTACATCAAGCCTAACAAGCGGAGCATCCGGAAATCCCAATAAATCTGCTAGGGAAACCCGATTGCTGATTTCAAGAGTGGCCGATACTCCTAGGAGCCTACAATCTTCTGGCAATAAGTCTGCTAGTATAAAGCGGCCTTTTTTACTTGAACAAATCAAGACATCCTTGCTCGATTTCTCTGCTGTAGCAAGCCAAAATTCACGGTCCGAGGTGAAAAAGTTTGCAATCTCTCTATACTCTGGGAGAGCTAGCTCCGAAAAATGCTGGCGCAACTCTTCAAGAGAATCCAACCACTTTCCATTCTTAAGGCCTGACTGGTAGTGCTCCATCAAGTAACGACATTCAAAGCCGATACTCTCAAGCAAGCGTTTCTGAACCAAATCTTCCTCTGTCTCCAAGGACTTATCAAGCTGGGTTACAAGATCCTCAAGACGATAAGCCTGCTGGGCTAGATTTTCGAGAGCTAGCAGCATTTTTTGAGCCTCATCCAAGATTACTAAACGGTTATCGACAAACTCTGGATTGTCTTCCAAACGAGTGACCAGATAAGCATGATTGGTCAGAAGAACACGACTGGTTTTTGCCTTTTCCTGCCCTCGTTTCCAAAAATCCTCTGTGGCAAATAAACTTTTCTTTGAAAGCTTGCCATCGTGGACTAGTTCTGGCAGAAAATGCTGATAGCGATAAAGTTGCCCTATTTCGTCCAAGTCACCTGTCTCTGTCTCTGTTAGCCAGATAAGCAACTGCATTTTAAAGCGTGTGAAAAGGCGATTGGACTCCAGTCGATGGAGAACTCGGTGAAAGGCATCCAGTTTTAAATAATTTTGAGGCCCCTTGAGACTATGAATTTCCAGATGGAAGACCTCTTTTAAGCGCTGACCTTCTTCTTGCATGATTTGATTTTGAAGAATTTTGGTCGGAACGCTCACTAGGATTCCAGCTTCACTCTCCGAGTTCAAAGCTGGAAGGAGATAACCATAAGTCTTGCCCAGTCCCGTTTGGGCTTGGATAAAGGAAGTTTGGTGTTCTTCCAATAATTGCTCAACCTTCTCCGCAAAATCCAGCTGCTGTGGACGTTCCTCCAGCCCCAATAAAGAAATGTTTTTAGCAAAGTCTTTGGATAACTTTTGTGGGACTAAGGCTTTGCTTTCCTTTCTGAGGAAAAGCCCATGAAGTTCCATCAAGTCGGGCGAAGATAAGAGAGATTGTTGCTGATAGACCTCCTCAATCACCAGATAACTTTCATAGAGAAGGTTGTCTGCAAGTTTTAGCAAGCTTTCTAAGAGCCCTTTTGGTAACTCAAATAGTTTTTGACGCATGTAGAGCAAGAGTTCAGCTGTTGCCTGAGCATCTGACAGGGCAGTATGGGCATGTTCCAGCTCAATGCCCAACTCTTGACAAAGGATACCTAAGTTATACTTTTCAAACTGAGGATATAGAACTTGGGCAAGCTCAACTGTATCCACCCGCGGTGTACGCAATTCATATCCTTCAAAAAAGAGAAATTCTGCAAGAAGGTTGGCATCAAACTGTACATTGTGCGCAACAAAAATACCGTCCTTAACCAATTCAAAAATTTTTCCGGCCACCTGAGAAAACTCTGGTGCCGCAGCCAAACGCTGATCGGTCAGACCCGTTAATTCTTTGATATGAGAATCCAAGGGTTCATGGGGATTGACATCGGTCGCATACTGATCAATGATTTCACCATTCTCAATCACCACAATGCCTACTTGAATAATTTTTGCCTTGCTTCCGGTGCTGGTCGCCTCTAAATCAACGACCACATACCGATCATTTCTCGCATTCATCATTAAAAATTATATCAAAAAAAGCATGATTTGACACCCCTCAACTTTGATAACAATCTCGCTTTCCTTGCGAGTTTGAGTAAAAATCAAGACCTTAAAAGTGAGAATTTCACGCAAGTTCAGCAGTTGGTCGCTAGTTCTGAGGTATTTGAAAACCTTATCAACAAAGCTACATCAACATAAAAAGGCAACCAAGGTATTAGCTGCCTTTTTGAGATATTTTTTTCATTGTTTTCGGAAGAGCTTTACTAATTTCGGTAGGCAAGACAAGGTAGTTTTCTTGAGCTAGTTCTTGCGCAATAGCTGAATGAAGGTGAGTTGCTGCCACCACTCTCTCATAGAGACTGACTTGGTGAAACTGACCTGCAAAACCTGCAATCATCCCAGCCAGAGTATCTCCCATCCCACCAGTTGCTTGATAGGGACCTCCAACCTGTAACTGATAATATTCAGACTGACCAGCTTTCCAGATACGAGTCGCTGAACCCTTCTCGACTAGAATCGTCCTTTGAGGAAAAGCAGAAAGAGCCCTAGCAGTCGCCTCTGTATTTTGATGGTCAAGAACTATACCAGACAGTCTTTCCCATTCCTTTTGGTGGGGGGTTAGGATGAGCTGACTAGATGGGAATGTCAAATGAGCTTTTGCTAAGATGCCCAAAGCACCGCCGTCTACAATCAAAATCTGGTCTTTTCTAAGGCTGTCACAGACCCGTTTTACAAGTTCTTCTCCAAATGCATCCTCTCGCAAACCCGGACCTAACAAGACAACTTCTGCCTTTTCCAACTGCTCTTTTAACAATTGCTGGTCTTGAAGAGAAAATGCCATGGCCTCAGGTAAAAGACTGTGCAGAGCCGGAATGTTCTCCTTATCCGTACCAACAGTCACCAAACCTGCCCCACTTTTGACAGATGCAATAGCTGACATGATGATAGCTCCCCCATAAGGATAGGTCCCTCCCAGCAAGAGCAGGCGCCCGTAATCTCCTTTATGACTGTGACGAGAACGTTCAATAATGACTTTTTCTAGTAAAGCTTGATCAATCACTTTCATCGATTTTTCCTCAACTATCCTTTATCTGATTGTTTTAAAACAACTTGATAGACTTTCTTAGTCCACTCTTCTAAGTCTTCTCCAGCATAGTCAAGATAATGCACCCTATCTTGTATTTTAGTTGGAATAATATTTTCAAATTGGCACTTATTATGAGTTGGAATAATGCAAATATACAACTCACTTAATAAATTAAGCATGTCCTTAATTTTTGCAACATGGTAACCATCAAAAATATAACCAGGAACTTTAATCAAATCTGTATAGATAAAATGAAAACTTACTCCAGGAATAAACTTGTCTTGTAATTCTTCCTCTGAAGGAGCTCGATCTAATAAACGCTCCATCGCCAATCGATAACCAGAACTTGTATTTGACCATCCTAACATGACATAGTCAAAATAATCTTTCGGATCAGATGCAGCATTTCGACTATCCAAAACCAACTCCTCAGCACCTTTCCCAAAAGCTTTTACAGCAGATAAGAGCTGGCCTGTTTTAAAAATAGAAATCGCTGCATCTATAGTCGTAGTATGACTACAGTAGTCTGAAGTCACTAACTTCTTATGTAGATCATAAGTCGAAGCTACTCTTTTATCTGTAGGGATAAATGGTGGAAGAAAGAGATGCTGACAGATGTAATCTAAAATTTCTTCTTTTAAACAAGAATCAGCACACTCAATACTTGTTTGACGTTTATGAAGTTTTTCGTAAGCTATAAATTTAGCAATTTTTTCTAATTCCCACTCTTGAATATTTGGATAATCAATTAGTGCTAAGTAGTATATTCCATCCCATTGTAAACTATATTCCCCATTATAAATTTTTAAAATCATCTAATCACCTCACTCCATTATACAACAAAAAGGTACACACCTTGCAATTTGGATTACTATTTTTCTGTCTAACTTTTGGGGTACAATTCACCTCTCTTGCTTACACCTATATAAAACTGGAGAAGACCATGATTGTCTTCTCCAGTTTTTAGATGCCATCAACTTACAATAGTTGAAAAAGAAACCAATTTTTAATCATCGACTAATATCTACAAATAGGATGTCATTAGACGCTGAGACTAATCTTCTTTGAGTTTTGCAGTTAATAAAGCTGCTGACAAGGCCAAGGTAACACCTGCCAAGAAAACAGCTGTTTCTGACTGTTTTTCACCAGTTTCTGGCAATCTCTTGTCTTCCTTAGCAACTTGAACTGGTGTTTCTGGAGTCTGAACTTTTTCTAACGAACTTAGTTTAAACTCTGGTTTTTCTACTGTCGGTGCTGGTTGATTACCTACTGTAGCTAGAATACCACGGTACTCTGGAAGTTTATGTTCTAGAGCCATTACAGCATTAACGCCACCCTTAAATTCAGGTTTCTCAACACTTGGTACTGCTTGATCTCCTACTGTGGCTAGAATTCCTGTGTATTCTGGAACTTCATTTACTGCTGCTTCTACAAAGTTAGCACCTCCTTTGAATTCTGGAACTTCATTGACTGGAGCAGGCTCCTCGCCTTTACTACTTGAAATAGATGCTTTCACTCCTACTTCAACAATGCGATCCTGAGCCTTTCTTTCTTCAGAATGAACAAGACTTCTAGTAGTACCCAAAACTTGAATATAGTCAACTTTTTCTCCATCTTGTCCTTCAGAAACGATACGACGTTGACCTTGAGCAAGTTCAGGGTTTTCACGAATAACTTCTTTAAACGGAAGCGGAGTCTTTTCAATTTCCAAACTTGGAGTTTCTACTACTAAGTTCTTAACGCCTTCTGTTGGTGTTGTTTGGAAGGTAGACTTAAAGTGTAAACGATATTCTTTCACCAGATTTCCATCTTTGGAAACAAGACGAACCAGTGTTGGAAGATTGGCATTTCCAGAATCCACAACTGTAACTACTCCATGTCCACTAGTTGTTGCAGTGACTTTTGGTTTTGAACCCATTGTTGTTAGAGTGTAATCTGTCACATTTGGATCAAAGTTTTCCAATGCTTTTCCGTCGATCGAAATAGTCGCTGATGGTGTTTCCACTTCTGCTCCCTTGCCTGCAGAGTAGGCTGTAAATTCTACAAGTGCAAGACCATTGGTAGTAGCCTTACGAGTCATGCGAGCACGAATTGCTGTCGTTTGAACCGGATCAAAATTAAACTCGATTGGTTTACCAGCTACTAATTCTCCAGAAGCTTTGTAAGGAATAGGTGCCCAATTTTCTGCCTTGTTGAATGGATGGTCAGCATTTTCTTCATAACGAGAAATCGTACTTGGTTCTGTAAAGGCAGGGCCAATATATCTTTCTAGAACCATTTTCTCTGGGGCATCTGTTCCACTATCTTTAAAGAACTGAATAGCTACTTTTCCAATAGATTGGGTGGCAATTTTACCGTCCTTCTTAAAGAGTAGTCCGACAGAAGTTTCTTCATTTTTCGGAGTACGAGACCAGTTTGTCCAACGTCCATCTTCATTGTATTTTCCATCATTGATATAGAAAATTCGATCATGTGAAGCTGCTTGTGTATCGTTCGTTGTCGAAGCAAAGGCTTTAGAATCCGTTTCATTGTTGCTTGGATTTTCTGAAATGACTTGATTTCCTTTAGAAACAACTGTCACCTGCATTTTAGTCGTTAGATTTGTACCAATGACATGACCGGTAATTTCAAATGTTCCCTCATGCTCTGTTGCATGTTCAGGAATAGCATCCCATTTCACTGCCAGTTTATCTGTAGTCCAAGTAGTTGAAGTTGGGTAATAAACAGTGACTTCTGAAGGAAGTTGAAGAGCATCTCCAACATTCAAGATTTTAGCACTATTTTCTGCAGCAAGAGGTTGACTAGTTTCTCTCTCATCATTGCGGAAGATTCTATATTCTTTCAATACCGTACCATCTTCTGCTTTTAAGATGAGACGTGTTGCACCTTTTGGACTGGTTGCAGGAACAACTGTTACCAAACCATTATTGCTAGCTGTTGCAGTGATTTCTTTGCTAGATTGAGGAATATAGTAATCGGTCTTAGATGGATTAAAGTGTTCAAGATCCTTGCCATCTACCTTGATAGAAATCTCTGAACTTGTAGAGCTTACTACCTTGTTTCCAAGGACAGTTAGCTCTGTCAGACCAACACCTGAAGTTCCATCAGCCTTCTTCATACGAATACGAACAGCATAGGTTTCTACCTTGTCAAATGTGAAGTGATTTGTTTGAGTTGCAGATAGCTGACTTGGAGCATGTAAGTTTTCAACTGCTTTCCAATTGTCTGGATTGTTAAATGGATGATTGCTAGCTCGTTGCGCATGACTGACATCACTTGGTAAATCAGGAATTTCTTTACCTACATAATATTCAACTACATATTCTTTTGGAAGACCAATTGCTCCATCAGTATAGAAATCAACCGACAAATTGTTGACAAAACGTTTCGTCAAGTCTCCTGAATTACCAAATAAGATAGAAGCCCAGTCATTATCAGTATTTGTTCTCCAAGTTGTCCATCTATTTTTAGTATCTGATGGCGTTCTTGATACAGTCAAGTCGTTCAAGGTATTGGCTGAATCATCTCCACCTGTATTGGATACAATGGCAGCTGGTAATTGTGAACCTGTCCATTGTTTAGAGATATTATTTCCAGCAACCACTTGACTAGACACTCGAACATGAGCTTTAGTTGTCAGATTGCTACCTACTAAACGACCATTGATTTCATAGACCCCTTCAGTTTGACTAAAGTTAGCTGGAACCTGATCCCAAACAACATCTTTGTAGATAGTTGTTCCGTTAGAATGGTAAGTCCGGACATTGGCTGGCAATTGAACCGTCTCACCCTTAGGTACTGTGAGGCTGATTTCCTCTGAAACTTGCAATCCTTCAACCGTTACAGTCGCTTGTGCTTCGATATCTGTACCTTCCACATGTCCTTTAAGCGTAAAGCTATGATAGTGCCCCAACTCTTTTTCATCTACCTTATCCCAAGTTACAGATACTTTGCGTGGTAAGCCCTTATCAAATTCTGCTCCAACTTCTTTAGGTAGATTCGGTTGCTGATTGATGTCTGTAGAAACAGATACAGGATGCAGTTTCACAATCTTCTTGTTAACTTTATTTTCTTTAATCACTACTTCAGTAGTTAAAGATTCTGTTTTCTCTGTTTGATTATCGATTCGAGGTGTCAAAGTCACTCTTCCCTTAGTATAGAGCAATAGATTCTGACCATTCACCTCAAGATGTCCCCCATCAGATGATTTAGCTTCTAAGTGAATATCTGAAGCCGAAAATTCTGTTTGTGAACCATCCTCATAACGACCAATGACGTGATAAGTTAATACTTGATCTTCAGTGGCAGTTTCTTTTCCTTCTACAACCACTTCCAAACGTTTCAAAGCAGGAGCTTCCTTCACAAACTGAATTAAGTAAGTTTGAACCAAGTCACCCTTTTGGTCACTCAAGAAGAGAGAAGCCTGATAACCATTATCAGCAGAAGCTTGCTGAACAGTTACTTGATATCCGGTACTCTGAGCTCCAACACTTGGAATTGTTCCAGTGTAAGGAAGAGATACACGGTAATAGGTCTTGCCAGACTCAAAATTCTCAAGAGCTTTATCCCCAACAGTAAGTCCTGTAATGCTACTTGTTGTTTCCTTACTACTTGCGATAAAGGTTGCAGTCACTTCACGGTCGTCATCTACCAATTTACCAGTAGCCTCCGTACGTCCACCTTCCTTGTTCAAAGCAGCAGGGTCTTTCAAGGTCCAAGAAACAACATCAGTATCAATCAAGCTACCATCTGTCAGAACAGCAGTGACCGTTTTATCCAAATCAGCAGCATTCGTTCCAACTGGGACTGTAGCAACTTTTGGTAACCATCTATCTAAAGCAATCACTTTAACAAGTGCCTCAGCTGGGGTTTCCAAACCTTCCACTCGTCCAGAGACTTTCTTTTCACCTGCACTTGTAAGCAAGTCTGATGGCACGTCCCATGTTACAGTCTTTTCCTCAACACTACCATCGCTATAAATAGCTGTTACTGTTTGAGGCAATTCAGGATTTGTTGTCACGTCAGTTGTTGCTTTTACAGGAGCAAAGGCTACAAAGTGACGGTTTTCTTTCTTACCAGACACAGTTGCGACTGTTGCGCTATCAGAAGTTAAACCAGCAGAATCTGCATAAAGAGTAAATTTACCTTCTTTTTCTGTTGATTTTACAATGACAACCCCTTTACCATTGAAAGCACGTCTTTGCCATGTTCCATCTGCTTGAGCTTTGTAGCGTTCACGACTAGCTTGTTCTCCATTATCCACACCAACGATTTGTCCCTGACCATGAAGATTGAAATGAACAAGATTGTTAGCTGTTGGAACCACATTCCCATCACCATCAACAATTTCGTAATGGATGTAGGATAGGTCTTTTCCATCTGCAGTGATAACATGCTCTTCTTTAGTCAGACGAACTCTTGCTGGCTCCCCAGCAGTTGTCACACTATCACGCGCAATTTCATTCCCATTTTCATCTCGAGCAATCGCAGTCAGTGTACCTGGTTGGTATTTCACAAGCCACTCAAGATACAATTCACTTGGTTTAGCCCCCTCATGATATGGACGTCCATCTTCTGTCGTTTTCTTAGTAAATTCCTTTTTACCAAGTGACTCTCCATTTAAGAACAATTCGACGCTTGCAGCATTTGAGAAGGTACGAACCGGAACCTTTCCATCAACCAGCATCTTGCGTTCCTTAAGGGTCTCTTCAGTCCAGTTCCAATGTGGTAAAATGCGAACAGTTGGCTTTTCTTTAGCACTATACCATTCACTACGGTAAAGGTAGAAATCATTCTTTGGTAAACCAGCTGTATCAATAATACCAAAGTAAGAGCTCTTGACAGGTGTACTATCTTGGTTATGCCATGGAGTCGGTTCTCCAATATAGTCAATTCCTGTCCAGATAAATTGTCCAGCATAGCCAGCACGATCACGGTCAAAAGTCCATGATTCAGTAGCTGTTCTTCCCCATCCAACACGGTCATTACCATAGTCAGATTGTTCATAGTGACGATTTGGACGATTGTCATGTCCAAGGATTTGAGCAGGGTTATAATAAGAATCACGCGTTCTAGTAGCTGAAGAGGTTTCAGAACCATAAATGAGCCAGTCTGGATGAGCACTACGAACCGCATCATAAAAACGTTCACCATAGTTCATACCGACAGCATCCATGATTTCTGCGAGTTTCAAGAAATCACCTGTCGCTGCACGACTAAATTTATTTTCACCCATGGTGACATAACGTTCAGTATCAATCGCCTTGATAATAGCCTTCAGACGTTTAGCTGTCTCGATAGAACGAGGACTACCATTTGCCTCCTCTACCTCATTTCCAAGAGACCACATGACGATAGACGGATTGTTCTTATCACGTTCTACCATTGTTCTGAGATCAAAATCAGACCACTTCTCACCCTTCTTAGCCTCCGGATGAGTTGCATCTTGATCAAAGAACCGTCCATAGTCGTAAGTCTTCTTGCCACCATACCAAGTATCAAAAGCTTCCTCTTGAACCAAGAGACCTAAACTAGCTGCAGCATCAAGCAACTGAGGACTCGCTGGATTGTGGGTTGTTCGAATAGAGTTAACCCCCATATCTTTCAAGAGTTTTAATTTACGATAGGTAGCCTTATAATTCTCTTCTGCCCCCAAGGCTCCATTGTCATGGTGAATACTTACTCCGTGGAATTTCATGCGTTCACCATTCAGAGAGAAACCTTCCTCAGCAGTCCAATTGAAATAACGGTAACCAAATGTATCTTCTGTTACATCAACTAGTTGACCTTCTTTATAAACCTTTGTTTTCAACACATACAGTTGAGGATGATAACTTTTTGTCGTCCAAAGAGTTGGTTTATTAACTAGGATTGTTTGTCTGAAATCTGCAGTTTCATTTTCTGCTAAATTCTTCGTTTCAGAGCGGACTAATTCTGAAACAACCTTACCTTCCTTAGTAAAAATTTGTTGTTCCACAAAGACTTTAGCAGCCTTCTTATCCGTATTTTTAATCTTACTTTGAACCTGTGTTTCAACATTCCCTTCTTTTTGCTCAGCAAGTTTTGGAGTAGTGATATGATTACCATTTTCGGCAACATGGACTTTATCACGATAACTCAGGGTTACATCACGATAAATCCCACTTCCTGAATACCAACGACTACTTGGTTGCTTATTGGTCACTTGAACAGTAATTGAATTTTCACTACCATCCTTGTTTAAAAATTCTGTGATATCATATGAAAAATGATTATAGCCACTTGGATAATGTCCGACAAATTTACCATTTACATAGACTTCTGAATCCATGTAAACCCCATCAAAATTGATACGAACATCCTTATTCTTGTCAGCTTCATTTAATGTGAAAGTCTTACGATACCAAGCTGTTCCACCATTTAACTGGCCACCCTCATTACGCGCGGGAGATTTGTGATCAAAGTCAAAATAAATACTCCAATCATGAGGAAGATTCAATTTAGACCAATCATGAACATCCACATCTTTTTTTGAAAAATCTCCTTGGGCATTTAGTTTAAAATACCAATCTTTATTAAAATCTTGTTTTCGTTCCGATAATAGCTGTTTTTCCTTTTCAACTTCGGCTTTGTTTGACTCTCTAGACAGCACTTGCGATTTTTCAGAAGAAGATTTGATCTCTGTGTCTGCTTTCACTTGGTCCTTTTCAGAAGTTTTTTTAGAATCCTCTTTTACTTCTGTTCCAGCTTTTACTGCAGATTCAACAGGCTTTGGCTTTGCCTCTTCAGATTTCTGTTTGTCCTCAACCTTAGTTCCTTCTTCTACTTTATTTGGAGTTTCCCCTTTAGGACTAACCAATTCACGACTACTCTCGTTAGTAGGTGTAGTAGGTTCTGTATCCTTAGTCACTTTGTCTTCTGCCGATTCAGCTTTTGGTTTTACAAACTCACGCCCACCATTCTCATCAGCCTTTGCAATAGCAGCTACCACATCATCGGGAAGCTTATCTAAAGGTTGAGCTTGATGAACAGTTGTTTCTTCTGTTTTAGCATTGGATGAATCCACCTCCTCAGCTTGTACAGCAGAAATACCAAATATACTAGCCCCAATCATTACAGATGCCGCACCTATTGCAAATTTACGAATGCTATAATGACAACGTTTATCAAAAAGTCTTTTGTTCATTAAAATCCTCATTTCTTTTTCTTGATACAAAGTAAGCGTTTACTTTATTTTAAAAAATAACCTCCTTCTGAATACACAAACAAGTACCAAGTTTTATAATGTATTTTATATATTAAATATATCAAAAGGCACCTTAAATTGCAATTATTTTCCATTAATTTAACCCAATAAAATGATATATAAGAAGGGGTCATTTAAAAGGAATAGTTGCAATGAAAATAGCTTTCGGTTCTAGACTCTTTCTACTACAAATTGAATTCCATTAATATCTTTTTCAAACTTCAAATTTATAGTTTATAGACTGCATTACTCTACATAAAAAGAAGGCGAACCTCCTTCTACACTATTTTCCCTTAAATTCCGCAAAGGTCTGTAAGATTTTGGCTGCTACTGCTAGAGAAGGAGCTCCTTTTAGCTCTAACGTTTCATCTGCATATGGAGTAAGACCAGCAAAATCTCCAATCTGGACAGAATAGAGAGACGTCTTAAACAGTTCAATATCGTTTTGGTCATTTCCAAAAGCGATGAAGTTCTCCCCACACAACTTTTCAACAGTTGTCGCCTTATGAGTATCCAAGGGATTAACATAAAGGCACTTTTCATGTGCATGATAGGAGAGATGAGCCTGTCCTAGTCTTTCTAGCTGACCAAGCAGATCATCAAGCAAATCCTCGTGGTCACCCATATAAACGACTACCTTAATCGGAGTCCCCAAGTCCTCGAGTTTCTGATGACGAGCCACCTTTAGGGGATCCACACTGGAAATAAATGGAATCTTCTCTACAATCTGACCACTATAATCAAAGCAATCATCTACAAAGAAAGGGAGATTATAAGTCTGGCAATAATCCACTAGCGCCTGATACACTCTAGCATCGAGATTTCTTTCGAAGATAGCCTTCCCCAGATGATAGGCCACGCCACCATTCAACCCTATGACCAAGCGCTGGCTGAGTTCAGGTCCTAATAAACCCAAGCAATCCCGATAAGAGCGGGCTGAGGCAAACACAAGCTCATGCCCATAATCTTCAGCCTTTAAAAGAACCTGCTGAATCTCCTCATCTATGGTCATGTAGTCAAAAGATAGCGTTCCATCCAGGTCAAATACGAATTTCATTTTCCTAGTCCTTGTTTAGTGTTCGAAGCGCTGCCTGATAGGTTTGCTCCATTAGCATAGTAATAGTCATAGGACCAACTCCACCAGGTACAGGAGTGATGTGACTAGCAAGTGGTGCAACAGCATCATAATCAACATCTCCACAAAGCTTGCCATTTTCATCTCGGTTCATCCCAACGTCAATGACAACCGCTCCTGGTTTGACAAAGTCAGCAGTCACAAACTTAGCGCGACCGATTGCAACCACAAGAATATCCGCCTTAGCAGCAACCTTGGCAAGATGATGGGTACGTGAGTGGGTCAAGGTCACAGTCGCATTCTTGGCTAAAAGAAGTTGGGCCATCGGTTTTCCAACGATATTTGAACGACCGATAACAACCGCATTTTTACCTTCTAGATCAATCCCATATTCATGAAACATCTCCATAATTCCTGCAGGTGTTGAAGGAATCATAACTGGATGACCAGACCAGAGGCGACCCATGTTTAGAGGATGAAAACCATCCACGTCTTTTTCGGGGTCAATGGCTAATAACACTGCCTCTTCATCGATATGTTTTGGCAAAGGTAATTGAACCAAAA
Source organism: Streptococcus sp. KHUD_016 (assembly GCF_051106465.1). Taxonomy (GTDB): domain Bacteria; phylum Bacillota; class Bacilli; order Lactobacillales; family Streptococcaceae; genus Streptococcus. The sequence goes on along the minus strand of NZ_CP193663.1, from coordinate 635,819 downwards.
TCCCATGCCAAGCTGGATCTTGATTGTATTTGGCAATCAAGTCTAACAATTCCGCTTGGGTAATGGTCTCTGGAACTCGCACTACTTCACTACGGAAGCCAGCAGCGAGAGCTGACCGTTCCTTGTTTCGAACGTAGACTTGGCTGGCAGGATTGTCCCCCACCAAAATCACTACCAATCCTGGAACTAGACCTGTTTCTTCTTTTAGTTTGGCAGTCTTTTCAGCCAACTGTCCTTGTAACTTAGCTGCAAGAGCCTTCCCATCAATAATCTGTGCCATATCTCTTCTCTTTTCTATCAAATATCCTCTATTATATCAAAAAATACCTTGCCATTCTAACATTTCTTGCCTAATGGACCTTATAGTCTGAAACTATAAGAAAAAGCCCTTATCGAGCTTTTATGCCTATTTATACTAGGTAAATCTGTCATGCTTTCTTTTTGATTTTTGGAGCCGGTAAGACTTCATACATCTCCTTGATTAATCTCATTAGAAATGATTTATCTTCAATGTCTTCTATCAAAATCATCTCCTTAGCTCCTTCATAAGGACGTTCAAACCTAGTCTGTCCCAGTTGATCCATGACCAGCTTCACAGGCTTCAGTAACAAACGATTATCATAGATTCCCCCAATAATCTTCCCACGATAATAAAGGATATACTCTCCCATCATTGGACGATAACTCATCTCCTCTAGCTCTGATAGCTGTTCGAGAATAAAATCTAAATATTCTTTACTGGAAGCCATGATGCCTACTCCATTTCTTCTAAAAATGAGGTCTTACAAAACCTTACTCAAAAATTCCTTGGTCCGTTGTTCTTTTGTTTGATCGAAAATCTCCTCTGGTGTTCCATCTTCGACAACAACTCCATCCGCCATAAAGATAACACGGTCTGCTACCTCACGCGCAAAGCCCATTTCATGAGTCACAATCACCATAGTCATCCCTGACTTGGCAAGGTCTTGCATAACAGCTAGAACTTCTCCAACCATCTCAGGGTCTAGGGCTGAAGTCGGCTCATCAAAGAGCAAAACATCTGGTTCCATAGCAAGTCCACGTGCAATAGCAATCCGTTGTTGCTGACCACCTGACAAACTCTGTGGATAAGCCGTCGCCTTGTCTGGCAAGCCAACTTTTTCTAACAGTTCCTGTGCTCTTTTCTTCGCAACTTCCTTGCTTTCACCTTTGGTTTTAATTGGTGACAAAGTGATATTTTCCATCACTGTCATATTGGGAAAGAGGTTGAATTGTTGGAATACCATACCCATCTTTTCACGCATGGCAAAAAGGTCATTTTTCTTATCTGTGATATCAACTCCTTCAAAGATAACCTTACCTTTACTTGCTTCTTCAAGTAGATTCATCGAACGAAGGAGAGTTGATTTCCCGCTCCCTGACGGACCAATAATGACCACAACTTCTCCACGTTTAATCTCAAGGTTGATGCCTTTTAAAACTTCATTTTTCCCAAAAGACTTATGTAGTTCTTCAATTTTAATCAAGGTTTCTGTCATTATTTCTTGTCTCCTTGTCCAATATGTTTTTCAAATGCTTTCAACGCCACTGTCAAAACAGAGGTCATAATCAAGTAATAAAAGGCTGCAAATAAAAGGGGAGTCAACGGTAAATAAGTTGTTGTCGCTACAGTCGTTGCACCATTCCACAACTCCATCACCCCAATCGCAGACAAGAGGGAACTATCCTTAATAATGGTGATAAATTCATTTCCCAGCGCTGGAAGAATATTTTTGATAGCTTGTGGCAAAATGACATACCGCATGGCATTTTGGGGACGAATACCAAGAGAGTAAGCAGCCTCTAACTGACCTTTAGGAACGGCATTGATCCCCGCACGAACAGTTTCTGAAACGTAAGCACCACTGTTCATAGAAATAATCAAAATACCAGGAATCAAACGAGAAAGATCAACTCCTAAAATTCCCACTTGAATAGTTGGAGCATTGATATGCATAAGAGCAAAGGCAATCATTATTTGAACCATCATCGGCGTCCCACGGAAGATCCAAACATACACATTTGCAAACCAAACGAGCGGTTTAAAGCGTGAACGTTGGGCAAAGGCCAGTAACACACCTATAATGGTCCCTAAGCAGACAACAAGGATAGAAATCAATACGGTAATCAGAGCACCATAGTTAAAATATGGTAAATACTTTGGTAAAAAAGAAAAATTCATATTCAATCAACTTTCTATGTATTAGATTGTATGATTATAACATGAATTGAATTAAAATGCAATCTTTTTTCTCTAATTTTAACAATTAACTTGATAGAATGGAGAAATAGAGAGAAATCACAGTTTTTTTCTAGTCAACTACCTCTTGTTTATGGTAAAATAGAAACGATAAGAAATGGAGGAGAATCAAAATGGAATCACATTTGGTTAGAATCATTAACCGCCTAGAAGCAATGACAAAAGATGGTGGAAATCTAAAACGTAATTTTGAACGTGAAGGTGTTGTCGTCGCAGAAGTTGCATACAGCCACGACGAAGAAAACGGATCACTCTTCACCCTTCGCGATGTAGAGGCTCGTGAAACTTATACCTTTGATAGCATTGATTTGATTGCAATGGAGATCTACGAACTCCTTTACTAATATAAAAACAGCGGGCAGTAAGTCCCGATGAATGAAAATCCTTTTTGTCACCACAAATGGGATTTTTTCTTACCTCCAATGTCGCTAGATTCTCCATAAATCCCTCTTTTAAAAACGACCACTTCCCAATCTTTTTACTTGCTTTACACCTTAATCATGCTATAATGAGAGTATAAAACTTTGACTATTTTTGACCTTTTTTCTTAGGCCAAGAATAAGAATGAAATGAGGTAGATGTATGCTCTGTCAAAACTGTAAAATTAACGACTCAACAATTCATCTGTATACCAATATCAATGGACAGCAAAAGCAAATTGATCTCTGTCAAAATTGCTATAAAATTATCAAAACAGATCCAAATAATACCCTCTTTAAAGGGATGACTGACTTAAATAATCATGACTTTGATCCTTTCGGCGACTTTTTCAATGATTTGAACAATTTCAAACCTTCTTCTAATAACGTCCCACCAACTCAATCTGGTGGGGGATACGGAGGAAACGGTGGTTATGGTCCTCAAAACCGCGGCCCACTTCAAACACCTCCTAGCCAAGAAAGAGGACTCCTAGAGGAATATGGTATCAATATTACTGAGATTGCTCGTCGGGGAGATATTGACCCTGTTATAGGTCGGGATGAGGAGATTATCCGCGTTATCGAAATCCTCAACCGTCGAACCAAGAACAACCCTGTCCTTATCGGAGAACCAGGTGTTGGTAAAACAGCCGTTGTGGAAGGTCTAGCTCAGAAGATTGTCGATGGCGATGTTCCCCATAAACTTCAAGGTAAGCAGGTCATCCGTCTAGATGTGGTCAGTCTAGTTCAAGGAACAGGGATTCGAGGCCAATTTGAAGAACGTATGCAAAAGCTCATGGAAGAAATTCGCAAACGTGAGGACATCATCCTCTTTATCGACGAAATCCATGAAATTGTTGGTGCAGGATCAGCAGGTGATGGCAATATGGATGCAGGAAATATCCTCAAACCAGCCCTTGCCCGTGGTGAATTGCAACTGGTTGGTGCCACTACTCTCAATGAATACCGTATCATTGAAAAAGACGCTGCCCTAGAGCGCCGTATGCAGCCTGTCAAGGTAGATGAACCAACTGTCGAAGAAACCATTATCATCCTTAAAGGAGTTCAAAAGAAATACGAAGACTACCATCACGTCAAGTATACTGATGCTGCTATCGAAGCTGCTGCAAATCTTTCCAACCGCTACATCCAAGATCGCTTCTTACCAGACAAGGCTATTGACCTGTTGGACGAAGCTGGTTCAAAGATGAATCTAACGCTGAACTTTGTTGATCCTAAAGTGATTGATCAGCGTTTAATTGAAGCTGAGAATCTCAAGGCTCAAGCTACACGAGAGGAAGACTTTGAAAAGGCTGCTTATTTCCGCGATCAGATTGCCAAGTACAAGGAAATGCAGAAAAACAAGGTGACCGATCAGGATACTCCAATCATCAGCGAGAAAACAATCGAACATATCATTGAGCAGAAAACCAATATCCCTGTTGGAGAACTCAAAGAAAAAGAACAGTCTCAGCTTATCCATCTAGCAGACGACCTCAAGGCCCATGTTATAGGTCAAGATGAAGCTGTCGATAAGATTGCCAAAGCCATCCGTCGTAATCGTGTTGGACTTGGAACTCCTAACCGGCCAATCGGAAGCTTCCTCTTTGTCGGACCAACTGGTGTCGGTAAGACAGAACTCTCTAAACAACTAGCCATTGAGCTCTTTGGCTCTGCTGACAGCATGATTCGCTTTGATATGAGTGAATACATGGAAAAACACAGTGTGGCTAAATTAGTCGGTGCCCCTCCAGGTTATGTTGGCTATGATGAAGCTGGTCAGTTAACGGAAAAAGTTCGTCGCAATCCTTACTCACTCATCCTTCTCGATGAGGTCGAGAAAGCCCACCCAGATGTCATGCACATGTTCCTTCAAGTCTTGGACGATGGTCGTTTGACTGATGGGCAAGGACGCACAGTTAGCTTTAAGGATGCTATCATTATCATGACCTCAAATGCGGGTACTGGTAAGGCCGAAGCCAGCGTTGGTTTTGGAGCTGCTCGTGAAGGACGTACCAACTCTGTTCTCGGTGAACTCGGTAACTTCTTTAGTCCAGAGTTTATGAACCGTTTTGACGGCATCATCGAATTTAAACCTCTCAGCAAGGACAACCTTCTCCAAATCGTCGAACTCATGCTAGCGGATGTCAATAAACGCCTCTCTAGCAACAATATCCACCTCGATGTGACAGACAAGGTCAAGGAAAAGTTGGTTGACTTAGGTTATGATCCAAAAATGGGGGCACGCCCACTCCGCCGTACCATTCAAGACCATATCGAGGATGCCATAACAGACTTCTACCTTGAAAATCCAAGTGAAAAAGACCTCAAGGCAGTTATGACAAGCAATGGCAATATTCAAATCAAATCTGCCAAAAAAACTGAGAAAACAGAAGAGATTGCTTCTGAAATAGAAGAATAAATCTATATAACAAGTGCAGAAAGTCTATCATTTTCTGCACCTTTTTTACTAAAATAAATGTAAAACCTTGACAGCTTGCCCCTCGTCCATTATGATAATAATAAAGACACTAGAGAATGAGGAAAAAGCAATGGCAAACCCAACTTATGGTGATAAAAAAGAGAATGTGACCTACCAGCCCCGCTATGGTGTGTACGCAGTTATTCCGGATGCGGAGAAAAAACAAATTGTCCTAGTTCAAGCTCCCAATGGTGCTTGGTTCTTGCCAGGTGGAGAAATTGAAGCTGGCGAAGATCATCAAGAAGCACTAAAAAGAGAACTGATCGAAGAACTTGGCTTTACAGCTGAAATTGGAACCTATTATGGGCAAGCTGATGAGTATTTCTACTCTCGCCACCGTGATACCTACTACTACAATCCAGCGTATCTCTATGAAGCTATTTCTTTCAAAGAAGCACAAAAACCACTGGAAGATTTTAATCATATTGCTTGGTTCCCTATTGACGAGGCTATTGAAAAGCTCAAACGTGGTAGCCATAAATGGGGAATTGAAGCTTGGAAAATCCAGCATGGAATTGGCTAAAATACACGATTTTATCCAAAAAGTGCTATAATAGAGTTAGAAAATCGGAGGAACTGTTATGAAGCTTATCAACACGACTAATTCACACTCGCAACTTGTTAAAAGCCAATTAGAAAGCACAGACGCAACTCTTGTCGAGGTCTATTCTGCTGGAAACACAGATGTAGTTTTCACACAAGCCCCGCTTCACTATGAAATCCTCATTTCCAACAAACACCGTGCTATTCGTGAACCTGAAATCGAAACTATCCAAGACTTCTTCTTAAAACGTAAAATCGACAAGGAAAGCATTGATGAAGCCAATATCAAGACGCTTTATTCAGATAAATTGATTGAGATTTCAATCCCTATAAAATAAGAAGACCAGCCAAAAGCTGGTTTTCTTTTGCAAAAAAGATTGGCAGTGCACAGCTACCAATCTTTTTTATTTCACAGCTTCTTTCAAAGCGTCTACCTTATCCAAACGTTCCCATGGAAGGTCAATATCTGTACGTCCCATGTGTCCATAAGCCGCTGTTTGACGGTAAATTGGGCGTTTGAGATCCAGCATTTGAATAATTCCTGCAGGGCGAAGGTCAAAGATTTGACGCGCTGCTTTTTCAAGCTTGCTTTCAGATACTGTTCCTGTACCAAAAGTATCGATACGAACAGAAACAGGTTGCGCCACCCCGATAGCATAGGCCAATTGCACTTCTGCCTTCTTAGCAAGGCCTGCTGCAACGATATTCTTGGCAATGTAGCGAGCTGCATAAGAGGCTGAACGGTCCACTTTCGTCGCATCCTTACCAGAGAAGGCACCACCACCATGGCGAGAGTAGCCACCATAGGTATCCACGATAATCTTACGACCAGTCAAACCTGAGTCCCCTTGAGGTCCACCGATTACAAAACGACCAGTTGGATTGATGAAGAATTTGGTTTGCTCATCCAAGTAAGAAGCTGGGATCACCTCTTTGATAACCTTGTTAATCACATCATTGTGAATTTGTTCATTGCTAACTTCTGGGTCGTGCTGAGTTGAAATAACGACTGTATCCACACGTACTGGACGATCATTTTCATCATACTCAACCGTAACTTGTGATTTAGCATCTGGACGAAGATAGCTGATTTCACCAGACTTACGAAGTTCTGCCAAACGACGAACCAACTTATGACTGAGTGAGATTGGCAATGGCATGAGTTCTTCTGTCTCATCCACTGCAAACCCAAACATGAGACCTTGGTCTCCAGCACCAATCAAGTCCAGTGGATCTTGATCTGCATTTCCACGAACTTCCAAGGCTTCGTTAACTCCTTGGGCGATATCTGGTGACTGCTCAACAAGTGACGGATGAACTCCCACCGTCTCCGCAGAAAAACCATACTCTGTATTGGTATAACCAATCTCTGCAATGGTATCACGAACCACTCGGTTAATATCTACATAAGCATGTGTAGAAATTTCACCAAAAACATGGACCGAACCTGTGTATACAGCTGTCTCGGCAGCAACGTGCGCCTCAGGATCTTTAGCTAAAATAGCATCCAAAATCGCATCTGAAATTTGGTCTGCAATCTTATCCGGATGCCCCTCAGATACAGATTCAGACGTGAATAATTTACGTTCTGACATAAAAATGTCCCCCCTTAAAAAATATTGTTATAGAGTTACAAAGTACTGATAGAAAATTCTACCATCTTATCGGGACTATATAACCTTATCATTATACCACTTTTTACTTTTTTTTGCAGTATTTTCTCGAAATCGAAAAAAGAACCTTACGGCTCTTTTCTCATCATAAAAATTCGGCTTGTACTCCATAATACAGAAGATTATACCTATGCTAATCTGCATACTTTGTTTACAAACTACCTATTTTTTTATCACAATGTTCTTACAAACAATCTTCCAGTTAGGCTTACTGTTCCTTAGACTTTCTATTGCTTACAGTTAAGCCAAGTCCAGCCATTAGGAGGCCAAGTCCTACAATACCATAGTTCGCTGTATCATTACTTCCTGTATCAGGGAGTTTCGCCACTTCTTTTTTATAAGCTGTAGCTACTGGAACTGTGGTAGTTGGAGTCGCACTTCCTGTCTGAGCAACAGGTAGTGTTGTACGACGTTCTAGGTAAAATTGGTAATTATCTTTCGTTACCTTGTAATTGTGTCCTTCAGTCACAGTTTCAACAATCCATGTAGTTGCATCCTTAGTTAAAGAATCAGCCAAGTTACGATTAATATTCATTAATCGACCTTCAGATACAAAATCTTTATAGCTAATATCGGTCCCTGTCGAAGTTGCAACAATTCTTTCGATTTTTGCGGCTTTCAAAGACGCAAGAGTATTCGCCATCGTTGGAATTGAAGGATCCTCCTTCATTGGAGCATCTGTCAACAATACGACAAACTTTTTATTTTTAGGTGACTTAGACCAGTCGTAGGTTGAAACAATTTGTGTAAGAGTAGGTGTAGATGTTTCAGGGAAGTCTCCACCATGTGCAAGCTTAATGCCTGCTAAGGCTTTTTCAAGCTCAGCTGGGTCAGAGGTAAAATAAGATTCATTAAATTTTGTTAAAATTGTACCCTCATCTGCTAATCCACCTATACGTCCATATACTTCATCACTAAAGGTAGCTAATCCAAAACGTGCTGCTACTCCATCTTTAGCAAGATTTCTTGCAAACTCATTGATATTGTTACGGACAGTGTCAATAGTTCGAGACATAGATGCTGAACGGTCAACAACAAAAACGATATCGGCAGAGTTAGATTTTGAAATCGTTCTTGTCGCTTTCTTGATTTCGACTGTAGTTGTTTTATCAACACGTTCATATTGGGTATAAGAATTTCCATCTTCATCTTTCCCACTCACTGTACTCTCAGTTGTTTCAGTCTTTGGAGCAGGAAGTTCTTCACTTTTTACAGGTGCCACTTCTGTCTTTGTGACTTCAACTGTTGCAGTTTCTTCATGAATCTTTTGATCACCTTCTTGGCGTTCTTTCACGTCAATAGGTGAAACCTTCTTAGAAACATCAACAAGTTCTCCAGGTTTTGCATCTGATTGGTTAACGACTGGTTTCGCCTCATCAGCTTTAATTTCTGCTACAGCAGCTTCGACTGCCGATTTATTTGCTTCGGTTTTCTTTACTGTTTCAGCTGAAGTAGATGCCGGTTGTGTTGTTTCATCTGCAGACACTTGTCCGACCTGAGCAAAAGCAAACAAAATTGCTACAGAAGCCAACCCAACTTTCATTTTACGGAATGAAAAACGTTGTTGTTTCATAAATGATTTATCCATAGAAGTCCCCTTTTCTTTTCACGGATCAAATGATATAATCCGATTGTTTTATAGTATGATAACACAATTTTGTATAGTTTTCAATTTTTTTCCTTATGATTTCAATAAAATATTGCTCTAAAAAAGGTTTTAAAGCAATTACTGTTTTATAAATCAAATTTTTTTAAGTATATAATTATTAGTTCTATCGAATACTTCAGGAAATAAAAACTCAGTAGAATCAGGTGATTCTACTGAGTTTTTAAAATGTTTGGCGTTTGGCTTTACGCTCAGCACGGCCACGAGCACGATTTTCAGCACGCTTGGTTTTGCGGCGTTTTTCATCCACCGCCCATTGAATCTTCTTCTTATAGCCTGGTTTGACTTTTTTCTTTTTCTTTTTAACCAAGCCAATCATTTCAATATCAAGCTTATCTTGCTTCTTTTCACGATTGGCACGACGATCACGGTCATAGGTATCTTGAAACTCTCCATCTTTGACCATCTTAGGAGTAAACTTAATTCCTAATTTCTCCAACTCACGGATATCCGAGTCATCGCTTGGCTGGTAAAGGGTAATAGCTGTACCAGGCAGTCCGTTGCGCCCAGTCCGTCCAACACGGTGAACAAAGAAGGACAAGTCTTGCGGAATGGCATCATTAATAACATGGCTGACACCTTCAATGTCAATTCCACGCGCTGCCAAGTCCGTTGCGACAATGTACTCAAAATCCAGATTTTTCACCTGATTCATGATCCGCTTGCGTTCACGAGGAGCAATATCTCCATGAATCTTTGCCACCTTCAATCCTTGAGCAGTCAAGTATGCATGTAACTCATCAGCACGCATTTTTGTGTTAACAAAGATCATTGCCAAATAAGGCTGCATCAACTGAGTCAGCTGGTAAATTTGAGCATTTTTGTCGCGGCCCTTGGTCGAAATCAACCAGTTATCAATGGTATCTGAGATGACTGTTTTTGTCTTGATTTTTTCCATGACAGGATTTGACAAGTATTTTTTCAAGAACGGTTGCAATTTTTGTGGAATAGTTGCTGAAAAGACCATGAATTGCAAGTCTTTTGGAAGGCTCCCTGCAATCTTATCAACGGTTTCCAAGAATCCCATATCCAAGGTCATATCGGCTTCATCGACGACAAAGGTCTTGGCCTTGTGAATAGCCAAATCACCAGATTTGAGCAAGTCATAGATGCGACCTGGCGTTCCGATAACGATATGTGGTTGGTTGCTAGCCAGTTTTTCAATCTGACGCGCCTTATCCGTACCACCCACATAATTAACCACACGAACTTCGACATCTGAGTGAGCTGCAATCTGACGAGCTGCTTGGTAGATTTGAGTGGCCAACTCACGACTTGGTGCAGTAATGACTGCTTGCACACTATCGCTAGTTTCATCTAATTGCTGGAAAATGGGTAATAAGAAAGTATGAGTCTTTCCTGAACCTGTTTTTGACTCACCCACCAAGTCACGACCTGCCAAGACAATAGGAATCAACTTTTCCTGAACTTCGGTAGGAGTCGTAAACTTCAACTCCTCCAAAGCCTTTTCTATATAATTTTTAAACTGAAATTTCTTAAATGACATATTATCCTCGATTCTATCCTTTCAATTATACCATATTTTGTCCTATTGCAGTAGTCCCATTTGAGTCTCAGTCCTGTAGTAAAGATTCGAATAGATTAAAAGGTTGGAACTCTCTGGTTCCAACCTCTTTCATTATTTCCAGGTCAATACAGCATTCAAACCATAGTGGTCACTGACTTGTGGACCATTCTGCCCATCAAAAACTACTTGTAAACTCTCTACTTCTAACTCTTTGGTCGTAAAGACGTAGTCGATTCGTAGCGGTTCAGTATTACCTTTCCAACCATCAATTTCTGGTGGAACGGTATAGCTACCACTTCTTTCTTTCGCAACTTCAAACGCGTCTTGTAATCCTAATGGGCTAGCTAAAATCGCTTGATAGCCTTCCTGACCAGCTGGATTATTAAAATCACCTGCTAAAATCAGAGGTTTCTTCAACTCTTTTAGTACAGCCTCAAATCGTGCCCACTCTTCTTGGAAACCTTTATCCCACCAAGAGAGATGGACGCTTGCAAGAGCCAGTTCCTTGCCTTCAACCTCTGTCTCAGCCAAGGCAACACGGCGAGTATGGTAATCCGTTGGATCATCTACATCTGATACTAAAATCTCACGCGCCTTAATAGGTGTTTTGGATAAGATAGCTACGCCTTCATGGTAGCGGTCATAGCCAATATGATTGTAAGCCCAAGTCCAGTAGTAGTTTTTCCCTTTCTCAGCCAATTTTTCAACCAGGAGTCGGACATAGTGATCCTGGTGAATGGGTTCTGCTGATGGTAAAGCTTGATAGTGAGTGTTAACCTCTACCTCAGGCGAGGTCATTTCTTGATTAATTTCTTGGAAACAAATCAAATCATAGTCCTTCTCGAGAATGTCTTGGAGTAAGATTTGGAATTTTTCCTCTGCTTCCTTCTCCATCCAACTGTGAGTATTGAGTGTTAGAAATTTCATGCTTTTCTCCTAAAACAAGAGGTTGGAAAACAGCTTCCAACCCCAAGTATATTACAATTCTACTTTAGCAACTGCTGTTTTAGCTGCAAGAGAACCTGTTTGTTCTAATTTAACTGATTTGAGGACATCACCATTTGTGAAGACAACCACTGTTGATGTTTTGCGTTCTGCTTCTCGAATAGCATCCAAGTCAGCTGTAACAAGAAGATCACCAGCAGCCACTTTTTGTCCTTCAGAGACATGAACAGTAAATGGTTTTCCTTCAAGACTTACTGTATCCAAACCAATATGAACAAGCACTTCAAGACCTGAGTCAGTGACAAGACCAAGAGCGTGTTTTGTTGGGAAGATACTTGATACAGTACCAGTAACTGGAGATACAATGTTACCATTTGCTGGTTCTACTGCAAATCCATCACCCATCATTTTTTGAGCAAAAACTGGATCTTCCACTTGTTCCAAAGCAACAACTTGACCGTCAGCTACTGAGTAAACTTCTTCAGTTACACCTTTGTAGTGTACAGTATTTTGTTGGTTTTCTGTCATTTGGCTTGGAAGAGTTTCAGGAATAATTTCACCTGAGTCAAGAATATCTTGGATATCAGATTTCAATACGTCAGCTTTTGGTCCGTAGATAGCTTGGACACCTTGTCCTTTCATGACAAGACCCATAGCTCCTTCTGCTTTCCATTGTTCCTCAGTACCAACGCGATCTGCATCTTTAACAGTTACACGAAGACGAGTCATACATGCATCCACATCTACGATATTTGCACGACCACCAAGAAGGTTAATGATATTTACGGCTTGAGAAGCTGCTGCAACTTTTGGAGTTCCAGGAGTTGCTTCTTCTGATGCTCCTTCAGCTGTTTCGTAGTTTCCGTTACGTCCTGGAGTTGCGTAGTTGAATTTCTTGATCATGAAGTTGGCAATGAAGTACATGATAACCGCAAAGAGAACAGTTACCCAGATAAAGTTAACGATATCCATACCAATACCAGCATTAATTGCCAATGGTGTACGAGTCAAGAATTCAATTGAACCGAATGAGTGGACACGAAGGTGAACAATATCTGCCATAGCAAATGCAGCACCTTGAACTACTGCGTAAACAAGGTAAAGAGGTGTTGCGATGAACATGAACATGTACTCGATTGGTTCAGTAACCCCTGTCAAGAATGTTGCAAGAGCTGTCGCAATCATCATACCCTTGTATTGGTGTTTCTTGTCAGCATCAACATTGCGGTAGATAGCAACGATGACACCCATCAAGATACCAAATGAACCGATCATTTGTCCAACTTTGAAACGAGCTGGAGTGACTGTTGTAAGAAGGTGTTGGTATTGGTCAGCATTTGAACCTTTAAGGTTAACAAGGTCAGTTACCCATGCAAGCCAAAGTGGATCTTGACCAAATACTTGTGTTCCTTTTGCTGCACCAGTTAACACTTCGTATGTTCCACCAAGAGCTGTGTAGTTCATTGGGATAGTCAACATGTGGTGAAGACCAAATGGCAAGAGCAAACGTTCCAAAGTACCATACAAGAATGGCGCAAGGACAGGTGCTGTTTCTTGAGAGCTCGCAATCCAAACACCAAAGCCATTAATTCCTGCTTGAACATATGGCCAGAAAATACCCAATAAGATAGCTACTAGAATAGATCTCCAAATAACAACGAATGGTACAAAACGTTTACCATTGAAGAATGAAAGGGCATCTGGAAGATTACGGAAGTTGTAGTATTTGTTATAAGCTGTTGCCCCAACAAAACCAGCAATAATCCCTACAAAAACACCCATATTAAGAGCTGGAGATTCCAAAACACTTGTAAAGTAGTCAGAAACTTTTAGTGGAATGTCCCAACCAATCTGTAAGCCAAAGATTTTAAAATTCAAGGTATGAACGAGAGCATTAGGATCCTTGAGAATATCGCCTGTCACACCAAATAAAACACCAGTAATTCTATTCATAAGAATAAATGAAAGACCGGCTGCAAAGGCACCACCTGCACGTTCTTTTGCCCAGCTTCCCCCAATAGCAAGAGCAAACAAGATATGAAGGTTACCGATAACCCCCCAACCAATTTGCTCCATAACATTACCAATAGTTACTACTAGTGTATGAAGTAACGGGCCTAATTCATCTCCAAATATAGTAAAAATTATCCAGTTAGAATCAGACATAGGAAGCATCTTACCGATACTAATCATCAATCCCGCTGCTGGCATAACGGCGATAACCACCATTAAAGCCTTACCGAATTTTTGCCAAAATTCGAAAGACAAGACATTTTTGAATGTAGCTTTCATCATTCAAATCTCCTTTATTTTATTTAGGCAAACGTTTTACGAAAACGTTTGCATTTGGTTATGTATTAATTATACCACTTTTATTTTTTTTGTAAAGGCTTTTATAAAAAAATTGTCTATTTTTTTTAATTTTTAAAAAGGAAAAAGAGAAGTTTACGAAAACTTCTCTTTTAAAAATGTATTATTTTTCTGATTTGTTCTGCAATTTGCATTTAAATCCAACTAGATCTTCAAGAATCGACGCATCGAAATCCCCGAACCAATTGAACCAATGAAAATTCCAATTATAAATAATAGGACTGTCATCAGAGGGATAAACACATCCGGTGTAATCATTGACAAGTTTTGACCTACCAAAGATTTATTGACCGATTGATAAACCATATTGTAAACAAAGAATACAAGGACAGAAGGAATCGCTGCACCAAGCAAGCCAATAAAAGCACCTTCTAGCAAGAATGGACCACGGATATAGCCGTTTCTTGCTCCTACCAGACGCATGATCTGAATCTCACGGCTACGTGAAATAATGGTGATACGGATGGTATTGGAAATGAGGAAGACTGCGATAAAAATCAAGAGCCCTGCAATAACCAATCCCCAAACACGGATAAAGGAAGCCAGTTCAAAAAGTCGTTGAGTGTTGGCTCCACCATCTTGAACCTCTGATACTCCCTCAATTTTCTTAGCTTCTTCAGCTACCGTTTTAACATCACTCGGAGAATTTGTATCAACGATATAAGCATCATAGAGAGGGTTTGCATCCCCTTCAAAGACCTTCCAATCGTCACCCATTGTTTCCGTTAGTTTTTCGTACTGTTCTTCTTTACTTGAGAAGGTAACACTCTTAACAGCAGGTATAGCTTTCAAAGCATCATAAACCTTGTGGTAGTCATTGTTGGTAACTGTCTGACCTTCTTTTTCAATCGTTTCACTGTTATCAGCTACATCCTTACGAATGTATACCATGACCCGAACGTTATTTTCAATATCGGTAGCCAGTTTTGCTGTATTAAAAATTACAGATGCAAACAGGGCAACGAGGGTCAAGGTAATCATAACCGAACTCACTGCTGCTACTGTCATCCAGCCATTTCGCTTTAAACTTTTTAATGATTCAAATAAATGGCGAAAAAATCTACTAATCATCGTATCCATATTCTCCTTTAGCTTCGTCACGAACGACACGGCCATTTTCAATGGCAATGACACGGTGGCGCAAGGTATTTACAATCTGGCTATTGTGAGTCGCCATCAAGACAGTAGTACCTTGGAGATTGATGCGTTCCAACAGATTCATAATTTCCCATGAATTATCTGGGTCCAAGTTTCCTGTTGGTTCATCGGCAATCAATACTTTAGGATTGTTGACAATCGCACGAGCAATCGCAATCCGTTGCTGCTCTCCACCTGAGAGTTCATTAGGGAAAGAGCGAACCTTATGTTTCAAACCAACCAGGTCCAATACTTCCATAACACGTTTTTTGATGTTGCGACGGCTCTCACCGATTACTTCCATTGCATAGGCAATATTCTCATAAACGGTCTTCTTAGGCAAAAGTTTGTAATCCTGAAAGACTACCCCAACACTACGACGTAGAAGCGGGACATCTTTCTTCTTAATTTTAACTAAATTAAAGCCTGCAACTGTTAGGCTTCCTTTTTCGATCTTTACTTCTCGGTATAAAGCTCGAATAAAGGTTGACTTACCTGCCCCAGAAGGTCCTACGATATAGGCAAACTCTCCTGGTTCAATGGTAACAGATACACCACGCAGGGCAGTCGTTCCATTGTCATACTTTTTGACAACATCTCTCATTTCAATGATTGACATATGAGTTCCTTTCTATCTTAGCTGATTCGCCACTTGAGGTAGGCATCGATAAAACCATCAAGGTCTCCATCCATCACCTTATCTACCTGAGCAACTTCAAAGCTTGTACGGTGATCTTTTACCATAGTATAAGGCGTGAAAACATATGAACGGATTTGACTTCCCCAAGTGATTTCTTTTTTCTCACCTTTAAGGGAATCGACTTCCGCAGCTTTCTTTTCTTGCTCCATTTGATAGAGCTTAGCCTGCAACATCTTCATGGCACGATCTCTATTTCCATACTGGGTACGATCGACCGTTGATTGGACGACAGTTCCCGTAGGAATGTGTGTCAAACGCACACCTGTTGAAACCTTATTAACGTTTTGTCCTCCAGCACCACCTGAACGGAAGGTATCCATTTTGATATCATCTTCACGAATCTCCACTTCGATGGTATCATCCAACTCAGGCATAACCTCTACGGATGTAAATGATGTATGGCGACGTTTGGCAGAATCAAATGGCGAAATACGGACCAAACGGTGAACACCCATTTCTGATTTAAGTAGGCCGTATGCATTGGGTCCTTCAAAAGACAAGGTCACAGACTTGATACCTGCTTCATCACCAGCCTGGTAATCCAAGACTTCTACTTTAAAGCCTTTGGCATTTCCATAACGAGTATACATACGAAGCAACATATCCCCCCAGTCCTGAGCCTCAGTACCACCAGATCCTGGATGGATTTCCAAGATTGCATTATTATGGTCATAAGGTTCTGACAAGAGAAGAGTCATCTCGTAGCTGGTCATCATCTTATCCAGTTCTGTCAACTGTTCAACCAGTTCCTCATGGACTGACTCGTCTTCTGCTAAAAAGTCCAATAAAATCTCAACTTCATCCTGCAACTCTTCCATTTTACGGAAGGTGTTGTAGGTGTTTTTTAATTCATTTAATTCTTGCGACGTTTTTTGGGCCGCGATATTATCGTTCCAAAAATCAGGTTCTGTCATCTTGTTTTCCAAGATGGCAATCTCTTCCTCTAAACCTTCGAGGTCAAAGAGACCCCCTAAAAGAAGCTAATTTTTCACGATTTGCGTCAATTTTTTGACGAATTTCTGAAATGTCCATAGATACTCCTTTTCATATCGTTTTATTATACCATAATCTCTCATTTCTTTCCATATTTTGCTTTCCACCGCTTTTGATGGCAGAAGAAAAGAGGCTCTAAAGCCTCTTGTTTAAAGGACTTTAGCAGAGGTATGAGTAATTTCCTCCACTTGAATTCCTTCTTTTTCAAACTTTTCCTTTAATGAAGTCAAATCGATTTTTCCATCAATTTGAACTTCGATGACGACCTTGCCATCCTTACGTGGGATGTTAACAGTATGGGAAATATTTAAATCCTCTTCTACAATTAGAGCTACAATTTTTCCCAGTACTCCGACTTCATTTTCTGTAATGAAACGAACGCGAATTCCCTCTTCTCCGTATCCAGCGATTTCTAAGAAAGCCTGAAAAACATCACGATCTGTAATGACACCGTAGACCTGATGATTGTCTACGACTGGCAATATCCCAATTTTATTTTTTAGCATCAGGTAGGTCGCATCTTCTAGACTAGCATAGCCAGAAACCGTCACGACATCTCGAATCATTACATCTTTTACTTTGGTTTTATTCAGAAGATAATTCATCTCATAGATAGAGAGACTGGTTGCTTTAGATGGGCTGGCTTCCGCAATGGTTCCTTCTGTTACCAATCCGACTAATTGATCGTTTTCGATAACAGGTAAACGGTGCAAACCTTGCTCGCGCATCAAATCTGCTGCGTGTGCTACAGTCGTATCTGGACTGATATAAACTACCTTACGGGTCATGAAATCTTTAACTGCCATGAGACTTCTCCTTCTATATTGCTACTTTTATTATACACTTTCTTAGAAAATCTATCAAACGCTTTCATCTCTTTTTCAAGATTTTGAATAATCTGAGAAGTTTGCATAAAATGCCAGTATAAATTAAAAGGGAACCGAAGTTCCCTCTCTTCTTAAATCGTAACAGTGTCTCGATCTTTTATCATATAACGTTTTAACGGGCTAAGACTAGCTAGCCAATATAGTAGACCGCCAAATAGCGCAGTAAATCCGCTACCCGTTGTGATTAAAAAGATTGGACTTTGAATTTGTGCAGTTACAGGGTTGTAGACAAAAAGTACCGCTACCAATAAGGAGATAAATACGCAAGACAAGCCAACTAAGTTAAATCCTTTAGTAAATTCGTAGGCGTCATGCCCTTCAAGGAAATAGGCTGAACGCAAGTCGAGTTTTCGTTTTCTTAAGATAAAATAGTCGACAACAATCATACCAATAATTGGCCCCTGAATATAGGCTGCTAGGGAGATGAAGGATCCGAAATACTCTTCTACTCCTCCCCAGATAGTGAGTAGACTCACGTAAACCATGGCAATCCAAACCATTAGTTTATAGCTTACTTTGGGCATCCCACTTTTTACAATCATACAGTTCACGTATGATCCTGTCCCCTGGGTTCCAATATTAGCAAAGGCTACTAGTAGTAGACTTAAGAGAGCAAAGGCTGGGGTGCTTAGAGTTGATAGCATGGTTGTTGGATCACTTTCATACACGCCTGTTTTGACAAACATAGCTAGAGCCATGACTCCACCTGTCGCAACGAAGAATGGAGCCACAACTCCGTATGATAAGGCTGTAGCCCAATAACCACTGCGTTCTGATTTTGCTAAACGCGGTAACACCAATGCCTGTGTAGACCAAGAAAAGGCAAAGGCAACATTTCCTTCTCCAGAGAGCATGAAGCGTTCTAATGGCGTCAAATCTCCTTGAGTGGCTGGTTGGATATTCATAATATCCGTTATAGGAACGGCGACAAAGCAGATTCCAACGATAATCAGACCGACAATCAATAAGGCGATAACCAAAAAGCGATTGGTCCACTTAATCACTTCTGGACCTCCAAGAGCAATGAGAGTCCCAAGAAGAACACAGAGGGTACCAAGAATAGGCGCCCATACTCCCTTGTCCAAACCAAGACCAAAATTATTTGCCAAATGGATCATGGAACTGGCAAAAAGATTGGCCGCAACAGCATACCATCCAAAGTTAGCCAAGCTAATAATGGTTGATAACAGGGCTACACCTCTTTTTCCTAGAACAGCTCTCAACCAAATCCACAAATCAATTCCATACTTAACCGCAAACAAAATAGGAAGACATTCAATAAAAACCCAGATAATGTTAAAGCTAAAAATATTTATCAACATTTGATTAAAGGTCAAATATTGAGCTACATAAGCCCCTTGGGTATAACACCAAGTAGCAATGGCAAAACCACTTGTCGATAGAAAGAGATCCCAGAAAGAATACTGACGATCCTTATTGGTCATGGGAACAATTCCGGTTATGGTTTCTTGTTGGATATAGTCATTCATTTTAGACATGTTATTGAATTCCTCCCGTCATTGCTAAGATAA